>CAZXSP010000056.1:0-8658 GCA_964643285.1 uncultured Eubacteriales bacterium
CTTAGAAAATACATGCCTTTGGGAAAACAGAGAATAGACTGACAGGACATTGTGTTTTCGTCGTAGAATCTTTATCCAGAACTTACCTTTGGAAAGGGAGGAGACACCGTGGATGATATTCTGAGGCAGTTAGAGGAGCTCAAGCGCGGGCAAGCCGGGTTTACGCACGTGTTTGCTACTTTAGCCAAGGCCATCGACGACATCCAATGGTACAACGTGATGCAGGGTAAAGCCCTGGTGGAAAAAGTGGTGTTTACAGGCCCGCCGCCGGCAAATCCCACAGCTCAGCCACCTCAGGACCGTGGAAACCCGTTGAAGATCAACGCTTACACTTTTGTGCCTGTTGATGCTTCTGACGAAAACAAATATCCGCTTCTTGTGTTTGTTCACGGCGGGGTTCACGCCAATTTCAGTACCGGTTCTGCCAACATCATAAAGGAACTTGTGGCACAGGGTTACATCGTTATCGCGCCCGACTACCGCGGCAGCACAGGCTACGGCGAGTTGTTCTACAAGTATATCGATTACGGCGGCCTGGAAGTGGAAGACGCTTTTGCGGCCCGCAATTTTATGCTCGAGAACCAACCCCTGGTTGACCCCGACAGAATCGGTATTTTGGGGTGGAGTCACGGGGGGCTCATAAGTCTCATGAACATTTTCAATCACCCGGAGGCTTATAAGGCGGCCTATGCCGGGGTTCCCGTAAGTGACCTGGTGGCTAGGATGGGTTACAAAGGCCCGTTTTATCAGAACCTGTTTTCCGCGCCGTATCATATAGGAAAAACGGCGGCTGAAGATCCCGCCGAGTACCGCAGAAGGTCTCCGGCCTGGCAAGCAGAAAAACTCGAAACACCCCTTCTGGTGCACACCAATACCAACGACGAAGACGTAAACAGCTTAGAGGTTGAGCATCTCATAAACGCTTTGAAGGCTCGGGGAAAAGAGTTTGAATACAAAATATACAAAGACGAACCCGGCGGCCACGCGTTTAATAGAATCGATACCAAGTTCGCCAAAGACTCCAGGAAGGAGATATATGCGTTTTTGGCGCGGTATCTGAACCCGCCTAAATCCTTGGCTTAAGCTCAGTTCCTTCCTTATTTGCGGGTATTTCGCCCCTTATGCTATACTCGCTTTGTAGGTGTTCTGGGAATTTTCATCGAGGAGATCTTGTCGCAGTGGGTTTCTAGCCGAACCCACTTTTTGTATGTTATCGGGGTGATGAACCGTGAGATACCGTAAAGTTGAAGACAATTTATTTTTTGATTTTGAGCCCTTGGTGAAAGAAATGGCCCAAGGTTTGGATCTTTTGGACGTAGAGATACTGACTGAGAACAAAATGCGGGTCATAAGGGCTGTCATATACAAGCCGGACGGCATTACTTTGGATGATTGCGCGGCAGTTCAAAATTTATTGGGTGACAGGCTTGATGAACTGGACCCTTTTCCGGATGCTTACACCTTAGAGGTTTCGTCGCCCGGGCTTGAAAGAACGCTTCGGCGCGATAAAGAGTTTCCGCTGTTTAGCGGGCTTTCGTGCCGGGTGAACTTGTTTGCCCCGGTGGATGGAATAAGGACTTTTACAGGTATTTTAGAGGGGCTTTTGACCGGGCCGGAAGGGGAATCACAGGTAGCCTTGAGAACTCCAGAAGGTTTGGTCACTTTTCCTAGAGAGAATGTCAGCAAAGTCCAGTTGGTCTACGATTTCACGGCTGACGAGACCCAAGAGTAGGAGGGGGGCGGGGGGAATGAACGGCGAGATCTTGTTGGCGCTTGGCCAGTTAGAAAGAGAACGGGGAATATCCGTAGATGATCTGGTGGATGCGTTGGAGGCCGCCCTTTTATCTGCGTATCGCAAGCATTTTGGCTCTGCCGATAACGTACGCGTACATTTCGACAGAAAAACAGGCAACATCGACGTGTTGTCCAGGCGGGAGGTCGTTCAAGAGGTTTCTGATCCCATGAGGCAGGTTTTGTTGGCGGAAGCCGAGACCATAAATCCCGTTTATACCGTAGGCGATTTTCTGGAAGAGAAGATTCCCGCTCAGGGGTTTGGCCGCATAGCAGCGCAAACTGCAAAACAGGTTGTTTTGCAAAAGCTCAGGGAAAAAGAACGCGGCATGATATACGAAGAATTTGCGGAACGCGAAGGCGATGTGGTAACCGGGCAAGTCGTGCGGGTAGAAAGAGGCGTCGTAATAATCGACTTGGGAAGAGTGGAAGGCTTCATTTTACCCCAGGAGCAGGTGCGGTCCGAAAAGTATCAGGAAAGAGACAGGCTTAAAGCCTATGTTTTGGAAGTAAAAAAGTCATCAAAGGGGCCTCAAATTCTGCTGTCCAGAACTCACCCGGGCCTTCTTAAAAGATTGTTCGAGCTCGAGGTGCCCGAGATAAAAGATGGCATTGTGGAAATCCGTGGAATTGCCAGAGAAGCCGGTGTAAGATCAAAAGTGTCGGTAAAAGCAAACCTTCCTGAGGTTGATGCTTTAGGGGCCTGTGTGGGCGCAAGAGGCAGCAGGGTTCAGGCAATAGTTTCGGAGCTTCGCGGCGAAAGGATCGACATAATCGAGTGGGATCCTGACCCGGCTGTGTTTGTGGCGAACGCGCTGAGTCCCGCCAAGGTTCTAGGGGTGGAAGTATCTCCAGAAGAAAGAATCGCGAGAGTTATAGTGCCTGAGCATCAATTGTCGCTGGCTATCGGGAGAGACGGCCAAAACGCCAGGTTGGCGGCAAAACTTACAGGTTTGAAAGTTGATATAAAAGCAGACAGGCAAGAAGTAACCAGAGGAGGTTACTGATGTAATGAACAAATCGTAGGGGGTGAGGGAGGTGGCCAGAAGACTGCCTCAGAGGACTTGTTTGGGATGTCAAGAAGTGAAGCCCAAAAAAGAGATGATAAGGATCATTCGCACCCCGGAGGGTGCGGTAGAAATAGATCCCACCGGGAAAAAGTCCGGAAGAGGCGCTTATGTTTGTCCGAATGCCGAATGCATCGAGCGTTTGAAAAAGGGCAAGCGTCTTGAAAGGGTTCTGGAAGTTCCCGTGCCCCCTGCGATATTTGACGAGTTACAAAAAAGGATAATCGAAATGCAAGCGGATGTGAGGAGGTGATGACCGGATGGCGAATCGTACTCGAGTTTATGAATTGGCTAAAACCTTAGGGGTAGACTCCAAAATTGTTATTACAACTCTTAACGAATTGGGAATACCGGTCAAAAATCACATGGCGGCTTTGGAAGTAGACGCTCAGCAAAAAGTAAGGGCCAAGCTTGGGCAAACTGCGAAACCGGACACGAGACAGGAGTCGAAGCCTAATTTGATAAATCGGACGACATCGAAAGAATCAAAAACTGGCGGTAAGCCTGACGCGGTGTCACAGCACCCTAGGACGCAATCAGCGCCGCAAGCGCCGGCTGCAAGGCCCCAAAGCCAAAGTCAAAATCAAAGACCACAGCGCCCCGCGCAGGAAAGGGCCGCTTCTTCCGGCCAAACCAGTCAGCAAAAGCCCGGCGGAACCCAAGGCCAGAGGCCGTACAGGGCGCCCAGGGGCGGTAAGAGCAGAAGGTTCGATAACCGGTACAAAGGCAAAGGCGGAGCCCGAGGCGGCCGTCCCGCAAAGCAATTGGTCGCGGGAGCCAGGCGGGTCACCATACAAGGGCCAACCCCTGTGAGGGAGTTGGCGCCCCTTTTGGGTGTACCCGTAGCGTTGGTGCTGAGGACGTTAATGGGGCTTGGAACACTCATTAGCATCAATCAAGATGTTCCGCCGGAAATTGCGGTTAAAGTTGCCGAAAAACTTGGTTGTGTGGTTACTTTAAAAGAGCCGGAAAAAAGTCAAGAACAGGTAATCGCTGAAGAGCTTAAAAGGGCCGACGATCCAAAAGCGTTGGTTCCCAGGCCGCCAGTTGTCACCGTCATGGGACACGTGGATCACGGCAAAACTTCGCTTCTGGACTCTCTTCGGAATACCAATGTCACAGCCAGGGAAGCCGGAGGAATTACCCAGCATATCGGCGCTTCAGTCATAGAGCACAAGGGCCAGCGGCTGATTTTCTTGGATACCCCCGGTCACGAAGCTTTTACCACTATGCGGGCCAGAGGCGCTAGAGTAACCGACGTGGCTGTCTTGGTTGTCGCGGCCGACGACGGTGTTATGCCCCAGACCATAGAAGCCATAAACCACTCCAAAGCGGCAGATGTGCCGGTTGTAGTGGCCATGAACAAGATTGATAAACCCGGGATTAACCCTGACAGGGTGAAGCAGCAGCTGTCCGATGCCGGGCTGGTTCCGGAAGACTGGGGCGGAGATACTGTTATTGTGCCTGTTTCCGCAAAGACCAAAGAGGGCATAGACGAACTGCTTGAGATGATCATGCTCATAGCCGAGATGCAAGAGATAAAAACCGATCCTACCCGAAAAGGCCAAGGATATATCATTGAGTCTTTGATGGATAAAGGACGCGGCCCCGTGGCCACGGCTCTTATAAGGTCGGGTTTTCTCAGGGTGGGCGACGTCTTGATAACCGATACCACATGGGGCAGAATACGGGCCATGTTCGACGGCAGAGGAAACCAAATGAAAGAAGCGGGGCCCGATACGCCGGTAGAAGTTATAGGGCTCGAAAGCATTCCCCAAGCCGGTGACTTGTTTGTAGTTGTGGATGACGAAAAGACCGCCAAGGAAGTCACTGAGAGAAGGCTTTTGGAAAGGCGCCAGCAGGAGATGGGTTCTACCAGTCGCATGACCTTGGAAGATTTCTTCAAAAAGGAAAAAGCCGACGAAAAGACCGATCTCAAGCTAATCGTAAAAAGCGATGTGCAAGGTTCCTTGGAAGCTATAGTTCAAGCCTTGGGCAAGATTAAAAGCGATGAGGTACAACTCAGCGTTATACACCAAGGGGTTGGGGGAGTCATTGAATCCGACGTTATGCTGGCCAAAGCCTCAAACGCAGTGATTTTTGGGTTTAACGTCAGGCCCGATACCAGCGCTAGGACAATGGCAGAGGCTGACAGTGTTGATATTCGCACTTACAGAGTAATTTACGATCTTCTGGACGACGTTCAAGATATGCTCAAAGGGCTTTTGAAACCCAAAATTGAGGAAGTCATTTTGGGCAGAGTTGAGATCAGGCAGACATTCCATGTGCCCAGGGTGGGTACTGTGGCAGGATGCCACGTGGTAGAGGGAAAAGTATCTCGGCAGGCGCAAGTTAGGCTGCTTAGGGATGGTGTTGTAGTATACGAAGGCAAGATGTCTTCATTAAGGCGTTTCAAGGATGACGTGTCTGAGGTGTCGCAAGGATACGATTGCGGGATAGGCCTCGAGCGCTACCAAGACATTAAACCGGGGGATATTATCGAAGCTTTTACCAAAAGAGAAGTAAAACCAGCCTAATTCTGGCATCAATGTAGTGGGGTGATCCCGGTGGCACAAAGGCGGGAGCGGGCTAGCGCCCTTATCCGAGAGATTGTGTCCGAACTTATTGCGAGAAGGGTCAAAGATCCTCGCATAGGATTTGTAAGCATTGTCAACGTGGAAGTGACAAAAGACATTTCCTTGGCAAAGATTCATGTGAGCGTTTTGGGTACAGCCGAGGAAAAGGAAAAAACCATGGAGGGGCTTAGAAGTGCCCGAGGGTTGATACGTTCCGAAGTAGGCCGGGCCCTTGGAATCAGGCACGCACCCGAGCTCGAATTCGTTTTGGATTCGGGAATTGAGCATAGCATTCGGGTGGGGAAGCTCCTTAACGACATCAAGAAAGACGGCGAGGAGAAGTAGCTGTGGCAGATCGAAGCTTTTCCGGTACCCTCGACGCCATAGTCAGAGTGATAAATGCCAATTCCAGCTTTATCGTGCTTGAGCACGAGAAACCTGATGGTGATTGCATAGGCTCGGGACTAGCTTTGGTGCAAGCCCTGCACAGTCTGGGGAAAAAAGCTTTGCTGGTGTCCCAAGACCCGCACCCTGCCATCTACGATTTTCTGCCCGGGCGTTCTCATCACACCCGGGCAGGCTGTCTTGACCCCGGAACTTTTTCCGCCGACGTAGCCATATTCGTGGATTGTGCCGATGCGGAAAGGGCGGGAAACGCTTTGGAGTTTACCCGCAAAAAGTTGCGGATAAATATAGATCACCACATTTCCAACACCCTTTTCGGGCACATAAATATGGTAGACCCCGGGGCAGCCGCTGCCGGTCAGTTAGTGTACAGCATCCTAAAAAGGTTGGGGGTTGAGATTAGCCCGGATCTCGCCACTTGCCTTTATGTGGCTATTATGACAGACACGGGCGGCTTCAGATATCAGACTACAACCCAAGAAGTGTTTGAGCTCGCTTCTTTGCTTATTGGAAAGGGCGCCAACGGTTCGAAAATCGCTGAACGGGTGTTTGAAACCAGATCCTTTTCTTCGTTGCTTCTGTTGGGTTCCGCCCTTAGCACCATTGAGCTTTATCATGGGGGCAAAGTGGCTACTGCTACCGTGACCAAGGACATGCTCAAAAAGACAGGGGCCACATTGGAGGAAACCGAAGGTATCATAGAGTACCCTCGGTCCATTGCAGGAGTCTGGTTGTCGCTTCTTTTCAAAGAGGACCAAAATCTTGAGAAGGTGCACGTAAGCTTCCGCTCTCGCGAACAGGTCAATGTGGCGGAACTCGCTGACTTGTTTGGGGGCGGCGGGCATCCAAGGGCGGCGGGGGCCACTATTGAGGGGAGTATGAAAAACGTTGTCGGCCGGGTATTGGAGGCTGTCGACGGGCTCAACATATGGATGGATTCTTAAACGTAATAAAACCACCGGGTTTCACGTCCCACGATGTGGTGGCTTTGGCGCGAAAACTATCGGGTGAAAGGCGTATAGGCCACTTAGGTACTTTGGATCCTCTTGCCAGGGGAGTATTGCCTATAGCCTTGGGCACTTACAGGCGCCTTTCCCAGTATTTCCTCGATGATGATAAGAGGTATCTGGCTGAGTTTGTTTTTGGCCTTTCTTCTGATACGGGCGACTTGGATGGGCTCGTTATTGGCGAGAAAAGCGCTTTACATCTGCAACCCGCGCAAGTGGCAAAAACCCTCGAAAGCTTCACCGGTGCTATATCGCAAGAGCCTCCCGCCTTTTCGGCATTGAAGGTGGACGGACAAAAAATGTACCGTTTGGCCAGGGAAGGGCAGCCGATCCGCCACGATCCCAGGGGCGTTACGGTGCACGAGTTTAAACTTTTGAGTTGGACAGGCGGCACACATCCCCGGGGCATTTTCGGCATGCGGGTGGGGCGCGGTACATACGTCAGGTCCT
The DNA here is from genome assembly GCA_964643285.1 of uncultured Eubacteriales bacterium. Classification (GTDB taxonomy): domain Bacteria; phylum Bacillota; class Sulfobacillia; order Fermentithermobacillales; family Fermentithermobacillaceae; genus JAXGZG01. The sequence continues at coordinate 7,297 of CAZXSP010000056.1, forward strand.
TAGCCGCCGACTTGGGCGGAGTTCTTTCCGTGGGAGGGCTGGTATCATACCTCCTTCGCATGCGTTCGGGAATGTTCACTTTGAAAGACGCCCACACGATTAACGATTTACAAGAAGCCGCCGCCAAGAAATGTTTCCCTTCGCTGTTTTCCGACCCGCTGAAAATGCTTCCGAACATGGCCAAATTGCAGCTCAGGAATTCTTCCCTAGAAAAAGTGATACATGGTGTACAGTTAAGCCATGAAGATTTTGAAGAACCTGATCCGGTGCGCTCACACGGTGCAGTAATGGGGCCGTTCTTGGTTTATGAAGTTAACGAGTCCGGCACAAACAGGGTTATCGCCGTCGTGCGAAAGGAAGGCGGACGGCTTACATACGACAAAGTTCTTACACGCGAGAGTGATACAAGTGCAAATAGTCGATTCCGGAAACGCAGATAGCCGCGAAGGCGCGGTTGTAGCGCTTGGAGTATTCGATGGTGTTCATCTTGGCCATCAGGCGCTTTTTAGAGAAGCCATCAGTTTCAGCAGCCAGTTGGGTGTGCCGTCGATGGCAGTTACTTTTCATCCCCACCCCAAAACGCTTATTGCAGGTTTTGATTCTTCCGGGGCTTTACTAACGCCGGCTCAAGAGAAAATGGCACTTATTGAACACTTGGGCTTGGATTATTATTGGCCGATAAGTTTTACAAAGCAGCTGGCCGACACAAGCCCAAAAGATTTTGTCGCCCGTTACCTGGCGGACGCCATTGGGGCACGGCACGTGGTTTGCGGGTTCAATTTCAGTTTCGGCAAAGGCGGCACAGGAAAAGCGCAAGATTTGTTGGACCTGGGGTCGGAGTACGGGTTTACGGTTAGCGTTGTCTCGCCTGTCAGTGTTGGTCAAGAAGTTGTTTCAAGCACTAGGATAAGGCTTCTTCTGGATGAAGGTAAGGTGGGCGAAGCCCGGGACTGTCTTGGCAGGCCTTACTGTGTTTACGGAATAGTGAAAAAGGGTGACGGAAGGGGTAAGACTATTGGATTGCCTACGTGCAATTTGGATTTGCCCCAATCTAAAGCGTTGCCTCAAAATGGCGTGTACTCGGCGCTGGTTAGAGCCCTAAAACCGGACGCTTCCAAAGGGCCCGGGATATTGGAAAGACCGGCGGTAGTAAACGTTGGAACGAGGCCGACCTTCAAGGGCCGTGGGGTACGGGTGGAAGTCCACCTACCGGGGTTTGAAGGCAGCCTTTACGGGCAAACACTACAAGTGTTCTTCATTCGGCGGTTAAGGGGTGAACAGGTTTTTCAAAGCGGGGTTCATCTGAGAGAACAGGTCCAAAAAGACATTGTGAGGGCGGCCCAAGAGCCTTGGGATTCGTTT
>CAZXSP010000057.1:0-862 GCA_964643285.1 uncultured Eubacteriales bacterium
ACATCGAAGGTAAGGGTATGGTTACTGTCAGAGATTTGCTGCGAAACGCTCTCAGAATGCGCCCCGACAGAATCGTTATAGGTGAATGCCGCGGCAAGGAAACGCTCGATTTGGTTATCGCCATGAACACAGGGCACGAAGGATGTTTGAGTACGATTCACGCGAATTCCTCACAGGATTGCATTTCCAGACTGTGCGCCATGGCTCTCATGGCAGACGAAGGGGTTCCTTTGCCGGTTTTGGAATCTTGGATAGGTGCGGCCCTAGACGTTATTGTTCACCAGGCGAAATCATCCCAGGGAAGACGAGTAGTGACTGAAGTGACCTTGGTTGGCGCTGACAAAAGCGGGCTGAAAACCGAGACTGTGTACACTTTGGGTAAGGAGCCTTCAAAGTTTGAGGCTCCCCGATGGTTTGCGGACAAAGTTGGCATGCAAAGAGCCTGTGCATTGGAAACCGCCATATCCACAGCAGGTGAATCGCTGTGATTCTTATATCGGCCGCCGCATTTGCGTGTGCCGTGTTCTTTCTGACCGCGGATTTTACCAGGGCAGAAGAAAGATGGCATTTCGGGCACAGTCCCCAGGCAATGCTTCATCCCGCGGAAAAATGGCTTCTTGGATTCTTGGACAAAGTGAAAGGCGGGTTTGCAGGCTCAAAAGACGATGTCTCCATTTGGGAAGATGTGTGTTATTCCATGGCCTTCCACCTGAAAGCAGGCGAGACAAGCGCACAGACTCTGAAGTACGTGTCACAGGAAGCAGAAAGCGGTGCGCACGAGCTGTTAAAGCGGGCGTTTACCGCTTATGAAGCGGGCTCGGCGCTTTTGGATGCCATGGTCGCTGTAAGTCAAAACGACCCT
>CAZXSP010000057.1:872-8614 GCA_964643285.1 uncultured Eubacteriales bacterium
TATAGTCGGGGTATTTCAACTGGGGGCCGCCAGCGGGGCAGATACCCCGGCTCTTCTTTGCGGCACGGCCGATTTGCTTCGAAAGAAAAGGTTAAAGAAACGCGAGGCGCGTGCCAAAATCGCCGAGTCCAGATTGACCGCCATTATTCTTACGGCGATGCCTTGGGTAATAGGCCTGTATACTCTCAGGCAAAGCTCAAACATATCTTCGGCATTCCTTCAAGATCCCACCGGAAGGACCATGCTATCCTTGGCGTTTTTGCTTTGGGTGATAGGAGTAGCGGTGGTTTGGTGGCTTATCGGTACTGCCGCACCCAGAACATGGAATTCTTAGCCGGGGGTGAATATCGTGACTTTTAGCACCTTGTGGGAACCTTTGGTCTGCAGTTCTTTAACGGCGTGGTGTGTCGGGCTAGTGGGATACATTTGCCTTCGCGGCAGGGAAGGCCGTCTTGAGGTATCTCAGTTGGCTTCCGATCGCGGCAAAAAAATCGCAGAGATTTTTCGGTCATCCGGTAATCTGCGGGTATCAGCTGTCTGTTTGTGTGGGCTTTATGTGTGTAGAAACACGTTATTTGGGGGTCCGTTGTATGTTGCATCGCTAGTTTGGACAAGCGCAAGCTGCTTCAGCGTATTTTTCTTAAACAGTCGGCTTAAAAGGCGGCAACGTGACATAAGCGCACAATGGCCTGCCCTTTTGCAGGGGATGTCGTCTATGACACAGGCAGGTCTGGATTTGCACCAGGCGTTTCAGACGGCTTCACTGCGGGCAACGGGGCCCCTTCGTCAGGAGATGGAAAAGATCATTCCGAGGCTTGCCAGTGGGCAATCTCTTGGAAAAGCATTAGCGGTCATGGAAAAAGACGGCGTTATACAAGCAAAACGTTTATCGTCCACGCTTATGCAGGCAGAAATATTGGGTACCCCTGTGTCAATGGTTCTACAAAGTCTTGCTGAAGAAGCTCAGGATGGGGTTTATCAAGAGGATGAAGAAAGATTTAATTCCTTACCGACAAAGCTGTCATTTGTGACAGTCGTGTTCTTACTTCCTCCGGTACTCATAGTATCCATGGCCCCTCACATCCTGACTTTTCTCAGAAGTCCATGGTAGAGGAGGTGAAATAGTGCTACGAACATATGTAAGACTTAACTTGGTCAAAGCGCGGTTGAATGAAAGGCTAAAATCAGTGCTGCGCGGGGAAGAGGGTGCCACTGTCTCCGAATACGCCTTAGTCCTCGCGTTGGTAACGGTCGCTGTCATCACGGTCCTGGGAAACTTGGGTTCAACTTTGAATGCCAAAATCCAAGCTGTAATCGACAAATTGGGGGACGTGAATCCGTAAAAACGTAGTGTCCGAAATGGAGGTCCGGCGAGGGGTTCCTAGAACAACTCTTGCCGGACCCCGAAATCGCGGGCAGCCGCGCGAAAGGCCAGGTGAAACCTATTGAAGATACAGGTGCAAAAGTTGAAACACAATGAAAAAGGGCAGGCAGTTGCCGAGTTTAGTCTCGTTGTATTTTTACTGGTAACGGTCTTGTTTTCATTGCTTGAGGTGGGTCTTTTGCTCAATGATAAATTGGTGCTTACTTCGGCGGCAAGAGAGGTAGCCAGGTTGTGTGCCGTTGAAGGAGGCCGAACGCCTAATGCCTTGGACAGACTAAACGGTCTTTTATCGTCAGCTAAGATGGATTTGTCCTCGGTCACCACAAACATCTCACCGGGCCAAGCGACATACGGGACGACGATAACGGTGGACTTACGTTATTCATACAAAGTCAAAAGCCCCATGATCGCTACAATCATCGGGGATACGATTGGGCTTTCAGCAAAGGCGGTGACGAGAAGTGAGTTCGTGCCGAGATAGAACACATAATTTCGTGCCTTGTACGCGTACCGAAAAGGGCGGAGTACTGGCACTGGTGGCATTGTTCCTACCTATAGCAGTGGTTTGCATGGGCATGGTTGTTGACTTGGGCATAATGTTTTGTGCCAGGAAAGCCGTTCAATCAGCATGTGATCTGGGTGCTTTGGCGGGGGTGCAGAACCTTGATTGGGACAGTCTTGCGGAAGGCGTTGTCCTTTTGGATATAGCGCGGGGGGAAGCCACGGCAGTCCAAATAGCTCTTGAAAACCTGCAAAACACAGGCGGAATGTTCTCGGAGCTGAACGTGTGGGCAAAAGCTTCCAACCCGCCTTGGAAAGAAGAGCCCTGCGTTACAGTGGAAGCGAGATTCAGCCCCAACACCCAATTTTTGAGATGGCTTCCCGGTTTGGCGAACGGGATCAGCATGGGTTGGCTGTCAGAAGCCGCAGTTGTGGAAAGGACAATATGGTGAACCATGTTGTTTTCATCAAGGATATTCTCTGCGTCTGACGAATCATGATATTAGCCGGGTTACCATAGACTAAACCACCCCGACGACACACCAAAGGAGACTTGAACAATGCCGAATTCACATTTTAGAGAATTACGAAGAACAGATAGGGGAATTTCACCGGAAGAAGCAGCCGGCATACTCGAAATAGGTAAAATCGGGTACTTGGGTGTTTTAGGTGACGACGGTTACCCTTATGTAATTCCTCTCAACTATGCCCACGACGCAGAGCGCCAGTGTTTGTATTTTCATTCGGCTTTAGAAGGTCACAAGCTTGACGCCATAAAGGCTTACGACAAAGTGTGCTTTTCTGTGACAACCAAGGCAGAAGTGTTAGTGGACGCAATCAGTATGAAATTCGACAGTGTGATAGTTTTCGGGAAGGCCCATCTGATAGAGGGGGAAGAAAAAGAACACGGAATCCGAATGCTTTTGGATAAATATATCTTGGGCAAAGGAACTATTACAGCAACAGAGGTCGCAGACTACGTCCAAAAACATATACAGGGTACCGCGGTTATTAAAATCGATATAGAGCACCTGTCCGGTAAGAATCGTTTGGAATAGGCAGGCTACAACCGAGTACGGGTGAAATGACAAAGGCAGCAGGGTGGACCCGCTGCCTTTTTTAAAACTCGCCGGATAAAAAGCCTAGCCGCTGATCGTGTATCCTTCCGGTGGGGTCGCGCCCAGCAAATGCTGGACAAAATAATCCCATCGTTTACGCGTAATATACGGGTGATATCCGTCGGCGTGTTGCCCGTTTGGCAAAATCAAGAAGTCAAAGTCTTTGTTAGCTTTTATTAGCGCGTCAACCAGCTGTAAAGATGCCGCCGGCGGTACATTTTCATCCATTTCTCCGTGCATAATGAACATTTTGCCCTTTAGATTACGGGCAAGCGTTGGATTAGCTTGTTCTTCATAATGCGGACCTACAGGAAGCCCCATATATCTTTCGATCCAACTGGCCTTATCTGTTCTATGGTCGTGGTTTCCTGCCCAAACGACTGCCACTTTGAAGAAATCCGGATGCGCGAGTATCGCCCGAGCCGCCCCGTACCCACCGGCTGAACCGCCGTAAATCCCAACTCGGCTTATGTCCATGTAAGGATAACGGTTCGCCAATTGCCTAAAAGCGACAATGTGATCCGGCATGCCGGCGTCGCCCAAATCTCTGTACGAATAATCTTGGAAAGCCTTAGACCGAAACGCCATCCCAAGCCCGTCCACAGTCACCACGATGAAGCCAAGTTCCGCGATAGCTTGATCCTGCCAAAACTGCCTGCTTCCTGATCCGTCCGCAAAAGAAAGCGGAGTTCTGACAGTTTGCGGGCCGGAATAGTTCGCCTCGATAATGGGGTAACTCCTGTTTGGGTCAAAGTTTGACGGCCTTACGATCATGCCATACAAATCTGTTACGCCATCTCTGGCCTTTACGCTGAATCTTTCAGGAAAACTCCAGCCGGTTTGTTGCAGAAGCCCCAAATCTGCTTTTTCAAGCTCAGTTAGAAAGGTTCCGTCAGCTTTTCGCAGCACAGTGACAGGCGCCAAATCTACTCTGGAATATCGATCCAGAAAATAGTTTCCGCTGGGCGTGAAAGTAATCTCGTGTTCTGCGTCCTCAGGAGTCAGCAGCTGTAAACCTGTCCCATCAAGTTTCACGCTGTAAAGGTGTTTGTAATATGGATTTCTTCCCGGTTCCTTTCCGCTTGCAGAGAAATACATGGTACCAGAAAGCTCGTCTACATGGTGTATTTCTCTGACTACCCAAGGTCCGGATGTAACCCGGTTTCTCAGTTTGCCTGTAATCCCGTCATAAAGATATAAGTGAGCCCACCCATCTTCTTCGGAGTGCCAAACAATCGACTTGCCGTCATCTACTGCCTTCGGGCTGTAATGCTCCACGGCGGTGGGGGATTGTTCTTCCAGAAGAATTTGTGTACTTCCGGTTTTGGGGTCGGTTACATATAACCGCTTGACGTTATATCCGCGTTCTCTGCGCATGAAATAGATGCGTTCCCGGTCGCCCGTTGACCAATGAGTCCAGCACCTGGGCGCACCGTAGTACAGAAGTTGTTGCGGTTCCACGTCTATTTTTACTTGAACAGGTTCACCGGGTTCTCCGGCAGACCCCATCACATTTTCAAGGTTTATCACAAAAGGTTGTGCCATGGGAACGTTTTCATCCCCGGGTAAAGGGTAGGTATAACGGTGAAGTTTTGGTCGTTTTGTCCCGTCAAAAGGGCACGATTGAACCAAAAAACATTCGCCAATGTCTTCGTGGTCAATCTTGTAAGTCAGGATTTTCTTCGAGTCGGGGGACCAAGACACTGAGGGACGCATAAAGAAACTCGTGTTATCCCTCTTCATTATACCCGCGCTCAGTAACGGGTTTTCAAAAGGCGAAGCGTAATGGTGCTTTTCGTCTCCATCGAAAGTGATCTGGGTTTCAATGCCGGTCTTTTTGCATTTAAGATAAAGATTATAGTCCTTTACAAATACCGCCCATTTTTCGTCGGGCGATACTATTTCAGCAGGTTTTTGAGGGTTTACATCTTCGGTCGAACCCGAATCCCCAGATTCGCTAAGCTCACCCGTCTCCAAGCCAAACTGCCATCGGGTTTGATTGGCTTCCACTTTTATGGCCTTTAAACTCGAATCCGCATATTCAAACTTGTCAAAAGGCAGATTTGTGTGGGTGTAAGCCAGTTTTGTTGCCTTAGACAATTGAGAAGCAAGTGCAATGTGATCGAAAGCCGGCTCGCGAGTGTTTTTGCTTGGATCTACATATACAAACTGTTTTCCCTGACGGGTGTCGATTTTGTACCAAAAACAGTCGTCTTTTCCTGCCCAATTGGGCGTTACACGCAACTTGAATACCAATTTGCCTATATTCTGAGGGAGGTACTTTTCGGCGCGCACATAGTCCTCCCAGGTCACTGAAGGCGTCTTGTTCTCATACGAGGTTTTGCTGTAATTGTCGGTCTCCATTTTAGCCATGTTATTGCTCTCCTTTCCGTAGTTTCCGCTGATTGTACTAAAGGGTTTTCTTTTTTGCGGCCGCATTTACCTTTCTGTTCACGATGGCCCGCAGGACGGTGAAGGTGAGGAGGAGGTGCGTCAGGGTGTCAGTGAATCTCTCAACATGTCGCTTTTTTCAGGGCCTAGGGCATTTTCGGCCAAAAATACAAGCAACTTATCGTAATTGTGGCGATAGTATTCTTCGTCCATGAGTTCTCTGGCTTTTCGGGCATACCCCAAGGGTTGGCCGCGGCCCTCCTCAGACCGCGTGATTTCCACGGTTACTGCCTGGAAATCACGGTTTAAGGGCTTGTAACTGTCCTTGTGATTATCCACTCTCTTAAACACCATAAGAGGGGTGTCATGCTCTTCTGTCTGCAAAGTAAGAACACCGTAGGCGGGGCTGAATGTCATGCCTCTTGCCACCGAAACAGCATAGTCAGTGATGGTTCCCCCGTCCCCGTCATAGCAGTAGTTGTTGGAATCGTAAAGTCGTATGTATCCGCGCGAAGTAACGCCTGCGTTCAGGAAATCAATGACGGCCCGGCCAAACACGGCATTGTTCTCTTGAGCGGATATTTCATCCCAAGGCTTGCCGTAATACAAACCCCGCCCTTGCTGGTGATAGTCCAGATAATAAGACGCGTAAGGCACAAAAGTATTAAGCCATTTCATCAAAGCCTGTGTTTCGGGCTCCGAGCCAAGTGAAGGCCCGGGATAATTGGAATTACCCGGAGTTTTTGAAAAGCTGGTTGATTTGCTGTAGCCGTTTGCCAGCTGACACGCGTTAACCGACGGAAAATTCCGATTTAAATCCACGCCATTGTTATTTGATTTCTTGCTTGTAGAACCGGTGTCGATGTTTTGTTCTCTTCCGTCGGGGTTTATTATAGGGACAGTTTCAAATTGTACGTTTTCAAGCAATAGCCGTACATATTCATCTGTCTCAGCCTGCTTTGCCAATTCGTCCAGTTGCTTCAGAATATACAGGCCACCGGCAAACTCGTTGGCGTGAATTTGCCCTGTAAGCATCACAGTTGGTTTCTCCGCGGTTTCGGGTTGAGATTCGGATCCTTTTTCAACATCGCCTGCTGATTCAAAACCCAAAGACACCGAGTATATGGTGCGGCCTTCAGCACTCTTACCAATTCTCCGCACAGTAAAACCTTGGCGATTAGTAAGGTTGAATATAAAACTCTCCAGTTCTGTGTAGCTGTAACTTTCCGCAAGATCGATGGACAAATCCTGAGCATTTCCGGTGGGCTTCAATGTTTCCCACGGCCAAGACATTGCTTTTGAATAATCATCCGCCGTCATGCCGGGGGTCACAAAGCAGCCGTAACCTGAGAGCCCTAAATTGATTGTTTCAAAAGCGCTCAGCGTGTTTTCGGGGTTTGGTTCCACCGGCCCTTCCACAGGTTCGGGTTCTCCGGGGGGTTCATCTTGAATGACTCCCACTGTGTCCAAAGGCGGTGCTTTTAGACATCCGGCATATCCCACGAGAAAGGCCAGCAGTAACATAATCACGCCGGCCCCGATTCTGCCCCTGCTCCTTCTCATTTAAGCCCGCTCCTTTGGCTCCCGCTAAGGAGCAAACGCTATTGCGTTTTCCTGACCAATACTATAGGTGTCTGTTGTTCTTGATTTCCTGCGGGGTTACTCGACATCACATTTTCCAGCCAAGCTCGGTCAACGCCTTTGGAGTAGCCTACCGCCCAGGCGATCCCTAAATCGCACGCGTCGACGATTGCCGCCTCACAACCGAGCCTATCAGCTATTTGTTGGGAAATGCCGCAAGAATCTTTGGGACCCATTATTGAATAGTAGTCGTAAGGAGGAATGCACCCCAAAACATCATCGATTTGACCGGCATCTTCCCCGGCGATGACGTAAAACCAACCCTTTTGTTTTAACAGTTTGCCCAGGGCCCCTGCCAAAGCGGCAACTATGGTCCGGACGGTTCCGATTTCCTCTAAAAGAACCTGCATAGACAATGGATTGGCCATGGGAACTGTACCGGCGAACGGGGCATCAGTTTGGTCCACAAAACGCGAAAGCAGTTTTGCCCAAAAACCCGGTTCGCAAGCACCTTCCATTAACATTCGCCCCTCCATTATGGCGGCTACACAAGAGGACAGTGTCACCACGTCGCCCGGCATAGCATCGGGTACAAGGGTTTTCATGGCCTCAACAGGGTCATGGCTTTCGGTTAGAAGCGGGGTCTTTATAGCTTTTAAAAACACGCCCTCAGGCAAACGATGCGTACTTGAAGAGATTTTGGGAAGGTCATCAGCGTCAAATCCCAAGTCGACCCAGGCACCTCTAAGGTCCGCACTCTTGGGGGT
>CAZXSP010000058.1:0-8487 GCA_964643285.1 uncultured Eubacteriales bacterium
AGAAGGGGTAACCGTGATAACCAACGTACTCCAATACTTGGAGAAATCGGCTGCCGAAGCGCCCTGTAAAATGGCGTTTTCTGATGAGAATTCTTCTATAACATACGGGCAGCTGGCCCATAGGTCCAAAGCGCTTGGGACGGAGCTTTCGAAGCGGATTTCTTACGCCCGAAACAGGCCTGTATATATACACTTAAGCAGGACTATTTCCGATGTTGTAGCCATTTTGGGCGTTCTGTACAGCGGCAACTTCTATGTACCTTTTGACCCCAAAACGCCTGCTCTGCGCGCCAACAACATGAGGCATGCTGTCCCGCCCGCTTTCGAGATCACTTCAAGGGAGATTCTTTCGGCCGATCAAACAGATTTCAACCAGGATCTAATTGAAGAAATAAGGAAGAATACCGTGGGCACAGACCCTTTGTACTGCATGTTTACCTCGGGTTCGACGGGTGTTCCAAAGGCCGTGATCATAAGTCACAATTCCGTGATTAATATGGCGGAACAGTTTACCGCAACCTTTAGCATCAACGAAAACACAGTATTCGGTAACCAAGCGCCTTTTGATTTCGATGTGTCCGTGAAAGATATCTACTTAACCCTAAAGAATCGGGCCAAAACTCACATTTTGCCAAGAAAGCTCTTCACTTTGACTCCCAATCTTATCGAGGTTTTGAATGACAATAAGGTCAACACTTTGGTGTGGTCTGTGTCTGCCATGAAAATCATTTCTGCTTTGGGCACTTTCCCCGATTATCGGCCTAAGCACGTGAAACTTGTCATGTTTTCTGGGGAAGTGCTTCCTGTCAATGTGCTAAACCAGTGGCGGAAGAATTTACCCGACACAAAGTTTGTAAACCTGTACGGTCCCACCGAGATAACCTGTAACTGTACGTTCTATCGGGTTGACAGGGAGTTTTCGCCGAATCAAAGGATTCCCGTTGGAAACGCGTTCCCCAACACCGAAGTCATCCTTTTGGATAATAACCGACCGGTCACTGAACCGTACCAACCCGGGGAGCTGTGCGTTCGGGGAATATGCTTGAGCCACGGGTACTACAACAACCCACAGGAAACCGCCAAGTCGTTCAGGCAAAATCCTTTGGAAAAAGCTTATCCCGAGCGTATCTACTGCACAGGAGACATATGTCATTACAATAATAACGGGGAACTGGAGTTTCTGGGCAGAAGCGATAGTCAGGTTAAATACATGGGCCACAGAATCGAATTGGGTGAAATAGAAATCGCCGCCTTGGCCCTTCCTTTTGTGGAATCGGTTTGTTGTCTTTTGGACCCCAACCGCGAGCGTATAGTCCTTTTCTACCAATCGGCTCATGAACAAAATGTCGATTTATTGAGGGCGTTAAAACTTTCCTTACCCAAACACATGGTTCCCACCAAGATTCTGCACAGCCATGATCTGCCCACCAACAGGACAGGGAAAACCGACAGGGTAGCGCTTAGGGATTATTTGGACAAACTCTTTCAGCAAGGAGAATAACCTATGGACAAATTGAAAAAACTTTTGGGCCAGCTATTCCCCGATATCGACTTTGATAAGGAAGAGTCCCTCATAGATGACGGTATTTTGGATTCTTTGGACATCGTTTCGCTAGTGGGCGAACTAAATGATACCTTTGGGGTCAGAATAACCGCCAAAAACCTTGAACCCGCAAACTTTAACTCAATAAGCGCCATTTTGTGTTTGATCGAAAGCCTGAAGGAGTAACGGTAGCGTGACTTTGGGCTCTATACCTTTTCTTGGATTCTTGCTCGCCACTGTGTGCGTATATTACCTAATGCCCAAAACACACAGGTGGACAGCACTTTTTGCGGCCAGCCTCGCTTTTTACGCTAGTTACGATTGGAAGATGGCAGCGGTCGTGTTGGTCAGCGGCATTTTTGCTTATTCGTGGGGCCGTTTGTTTGATGTTATTACCGTCGAGCCTGCACGCAAGTACCTTCTCATATTTGCGTTGTGTCTAAATTATCTGCCCTTGGCGGCGTTCAAATATTTCAATTTATCCTTTGGGTTCGTGCCTTTGGGGATATCCTTTTATACCATGCAAGCGGCTTCATACATCATCGACGTATACAATCGCAAATACCCGGGAGAGAACAATGTTTTTAGATTTCTTCTCTTCATCACGTTTTTCCCTCAGGTTGTCCAGGGACCCATAAACCGCTTTGACCTTACTAAGGAAAACCTTTTTAGGGGTCAAGAGTTAGACGCCGAAAACCTGCGCGCCGGTCTACAGCTTATGCTGTGGGGACTATTGAGAAAGGTATTCGTAGCAGACATGTTGCGTCCTTTTGTGGATTCTGTTTTCCGGGATTACACGCAGCTCGGGGGCGCTATCATTTTCCTAGCAGTCGCACTGTATTGCGTACAGCTGTATGCCGATTTTTCCGGCGGAATTGACGTTGCCAGAGGCGCCGCCAAATTGTTCGGAATCGATATGGCACAGAATTTCCGCCAACCTTATCTGGCCACATCTTTGGAAGATTTCTGGCGGAGGTGGCATATGTCCCTGAGCGCTTGGATGAGGGATTATGTGTTCTACCCCTTGGCATTGTCAGCGCCTTTCGGAAAACTGGGTAGATGGTCACGCAAAACTTTTGGGCGCGAAAGGGGAAAAACAATCCCCGTGGCTTTTGCGACCGTTGCAACTTTTCTCGCTGTGGGAGTTTGGCAAGGACCCGGATGGAGCAACGTGGCTTATGGGCTTTGGAACGGTGGGCTAATGTCAGCATCGCTACTTTTGGCGCCGCTCAGAAAAAGACTCTTTGGTGCCAAGAAGATCGGCGGCGTCCACCGAGTCTTCGGAATCGTGCAAACGATGTTTGTAGTAATAATCGGCCGATACTTTTCCCGCTCACCCAGCTTGGCACAATCTTTGGACATGCTGAAGAGGACAGCGGCGCAAAGTACGACCGGGCAATTGTTCGACGGAACCTTGGCGGGATTAGGACTTACGCCTACAGCGGCAGCCGCATGCGTTCCGCTATGCGTTGTATGGCTTTTGGTAAGTTTGATGAGGGAAAACGGCATATCGCCCGCTGTCTACCTGGCGAAAAAGCCCGCCTTGATTCAATTCGCGGTCTTATTCGTAAGCCTGTCAACGCTCATTGTGTTTATGTATATGGATGCGGCCTACGTCGCTTCCGATTTCATTTACCAAGGTTTAAACAGATGAGCTGCCGGAATAAGTGCTACTCTTTAAGGGGTTCGCGCCATGAACGCTAGGAAATGGTTGGCTATGTTCTTCTGCGTCATCCTTTTGGTGCTTACTATGTATGGCGCGGCAAATGTGGCCATAGACCCTTTCGGCGTGTTCGGCGACCGTTATCTACAGTGGTACTCTTTCAACATGACCAACAACCCGCGGGCCGCAAAAATCGCCTACCTGGAAAAACACCACGGAGAGTACGATTCCTACATAATCGGCAGCTCTTCGGCTAATGGATACCCCACAGAACTCCTTAACAAATACCTGGATGCCCGCTTTTACAACCTTTTTGCCTACGGGTGCTATATGCACGATATAGGTCTTACCGCGCGCTATGTGATAGAAAACTATCGACCGAAGAACCTGTTGGTAAACCTTGGCCTTAACGAAACAGCGCAATACAAAGTGGAAAGCGCGGACGGCATGGACAGGCTCCACTACAAAGTGGACGGGTCCAACGCGTTCTCTTTTTATAAGGAATTTCTTTTTAAAAACTATAAATACTCGATCGCTAAACTTAGAGATAAAAGTCAAAAAACCTGGCTCCCACAGATTTTTAACGTGTTTGTGCCAGAATCGGGCGAATACGACAAACGCGCGAGGGACGTGGAACATATAGGCGACCTTGGCACTTACCTGGAACAAAATCCGTGCTTTGTGCCATCGATCATAGGCGCCCCCGAAAAGGCATTTCAATACACTCAGGAAGCTTTGGATACCTTGGCTGAAATCAAAAGGTTGTGCGACACAAACGGCGTGAACTGCATCTTCGTCTTCCCCCCAATTTATCGGTCACAGCTTAATGGTTACACCTCCGGGCAGCTGGCCGATTACATGATGGCTTTGGGAAACACCGTGGACTTTTGGGATTTCAGCAATACCGCAGCGTCAGACGAGCCCCGTTACTTTTACGATGTCACTCACTTTAGAAACGCTCTCGGTGCCATGATTTTGGCCCGAATTTTCGAAGACGACCAAGTATACTACCCCGAAGATTTCGGCGAATTTGTCACAAAAGACACCGTTCGAGACCACATCGCAAGGTCCTATGCCCCTCGGCCTGTTGAAAGGGATGATTATTCGGTTCAAGTCCCGATCCTTCTGTACCACAACATACGGGAACAAACTGATGGCGACAGTGACTACTGGGCCACGACAGCCGAACAATTCGAGGCCGACATAAAAGCTTTGTATGAAAAAGGGTATTCGGCGGTGAGCTTTGGGGCCCTCATGAACTACGTGTTCAGAGGCGCGGAACTGCCCCCTAAGCCGGTTTGTATCACTTTCGACGACGGGTATTTGAGTAACTATACACAGGCATTCCCTATCTTAAAAAAGTATAATTTCCACGCCACAATGTTTGTGATAGGCGTAACCGTGGGCCAGACCGAACTGTACAAGGACACTCAGTTCCCCATCACGCCCCATTTCAGTTGGGAGCAGGCCTGGGAAATGACGCAATCTGGCCTGGTGGACGTGGAAAGCCACACATACGATATGCATCAGCACCCTGAATACGATGCCCCTCACCCGCGGACTACGGCGCTCCCCTTGGATGGCGAAACCGAGGAAGAATATATCGAAGCCTTGGTTCGCGATCACACTATCATGAGCGACACCCTTGTGGCCCAGTTGGGACACGCGTCTGAAATCGTCTCGTACCCAAGAGGAGCCTACGACACCCTTAGCGACGCGCTTCTCCGTTCAATGGGTGTAAAAGTCACGCTTGGTATCGAGCCAAAGGTGAACACATTAGTAAAAGGGCTTCCCCAATGCTTATACGGCATGGGTAGATTCGACGGCGCCAAATCTTTTTTGGAGACCCAGTAGCCCGGTTTTCTCCTTACCTGCCCATCACGCCTTCGATCTCGTCTATGGTCCTGGGAATTCCCCTTGAAAGGTTCTCGCAACCATCCTCAGTGATGAGGCAGTTGTCCTCAAGCCTAAACCCAATTCCCCATTCCTCACAGTAAATACCGATATCTACGCAGAAAATCATTCCAGGTTGGAGCTTACCGTCGGGCACCAGAACATCGTCGTGAACATCAAGGCCCACATGGTGCGCCCCGCCGTGCCACATAAGTTTACCGATCTCTTGGTAGGATTGGACTAAGCCAAGATCGCGCAAAAGTTCGTAGTTATACTCACGGGCGGTTCGGTCCACGTCGGCGTGAGGCATTCCCGGGCGAATAATGGAAAACATGTGGTTCGAGGTTTCAAGGGCACATTGGTACAAAAGCCGCTGGCGCTCGGTAAACTTGCCGTCACAAGGCCAACCCCTGGACACGTCATTTACCATCCCATCCCAGCGGGCTCCAACGTCGTTTAACACCATATCGCCGGCCTGAGCCTGCCCGGTGTAAGAGTAATAATGGATGCAGAAATTGTTGGCGCCGGCGCTTATGATAGGGGGAAAACCGGGCTCCAAAACACCATGATCCGTAAGAACATGGTCGAAAATTGCCTTGTACTGGTACTCCCACATTCCCGGACGGGAGGCACGCATCATGGCTTCAACCGCTTTGCCCGTTATACGGACAGCCTCACGCATGGCTTCGATTTCGCAAGGCTGTTTCACAGCCCTGGCTACGCTGAAATGTATGTGTATGTTTTTCACAGACAGGCCCGGATACTCCCTTTGGCATGTATGCGCGAAACGATGCTCTTCGTTGGGCGGCTCATCGGGCGTAAGCTTGGTAAGGTCCAGATACAATGTCCTGTAACGCCCGCCCACGGCCAGAGAATGAAACTCCTTGGTAAACGCGTCAACATAACGTATTTGGGCTATCCCGGATATGTCGGAACACTCATCTGCCTTCAGACGTCTTCCGGTCCAGCGTTCTGCCAAAAGATCGGAAGGCAAAATGAAGAGCGTTTCCGACACGACACCGTTACGCTTTTGGGCCAAAAACACGATTCCTTGCTCATTACAGCCTGTGGCGTACAGAAAGTTACGATTGCAGAAGAAATTGTAGTATTGGTCGGAACTTTGACGCGGGGCCCTTCCCGAAAAAAGAAGCAATAAAGAATCGTCTTCCATACTTTCATAAATCCGCTTGCGGTTATTTATGTAATAATCTTGTTTCAAATTTCAAAACCTCCCTAGGCCTGTTGGACTGATTACGAATACGATGAATCTCCACTACAAAGGGTTCTACTTTGGCTGCCGCGAACCCTTGAAAAAATGAATCGGCTGACGAAAACACGCAGGAATAAAACCGGCGCCAGGGAAAACTACCGTAATAACGGCGCTAAGCGAATTCACGGCCGTTTCAAATAAGCCCCTTGGGGGTAATGCCGCGTGAAAGTGAAAATTCGGTACATAGGGCATAGCGGATTTCTCGTAGAATGGGAAACTTGCTATTGGCTTTTTGATTACTACATCGGGGATATACCTCTGCTGAATCGGGACAAAAAATTGTTTGTGTTTGTAAGCCACGAGCACCAAGACCATTTCAATCCGTACATCTTTGATTTGGGGCAGCGGCACGGTAACGTTGAATATGTGCTGTCCGAAGGGGTCATTCACGGGCACCGCGGCGATATGGCCGCAATTGGGCCTGTTACATCTGTGGAACCGGAAGGCCAATATACCTTTGTGGACGATTTCGGGGCTAAAATCCTTCTGACAACTTTGCGTTCCACCGATTTAGGCGTCGCGTTCCTCCTTGAATATGGGGGAAAGACTTTGTATCACGCCGGCGACTTGAACCTTTGGGTGTGGAAAGAGGAATCGAAGCAGTATAATCTCGAGATGACCACAGCTTTTGAGCGGGAAATGAATCGCCTGAGGGATGTGGTTATCGATGTGGCTTTCGTTCCCCTTGACCCAAGACAAGAGGAATATTACTATTTCGGCCTTGAGGCCTTTTTGACAGTCGCCAAAGTAAAACACGTTTTCCCCATGCATTTTGGCAAAGACTTTTCCCTTGCGGCGCGCTACAAGGCCGAACGAAAGCCTGTTCAACCTGGCGCTGAAATCGTCGAGATTAAGCATGCCGGCCAAGAATGGGAAATCGACCTATAGAACAGAAAACAAGGAAGGTTGCTTACAAAGGTAACTAGAAAAGGGGATGCCCAACATGAAATTTGAGATGGTTCACGAGAACTATAATGTGTTCGACATGGAAAAATCACTGGCGTTTTACGAAAAGGCTTTGGGCCTCACCGAGAAACGCAGAATTGACGCGAAGGATGGCTCTTTCACCATCGTGTATGTGGGAAACGACACAACCGACTTCCTTCTGGAGCTAACTTGGTTGAAGGACAGGCAAGAGCCTTACGACCTGGGAGACAACGAATTCCACTTGGCGTTTCGCACTGCCGATTTCGAGAAAGCACACGCCCTGCACAAAGACATGGGGTGCATCTGCTACGAAAATGAACAGATGGGGATATACTTCATCGAAGACCCCGACGGATACTGGCTTGAAATAGTGCCGGATAGACGGTAACAACAAACCGGTAGAAATTCCACTTCACCACACACCAGTCGGCCAGGTTTGAGGCCGGCGATTGAACTATTTCACCCCCCGCTTCGTTATACCAAGTGAATACCGGGGGGTGAACAGATTGGACTTGGGCCGGCTCGTTTTGGATCATCAGTCCAGTCTGTACGCTTTTTTGTACCGAATGACAGGTGACCCCCATTTGGCCGAGGACCTGATGCAAGATACCTTTGTCCGGGCTTTGCAGGCAAGCGCCAAATACCAGCCTCAAGGACGCCTCTCGGCTTGGCTTTTCGCTATAGCTTTAAACCTAACCAAAGACCACTGGCGGAAAACATACCGAAAACCCACGGAAAGTTGTTTCCCGGCAGGTCGGCACAAGCCGATTGGTTCGGTTGAAGACGAGGTGGAAACAGCCATCACCGTTGAAGCGGTTCGTGAAGCTTTGCTGACACTTCCCTTAGAGCAAAGAGCGCCTTTGATCTTATTCTATTACCACGACATGACTTATGAAGACATCGCTAACTGCCTGGTCATTCCAATTGGGACAGTCCGATCACGCATCCACAACGCCAAGACCCGTTTAGGCAAAGTCTTGAGAGGGGTTATTCGTCATGAGTGAATCGTCCATAGACAACATCATGGAAATCGACCGATTATCTGTTTTGCCGGGCCTACCCGACGCTAACACAACTATTGTAGCTGTTGAAGCGAAGGCATCCCTTGCCAAATCAACCCGAAATGCGGATATCCACAAAGATAAGGCCCGGGCCTTTTCAACCCCACTTCTTCTCATCACATCGTTTTGC
>CAZXSP010000059.1:0-8352 GCA_964643285.1 uncultured Eubacteriales bacterium
TACCCACGCCGACAGGCCGGGCTACACGCCGTCTGAAAAAACCGTAGGCGAATCTCTGAGCCAAGTATTTAACACTGCTCAGGGCAGAATCATAGTTACAACTTTTGCCTCCAATGTTCCCAGAATGCAGCAAGTCATAGACGCTGCTTACAGGTATGGGCGCAAGGTTTGCATTGTGGGGCGCAGTATGGAAACAGTGGCTGACGTCGCAACCAATATGGGTTTTTTGCGAATTCCCATGGGAATCATGGTTGACGTCGGGGATATAGGCAAATATCCTGCCTCGAAGTTGGTGATTTTGTCCACGGGCAGCCAGGGGGAACCCTTGTCGGCTTTAGCCAGAATGGCTTCCGGCGACCACCGAAAAGTGGAAATTGTGGAAGGCGACTTGGTCATAATGGCAGCTTCTCCTGTGCCCGGCAACGAAACGATGGTGTCCAGGGTCGTAGACAACTTGTTTAGGCGCGGCGCCAACGTGATTTATACACCCGAGTCAATGGTGCACGTTTCGGGCCACGCCAGCCAAGAAGAGCAAAAGCTGATGCTAAACTTGACCCGGCCCAAAGTTTTCATTCCGGTGCACGGCGAGTACAGGCACCAGGTTCTCCACGCCGAGCTGGCCGTGGCCACAGGCGTTCCGCCGGGCAACGTTTTAATCGGCGAGAACGGGGACATTTTCAGGCTTACGCCCCACGGGGGCCAAATTGCTGGATCTGTCCAAACCAGGGCCGTGCTGATAGATAGCATGGGTGTAAACGATGTTGGAGACAGAATCCTTAAAGAACGAAAAACACTGGGGGAACTCGGTGTAATCTTCATTACCTTCAATGTGCAGGGTGATTCGGGGGCTTTGGTTAGCGACCCCGTGGTGCGGACCACCGGTTTTATGCGCAATTCCAAGGCGGACGTAATGTCCCAAGAAATTGTGGACATAACAAAGGATTTCGTGGGTTCTCTTGCCAAGAGCGCTTTATCAAAGCCGCACGTTGTGGAAAATGAGTTGGCTACTGCTGTTCAGCGGTATCTCAGAAGCGAGATAGGGCGGCGGCCGCAGGTTTTGTGCACGCTTAACGTGGTTTGATGGCGGGCCGCCGAGTCTTCGTGGTTGTGTTGGATGGGGTGGGCGCGGGCAGTTTGCCCGACGCCGAGGCCTACGGGGACCGGGGCTCGAACACGTTAGGGAATATAGCAAAAAAGTTGGGCGAGTTGCGTCTTCCAAACCTGGCTATGCTCGGGCTTGGGAATCTTCTGGATATTCCCGGTACCCCGCCTGTTCCTCCCTTGGGGGCGGCTTGTCTTATGGCTGAATCATCCCCAGGCAAAGACTCGACCACCGGCCATTGGGAGCTTTTCGGCGTTATTTTGGAGGAACCGTTCAAAACCTACCCACAGGGTTTTCCCGAACACATAATCTCGAGCCTTGAAAGCATTATGGGCAGGAAGGCTCTATGGAATAAGCCCGCGTCAGGCACAGAAGTGATTGAGATTATGGGGCAAAGGCATTTGGAAACCGGTTTTCCCATTGTGTACACGTCCGGTGACAGCGTTATGCAAATCGCCTGCCACTGTGACGTTGCGCCGCTTGAGCTCTTGTATTCTTGGTGCGAACAGGCTTTGGGGCTGTTTTCGGAGCCATCGTCATTGGCGAGAACCATCGCGAGACCTTTCAAAGGCGTCCCGGGTTCTTTTGTCCGTACCAATGATAGGAAGGATTTTTCTGTTCCGCCGCCGGCTTTGACGCTTTTTGACTATGCCTTCAATGACAAGGTCGACACTGTGGCCATTGGAAAAGTTGATGACATTTTCGCGGGCCGCGGTATTAGGCGCTCGGTTCACACCGGAAATAACGCAAGCGGGATTCGGGCCTTGCATTCCGCGATTAATGAGCCAAATACAGGGCGTCAGCTTGTCATGGCCAACCTGGTCGATTTTGATTCTTTGTACGGTCACAGGAACGATGTTGTGGGGTTTTCCAAAGGACTCCAAGAGTTCGATTCGGCCATCCCCGGCCTTATTGACAGCCTGGATACGGGCGATGTGCTTGCCATTACCGCCGACCACGGATGCGACCCCACTGTTCCGGGTACAGACCATTCCAGAGAGTATGTGCCCGCGCTCCTGGCAGGAAATCCCGTGAAGCCCGGGGTAATACTCCCTACAAGGGCCGCTTTCGCCGACTTGGGCTCCACGTTGGCGGATTATTTAGGTGTATCTTACAAAGGCGCCGGCAAAAGCTTTTTCCGCAAGGCGTTTCGGGAGGTATAGCGCCGTGGGAAATGTGCCAACAGAGCATCACATAAAGGCGGTACCCCGGGATATATGCAAGTACTGTTTGATCCCGGGCGATCACGAAAGGGGAAGAAAGATAGCCTCTAGGCTTACGGGCCAAAAACTGGTTTCTGAAAGCAGAGGTTATCGTGTCTACAGGGGCAGTTTTGTAGGTGTTCCCATCACCGTGTGTTCCACAGGAATGGGGGGTCCGCAAGTAGCAATCGCCATGGAAGAGCTGGGTAACATGGGTGCTGACACTTTCATTCGCCTGGGCTCCGCGGGCGGGCTTCAGCCCCACACCGGGGTAGGCGACATTGTGGTGGCTACCGCTTCTTACAGGGGCGGCGGAACAGCCGACGAATATCTTCCGAAGCCATTTCCTGCTGTGGCCGATTTCGCCGTTACCCGTTCCCTTGTGGACGCTGCCTCAAACTTAGGCACAGATGTATTGGTAGGCCCTGTGGCTTCTGTAGATGCTTTTTACAGACCGGACAATGACGCCCACAACCAACTTCTGAGAATGGGCGGAATCCTGTCAATAGAAATGGAAGCCGATACGGAATTCATCGTGGGAATGTGCCGCGGTTTTCGGTGCGGCGCTATTTTCGTTTTGGATAATGGCCCAAGAACCCCTAAAGTAGGCGTTAAATCGGGGCGGCTCAACATCGCCGACCACGCGGAAGACAAAGACTATGTGTACGCGGAAGAACGTTTAATCGACATAAGTCTTTTGGCCGTTCGCTCGTTGGCGGAAGAAGATTCTGTGACGTAGCCAACCCCTGAGCCTCGTACAGGAAAAACTCCCTAATTTGAAGAATTGTAGCCATGAGGTGATTTTGTGGGCCTCAACTTCCTGATAGGTCCGGCCGGATCCGGGAAAACCCATTATATCGTCAATCGCATTATAGAAAAGCTTCTGCGTCCGACAGGTGATGGCGGAGCAATACTTCTTTTGGTTCCCGAACAAGCTACCTTCCAGATGGAAAAAAGGGTGTTGGAAGACGACCGCCTTAAAGGGTTTATGGATCTTCAAGTACTGTCTTTCAGGCGTCTGGCGTGGAAGATATTAGATGAAAGCGGTATTCCCGAAACTCCCTTTATGACTGCTGTGGGGAAAAGCATGGCGCTCCAGTCTATCCTTTGGAAGACACGAAAAGATCTGTCTGTGTTTAGGCTGCTGGTGGATTACCCCGGTTTCAGGGATGAGCTTTCTTCGGCGTTGGAAGAGCTGGCCGCTTACGGGCATGTGCCCGACGATTTGGAAAACCCAAGTTTTGCGGGGACACAGGTGCCCTTTCTGAGTCAAAAGGCAAAAGACCTGGCCTTGGTTTATCGTGAGTATCAGATGTTTTTGAAGGATCGTTTTTTGGACCCTTCCGATACGCAAAAACTGGCTGCTTCTAAAGCCCACAAGTGCGGCTTGCTAAAAGGTGCCACTGTGTTTGTAGACGGGTTTTCGGGTTTTACCCCCGACGAATATGCCCTTTTGGGGGCTGTCTTGGAACACGCCCGGCATGTGGAGGTAGCTTTATGCATAGACCGCCGCGAGGCTACGGCACCTTCTTCCGATATGGGTCTTTTTCGCCAATCTAAGGACGCTTATGAAAAGCTCAAACGAATTGCTTGGCAAAAAGGCGTAAAACTCGAGCCGGACGTGTATTTCGGCGACAAAAGTGAGGTATTCAGGTTCAAAAACCAAGAACTCCGGAATCTTGAAGCGGGTTTTAGAAATGAAATCCTTACGCAGCCTGTTTCCCAATCCGATCCCGGAGTGCAGATTATATCAGCCGCCAACCCTTGGGCAGAGGTGGAATTTGTGGCTAGGGAAATTCTTCATCTGGTGCGGGATTGCGGGTACCGATACAAGGACATAACCGTTGAATTAAGGGAAATGGGGCAATACTCCGAAATCATTCCTTTGGTTTTCAAAGATCATGGTATACCGTTTTTCTTAGACAGGAAGAAATCTCTTTCCCACCACCCGTTATCCGAGCTGTTGAGAGCGGCTATGGATGCGGCGATTACGTCGTTTTCTTCGCAAGCGGTCTTTCGTTATCTCAAAACTGACTTGGTGCCTGTTGAGAGGGAGGCCGTCGATGTTTTAGAAAACTACGTCTTGGCCCACGGAATAAACGGTGAACGTTTCATATCGGAAACACCTTGGCACTACACGCGAAAATTTCTGCAAAAAGAAGATACTGATGCCGAAGACCACCGTGAGGCGGTTTTTTGTGACGAAGTGAGAAGATCGGCCTTGTTACATTTGAAATTGTTCTACGAGGACTTGAAAGCGCAGAAACCGACCACGGCAAAAGGGGTTTCCCGGGCTCTTTATGATCTTCTTATACGCTTGGAAGTTCCCGAAACCCTTGAAAAATGGCAGGACATGGCCGAAGAAGACGGCGACTTAGAAGCTTCTTTGGAGCATGCCGGGCTTTGGGACAAGGCCATGGAAATATTGGAGCAAGCAAAAGAAATCCTAAAAGATCAAAACTGCGACTTAAAAACCTACGCACTCTTACTGGACGCGGGCCTTGAGGATGTAAGGCTGGGCGTTATCCCCCCTTCTTTAGACCAAGTCTTGGTGGGGACCTTGGATAGATCCAGGCAGCCCGAATGCGATGCTACCTTTCTTATGGGCGCCGTGGCAGGGGCATTTCCAAAACGTCACCAGGAGGGTGGAATATTTACTGACAAAGAAAGAAGCCACCTGGAAAGATTGGGATTTGAGCTTGAGCCCGGGTCCAGAGTTCGTCAGCTTCACGAAAAATACCTTGCTTACATAGCTTTGACCCGCGCGGGTTCCAAGCTTTACATTTCCTATCCCTTAGGCGATTCTGAGGGGAATGCTCAGGAGGTTTCCCATGTTGTGGGTACAGTGTGCCGCATTCTGGGACAAAAATCGGAAACATTCGTTTCGCAAAATCCCGATGAAGATTCTCTGGATTACATAGTACCCGCGAGAGTGCTGGGTTTCACAGTGAGAAAACTTGCCGACGAGAAGACTGAAGTTTTGAGTCCGATGTGGCTTGGCGCGTTACAATGGCTTACACAGCCAACGAGGGTAGCGGACTCGGCCAAAGCTATTAAGGCTCTAAACTTCAACAACTACGTTGAACCCCTGCCCATGCTGGTTGTGAGGGGCCTTTACGGCGACGCCCTGAAAACCAGCGTATCCAGGCTTGAAAGATTTGCTGCGTGTCCCTTTAGCCACTTTGCCTCGGATGGCTTAAAATTAAAAGAACGGGACATATACAGGTTAGAGCCTGCCGATGCGGGTACATTCCTTCATGAAGCCATGCGTGATTTTGTGTCCATGGCCGCCCTTGGCGACGGGAAATGGGCTGAGCTCTCCAGAGAACAAATATTGGATATGGCAGATACGGCTGCCCAAAAGCTGTTGCCCCAGGTTCAAGACGAGATATTTATGAGTTCTGCCAGGTACTCGTATGTGGGTTCGGTTTTGAATCGAATCACAAGGCGAGCCGCTCAAACTCTCACAGAGCATATGAAACGCGGGGGTTTTGTGCCCAAAGCCCTTGAAGCCAGGTTTGGTTTTCCCGGTCACATTCCTCCGTTTAGGATCGCTTTGGCCGGGGGGGAAGAAGTCATCCTCCGAGGGCAAATCGACAGGATCGACGCTCTTGAACTGAGCGATGAAACCTACATTCGGGTTATCGATTATAAATCCAGCCCCAGGCCTTTGGATCTTTTGGAGGTATATCACGGGCTGTCGCTGCAGCTCTTGATTTACCTTATGGTGGCGGTGGAATCCTGGTCCCAAGTTGTCGGGGGTTCTCAAAGGCGCCAAAATGTGCTGCCGGCGGGCGCCTTGTACTTCGTTTTGCGTGACCCGCCCATATCCAAAAAAGGACCTATATCCCCTGATGAGCTTGAGGCGGAGACCTTGAAAGCCCTTAAAATGTCGGGGCTTTGCACTGACGATATTAGGGTGCTTCGTCTGATGGATTCACAGGCCACACGCCAATCACCCATAATTCCGGTTACTTTTACCCAATCCGGGGTCAGTAGGAATTCCAAAACCGTAGCCCAAGACGATTTCAGCCAATTGTTGGATTTTGTTCGGGGCAAAGTCCGTCAAATGTCCCAGGAGATATTATCCGGTCGTGTGGACGCAAAACCCTACAGGCGCGGGGCAAAAAGGGCATGCACCTTTTGCCCGTATGGTCCTTTGTGCATGTTTGACGTGCTTCTAAAGGGTAACGACTACAGGCTTATTAAAACTGTACCCAAAGAAAGCCTGTGGCAGGACATCCGTGAATACAAGGACACGAAGGGGGGCGCCGAATATGTCTGACGCAAGGCAGTGGACTCCTGAACAAAACCAAGCTATAACTTCTACCGGCGCCAACATGCTGGTTTCCGCGGCCGCGGGTACCGGAAAAACAGCAGTGCTTGTGGAAAGGGTTATCCGTCTTGTGACCCGGCAAGAAGACCCGGTGGATGTCGATCGATTTTTGGTGGTTACTTTTACCGACAAGGCTGCCCAAGAAATGAAAACCAGAATTCGCCAAGCTTTGGAAACCGCCGCGGGAAAAGAAGGCGGAAATAGGGCGCAAGAACAGCTGGAGCTCGTGGAAAGGGCTCAAATATCCACCATTCATTCGTTTTGCCTAAAGCTTTTGAAAGGATATTTCCACCTGGTAGATTTGGACCCTTCTTTCCGAGTGCTGGATTCTCACGAAGCTGACCTTCTCAGACTGGACGCCCTTGACGAAGTTTTTGAAGAAGCTTACGGGGCGCCTGAACCCGAAGGCCCATTGTTTCACGGGCTGGTTACTCGCTACGGCGGCTATGGCGTCGATGAAGGACTGAAATCTATAATTCTCAAGCTGCACGAATTTGGCGTGACCCAGCCTTCCATGGAAAACTGGTTTCAGTCGGCTTTGGCCAAGTTTGAAAAAGCGTCCCATGCAAAGTCTGTGTGGGAGCTGCCTTGGACGCGCTTCGCTCTTGGCGCGCTTGTGGACGATTTGGAGGCAATAGTATCCCTTCAGAAGGAAGCGATCCAGGCTTCTCTTGCCCCGGGAGGCCCCGAGGGATATTTTGATATCCTTGACCGGGAATTGGGCTTTTACCAACGCACTCTGGATATTTTGACCGAAGCCCTGAACTCGGGTATCCAAGGAGAGCAAGCGGCCGCGCTTGAGACAGGGCTCAGTGAGGCAGCATCTTATAGATATGAGCGTTTGCCGGCCGCAAGAGGCGTGGATCAGGTCTTAAAGGAACTGGCTCAGGCCCGCAGAAACTCAGCCAAAACTGGGCTGGAAAGAATAAAGAATTCGCCTTTTACCCGGCCGTCTGCTGAATTACTGGAAGAAATTACCCAAACGGCGCCCTACATCCGATGTCTCGTCAGCCTAGTCATGAAACTAGATATCCGTTACAGCCAAAAGAAAGCGCGAGCCGGAGGGCTTGATTTTTCTGACCTGGAGCGGCTTTCTGTAAAAATCTTGAAAGAAGATGGCGGACGCGCCGCCGAAGAACTGCAGAACCAATACAAATATGTGCTTGTAGACGAGTACCAAGATACTAACCCAATCCAAGAGGCAATTTTGTCTGCGGTCGCGGGGAAAGAAAAAGAAGCCAAGCTGTTTATGGTTGGCGACATCAAGCAAAGTATTTATCGCTTCAGGCTGGCCGAACCGAACATTTTTTTGGGGCGCCACCAAACATATACGCCCGTAACAGGTATTATTGGTGATAGTCCCCACTCCGTAGGCGTCAGGGTTGACCTTTTCAAGAATTTTCGCAGCAGGCCCGAAGTAGTCGATGCTGTAAATGTCTTTTTCGACGCCATTATGCGCCAAAAAGTTGCCGAAATAGATTACGACCAGAGCCACAGGCTTGTGGCTGGGGCTTCATACCCAGTTCCTGCCGATAAGCGATATGTGACCGAGCTACATCTTATGGAAAGGGAACACAGGGTAGTTCAGGGAGAACCACCCTACTACGAGGCCGAAGACGATGAAGGCCAAGATACCAACGAATACGATTACGCATTAGAAGATTATGAAGCCATCGAGAAGGAAGCGCTTATTGTCGCCCAAAGGATAAAAC
>CAZXSP010000060.1:0-8260 GCA_964643285.1 uncultured Eubacteriales bacterium
CGTCAATAACGTCAGGGCTGGCCAGGCTATTGATGGCGGAAATGGAGTCAGAAGTAGTGTCAAATTTCCTCGCGATGGATGTGAGGGTGTCGCCTTTTTCAACTGTATATGTGATTAGCTCTATCTTCGGGAACGTCATGTCGGCGCCGGCTTTTGCGGCATGGCTTCGCCACTGGGCGCTGGCGTAAGCATCAGGCTTAGATGGTATCCCGGGTGTTCCCAAAAACCCGGCCGCGATACCCAAAGCCATAAGTATCAGACAGAAGTAGAAAGGGGGGGCATCTGCATGCCATTTTCGGATAGAAGGTTTTTCAGGGCCTAGATTTATCACTTTGAAAGTTTTCATGACCTCTCCAAATCGTTAGTTTCTATACAAATCATATTTGCGGCAGTACCGGGATTATACATGCCCTAAACATTCTTGCTTTTTGGTTATTAGTTCCTTACACTGGCTAAAAAGAGGTTTTTGGGGCAGCATCTCTGCCTTGATTTGTTTCTTATAGTCTTATGGCAGGAAATCTTGGGTTGCGGATAGAATAGCATGTTTTGATTCAGGTCAACTTTATATGGTAACAATAGTGGAAATAGATGCGACAAAACACCAGTCTAGGCTAAAGGAGTGGCTTCCGCCATGGCAGATCTAGGAGTCGATGAGCAATTAGCGCAGTTGAAACGGGACAGGCCCCGAAGACTTCAGCCTGGCGCAGCCACGGGTCGGATAAAATACCTGGTTTTAGCGGCGGCTCTTATTATAGCCGCTGTTTTTGCGGTAATGTCGGGAAGCAAGAGTGTTTATCTGATAAAAGTCGGAGACACCGTTTTAGGGCAGGTGGCCGACCAAGCCCTGAAAGAAGAAATTCTCAGCAAGATCGTGGAAGAAGAAGTGGGCAGAACAGGCTGCCAAATCTGCGTCCAGCAGGACATTCAACTTATAAAGGCTAAACCCGACAAAAACATCAAAACTTTGACCTCCGAAGAACTGGAGGAAGCCTTGAGAGATCATGTCCTTTTGGCTGCCAGGGGTTTTGTGGTTAACGTAAACGGCGAAGATATAGTTGCCCTTAAAACGGAAGAAGAGGCCAAAGGCGTGTTGTCTGATTTAAGGGAAGAATACATAAACACCGTTATCGGAGCGTCAGCTACAATCGAAGAAATTGCCATCAAAGAGCAAGTGGATTTTCAAGAAAAAGATATACCCACCAAAATGTTTCGGGATAGGGAAGACGCTGTAAAAGTGCTGTCCCGGGGAACTGACAGAACTCTCAACTATTCAGTTGAAAGCGGAGATTCGCTTTGGGCAATCGCGGAACGAAACCACCTGTCCGTAGACGACCTCATAAAAGCTAATCCCCAAGTTGAACCCGATCTCATCCAAATTGGCCAAAATTTGAACCTTGTAGTTCCCGAACCCTATGTCACACTAATTTCGAAGGAATTGGTCACAAATACGGTATCCATACCCTATCCTGTGCATTCTACCGGTGATTCGAGTATGTGGCCTTGGGAAGATAAAGTAACCCAGGCGGGTAAAGTCGGCCAAAAAGAGATTACTGAAGAGATTGTGCGTGAAAACGGGCAAGTAATCTCAAGGGTGATTTTGTACGAGAACGTTTTGTCGCAGCCTGTTCCGCAAAAGGTGCTAAGGGGTACAAAGCAGGTACCCAATATGAGTTCAGGCAGCATGCTGTGGCCGCTTCAAGGCACTATCACCTCTCGTTTCGGTTACCGATGGGGTGCGTTTCACCAAGGTGTCGATATTGGTGCGCCTGTTGGAACAGAGATTTACGCCGCAGATTCCGGAATGGTAAGCATGGCGGCGTGGGATGGCGGTTATGGTTATTGCGTAAGGGTTGATCACGGAAACGGGATAGTAACGGTTTACGGGCATATGAGCAAATTCGCTGTCTCAAAAGGCGACAAAGTGGGAAAAGGGCAAGTCTTGGGCTATGTGGGTTCTACAGGTAACTCCACCGGCCCGCACCTTCACTTTGAGATTAGGATTGACGGCTCTGCCGTAGATCCCGTGGCCTATTATGAGCAATAGTTAAGGGGAACCGAACCCATGTCGAGACTCGTTATAAACGGCAACAAACGGCTGGTAGGGGAAGTGACAATAGGCGGTTCAAAGAACTCTTCTGTGGCCCTCATTCCGGCTGCGCTTTTGGCCGATGATGAGTGCGTGGTTGAGGGCGTTCCTCTTATACGCGATGTGCAAGTTTTTGCCCAGATACTTTCCGATTTGGGAGCCGTTGTTTCTCTAGACGGTAATGTCATGCATATAAAACCCAATGGGTTTTCCTCGCATATAGCTCCTTACGATTTGGTAAAGAAACTACGCGCCTCTTATTATCTTATTGGCGTGTTGCTGGCTAAGTTCGGGCGGGCCGAAGTAGGTTTACCCGGAGGGTGCGATATTGGGCCGCGGCCTATAGACCAGCATCTTAAGGGTTTCAAGGCTATGGGTGCCCAGGTAACCGTGGAGGGCGGGGTAGTCAGGGTAAGCGCCGAGAAGCTCAAAGGGGCGTCTATATACCTGGATATCCCAAGCGTGGGCGCGACCATCAACATCATGCTGGCCGCTTCCGGGGCTGAAGGAATCACCACGATAGAAAATGCGGCCAAGGAACCCCATGTAGTGGATTTGGCCAATTTCTTGAATGCAATGGGCGGGCGCGTTTTGGGGGCCGGCACCGATGTGGTAAGGGTGCGCGGGGTAAACGGCATGAAAGGGGCCTCGCACTCGGTTATTCCCGATGATATGGAGGCCGCCACCTACATGATGGCTGCCGTGGGAACGGGCGGTGATGTCATGGTCAGAAACGTGATTACAAAACACCTCGAACCTATCACCGCTAAACTCAGGGAAGCCGGGGCCATTATAGAGGAAAACGGTGATTATGTGCACGTGATAGGACCCGAACGCCCGGCACCTTTGAGTGTGAAGACTTTGCCGTATCCCGGGTTTCCCACTGATGCCCAGCAACCGCTTGTGGCGGTTCTAACCAGGGGCAAAGGGGTAAGCGTGGTACAGGAATCTATGTACGATAACCGTTTAGGTTACGTGGGCGAACTCGTTAAGATGGGCGCTTCCATAAAAGTGGAAGGCAGATCGGCCATTGTGGAGGGGCGTTCGAGGCTGATAGGAGGCCCTGTCAGAACCAATGATTTGCGGGCAGGCGCCAGTTTGGTTATAGCGGGTCTTTCAGCGGAAGGCACAACTGAGATATCCGGCTTGGAGATTATTTCCCGGGGTTATGAACTAATAGAAGACAAACTCACCGCTTTAGGAGCCGACGTAAAAGCCTTGGATTGACAATAGTTTTCCTCGAAAATCCAAGCGTTCAAATTCCGTGTGACCATACTTTTCCCTACGCCAATCGTACAAGAATATAAGGTTTATTCCTCATGGGGAAGGTGTGTCTATGCAAGAGTTCAACGTTTCAGAAACCGGCAATCAGGACCCAGGGAAACAAAATTCCTTATTTGTAAGTTTTCTTGTGGTTGGCTTAGTAGGGGCTATCATCGGGGGTTTTCTGGTTTTGGGAATCGCACCCCAAATACTTATGCATAGAGCCGGTTTGTATCTGCCGGAACAACAATCATCGGAAACAACTGCGCCTCCTTCTGACTCCTCGCAACAACAGGTACTCCTTCAAGTCAGCGGGAATCCGTGGGAAATCGTAACCTATGCGGCAGAAAAGGTAAGCCCTGCCGTGGTGGCTATCGTCAACAAAGCTACAATGGCGGATTTTTTTGGGAGGCAATATCTCACGGATACTTCCGGGTCGGGCCTCATAATAACGACAGACGGCTACATCGTAACCAACCATCATGTAGTGGAGAACAGCAGGGGCCTGACGGTTTCTTTGGCAGACGGGAGAACCCTTGCGGCGACTCTGATTGGTTCTGATAAAGCCACTGATTTGGCTGTAATCAAAATAGATGCTCAAGACTTGCCCATAGGCGAATTTGGCGATTCGGACAAACTCCGCCCCGGAGAATTGGCAGTGGCCATAGGAAATCCTTTGGGGGTCGAGTTTAACCGCACAGTCACGGAGGGTGTTGTGTCCGGCTTGGATCGTGTATTGAGCATGGGCGAGACATCTATGCGTTTGATCCAGACTAGCGCGGTAATAAACCCGGGTAACAGCGGCGGCCCCTTGGTTAACGCAGATGGGGAAGTTATTGGTCTGAACTCGGCTAAGATTTCGAGAACCGGTGTTGAAGGCATGGGCTTCGCCATCCCTTCTAATCAGGTGAAACGCATTGCAAACGAGATCATGAAAACTGGACGCGTAAGGCGTGCCCAGATAGGTTTGCGGCTCCTTGACCAGGAAACTGCCAACTTGTATGCGACCGATCTGAAGCTCGAAAAAGGCCTTTACGTCGTGGAATCGATACAAGGATTACCAGCCGACAAAGCGGGCGTTCGCCAAGGTGACATTATTCTAAAAATAGACGACACGGTAACCAATTCATTTTCGACTTTCCAAGCTATTCTGTCCGAACGGTCTCCTGGAGACACCGTCACCCTCACAATACTGCGGGGAAACCGGCAAATGGAAATCAATGCGGTACTGGAAGAAGCGGATTCGTAGGTTCAAATTGGCGCAAGAAGTCGTCAAGGTCGATATCGAAAGGCAAACTTAGTTCGGGCAGAAGCGATTCAGCCCGAACTATTTCTTCTTGGGACACCGGTTCTTGCGCCCAAATGGCCGGCACCTCATCTACTTGTGTTCCCGGCGGGGGTTCAATTTCCGCTATGCTCCCTATGTGGAAACCCCTATCCGGTAAAGCCCGTTTTAGAAACACCTCGTAGTACGTTTCCCTGCAGCCGGGCCAGGCCAGAGTCCCTGTGTCGGCGCAAATTTCTGTCCACAGAACATCGTCAGGCACAGGCCATTCCAAAAAATCTTGACCCTTTAAAGCTTCAGCCATAAAGTGAGCCCATATCGGCCCCGCTACTACAGCTCCTGTTCCGGGGAGTGATTCTTCCCTGTTGTCCCACCCCACGTACACGCAGCATGCCAACTGTTCCGTGTAACCCACAAACCAGCCTTCCAACTGGTCGTCGGTGGTGCCCGTTTTACCCGCGGCGGGCCGCCCCCCCAGAATAGGCCCTATGTTCTTCGCGGTTCCCCATTCTTGAATTACCGACCGTAAAGCGCTGGTAAGCACATACGCTGTACCCGGGGATAAAGCGTACGACCGCTTTATCATGTTTTCTTCTATAATCTGGCCTTTGTGATCGACTATTTTCAAGACACCTATAGGTTCGGGCCTGATGCCCCCTGCCGACAGCGTGGCGGCGGCTACAGCCATCTCCATAGGTGTCACTTCCGATGCTCCCAACGCCAAAGGGATATTAGGGGCCAGTTCGCTTTGGATCCCCAGGCGTCTGGCGTAATCGATAATCGTGTTTGGGGTTACCTCCTGGGCCCATTTTGCCGCCACCACGTTGTCTGATATGGCAATAGCCTGCCTTACTGTAAGCGGCGCATAGTGATAGGGATTTCTTCCGAAGTCTATGGGTTCGTAAGTTTCCCCCGAAACCCTCCCGGGGAACGATACAGGCTCGCAAATTCTGGTTTCTGTCAAAGGGTGCCCTTGGTCAATCACCGCCGCGTACAAGAACACCTTAAAAGCCGACCCCGGCTGTCGTTTCACTTGGTAGGTTCGGTTCAATTGCGTTTCTTGCCAGTTTCGCCCTCCAACCATGGCTTTGATGTAGCCGGTTTGGGGTTCTATGGCAATCAAAGCACCTTGCGGCTGCGTCACCCCGCGTGAATCTTTAGAGCCTTCCAAAATGTAATCGGCAAACGCCTTTTCGGCGGCTTTTTGGGTTTCCAAATCCAAAGTTGTGTGTATCTCGTAGCCCCCTTTATAAATTTGATCCCCAATTTCAGGGTGGCGGGCTCTTACGGTAGACAGCACAAAACTTATGAAGTAGGGGGCAGAGTTTTCAGGAAGGCCCGCCAAAACAACAGCTTCATCTTTAGCGCTGTCGGCTTTCGGGGATGTGATCATGCCTTGGTCAACCATTAAATCGAGCACCAGAGCGCGCCTTCTAAGGCCCGCTTCCATGTCATTGTAGGGCGAGTAAAACTCGGGCCCCCGAATGATACCCGCCAAAAGAGCCGATTCGCTGAGACTAAGCTGGTTCGCACTCTTCCCGAAATATGTGTTGGAAGCCACCTCCATACCCCAGGTTCCGTGACCCATATAAAGCTGGTTCAAGTACATGGTCAAAATTTCTTCCTTGGTATACCGCATCTCAAGCTTGAGGGTGTAAACCATCTCCATGAACTTCCTTTGGGGAGTGACATCCAATGTCAGAAACAAGTTTCTGGCGGCTTGTTGGGTAATGGTGCTTCCGCCTTCCACAATTCTTCTTGCCTTAATGTTTCTAATCAGAGCCCTGCCAAGTGACTGAAAATCCAGGCCATGGTGGCTGTAGAACCTTTTATCTTCCACGGCAACTACGGCCCGCCTCAGTTCAGGGGAAAACCCTGAAAACCCCACTGCTATCCGGTTTTCCACAAATAAAGATGAAACCAACTCACCGTTGGCGTCGTACACCCTTGTGGCTTGAGGCGTTTTGGCTTCGGGCAGAGGCAAAAACAGAACCAACCCCAGAAAAACGGCGGTTACAGATAAGCCGACCAAGACCGCCCCTTTAACAAGCAAAATGGCGAGCTTTTTCAGGCGGCGCCAGGACTGCGCTTCTTTTCGATATACCCTAGTTCTTTGTTCATCCATACCCTAATGTTTTGTCCAATACCCATATTTGATATAATGCGTTGACTTGCGAATGGAGGCGAAAGCATTTGGAGCTCTGGTTTACTGAGGAATGGCTTACAGGTATGAGGGTAT
Source organism: uncultured Eubacteriales bacterium (assembly GCA_964643285.1). Taxonomy (GTDB): domain Bacteria; phylum Bacillota; class Sulfobacillia; order Fermentithermobacillales; family Fermentithermobacillaceae; genus JAXGZG01. Next base: position 6,874 of record CAZXSP010000060.1, read on the forward strand.
CCCTTAAAATAGACTCTGTAGTGTTTACCAAAAAGACCAAGTACCAAGATCTCGCTATCTACGATACCGTCCAATTCGGAAGAACTCTTGTGCTCGACAACATCATCCAGACATCAGAAAAAGATGAATACATATATCACGAGTCAATAGTTCACGTTCCAATGTTTGCCCACCCCAATCCCGAAAAGGTACTCGTAATTGGCGGCGGCGACGGAGGGTCTTTAAGAGAGGTACTCCGGCATAAAAGCGTCAAAAAGGCTGTTTTGGTGGATATAGACGAAGACGTTATAGAAGCCGCCAAACGGTTTATGCCGTCCTGGAGCTCGGGCTATGATGACCCCAGAGCCACAGTGATAATAGGTGACGGGCTAGACTATGTCGCAAAAGCCAAAAACGAATTTGACGTAATAATCGTTGACGCCACAGACCCCGTGGGGCCCGGTGAAGTTTTGTTCACCTCCGAGTTTTACCAATCCGTCAAAGAAGCCCTTAAGTCCGACGGTCTCATGTCGGCACAAACAGAGGCGCCCATTGCCGAACCGGAACTGGTAAAGCTCATTCTGGATAGAGCCAAGAAAGTCTTCCCCATAACGAAGTTGTACACTTCACCAATGACAACCTATCCCGGAGGGTTTTGGAGCTATACTTGCGGTTCCAAAGGACCCGATCCGGAAGAGCCTTCAAGGACCCCGCCTTCTGATTGGGAGCTTAAATACTACACTCCGGAAACGCACCGCAGTGCATTTGTATACGGTCCGAAAATGCGCAAGGATGTAGGGCTCTCATAACAAGAAGGGTGATCTTGAGCTTTTCGTTTGAAAGGAGATGTTTTTCTTGCAGAGCGCGCCTAGTGTGTTGGGCGAAGTGAAGAAAGACATAGAAACCCGTATCTTAAAGGCAATTCAAAAGGCCCAAGTGAAGGGAGAATTGCCCCAAGAGCTTTCCATAGAGATTAAGCTTGAGACACCCGCAAGGCCGGAGCTTGGTGATTTTGCGACAGGCATCGCCATGGCCTTGGCCAGAGAAGTGAAATCCAACGGCAGGGCTGTGGCAGGTATTATTGTAAGGCATCTGAATATTGATGACTCTTTCGTTATGCGGGTAGATATCGCGGGACCTGGGTTTTTGAATTTTTTCTTGGATACCGGCTGGCTTGAAAGAGCCATGGCCCGAATTTGGACGGAAGGGCCCAGTTATGGAAGAAGTGACGGCTGCCAAGGCAAAAAGGTGCTTTTGGAGTTCGTAAGCGCTAATCCCACAGGCCCTCTGAACGTGGTAAATGCCCGGGCGGCTGCCGTAGGCGATTGTTTGGCCTCATTGCTTGAACTGTCGGGCTGCCAAGTATCCAAAGAGTTCTATATTAACGACGCGGGGAACCAAGTTGATA
>CAZXSP010000061.1:0-8139 GCA_964643285.1 uncultured Eubacteriales bacterium
AGAAAAAGAATGTTGCCCGGATTCGGGTCACGGTGAATGAGTTGTTTAGGAAGCTTGCCGTATAGCTCCGCAAACGTGCCAATGTAGTCCTCAAAAAAGTCATGGTCAATCCCCATACGCCACTGCACGTTCTGCTGCCTGACTTTTGGCAGCGCATATTCGGTGAGGCGTTGACACAGGTTTACTTCATACTGCGGAATGTCTTTCTGAATTGTGCTTAATGCTTTGTGGAGCCTAGCGATGTTCTCCCCATACTCCCGGGCAAAGCCAGCCATGTTTTCGCCGAATCTGTCGGAGCTGGGTAGAGGGTTACCCTTTAGCTTGCGGCTGAGGACGAACACCGTCCGCTCCTCCAGATAGTCACTTCCTGTTGTCGTTGGCACTGGGATAGAAGCAGCAAATCCCTGCCCATGGAGTGCCCTCACTACCTTTATATTTGTAAGAAGTTTTTCGCGCTCACCGGTTTTCAAAACATAATCAGTGCCGACCATCCATGTATTTGGAGCCAGTTTAGCCCCTTTCAGGACATATACATTGCTGACAGCCATACCGTCTGCAGCATTCCAGTTCTCAAGAATCCTCTGCAATCTTTCTTTGGTATACATATTTACAAGCTCCAATTCCATAGGTCTATGAGATTTCTTACGCAATGATATCCTTTTTTGGACCCCTAAGTGTATTGTTTCAGCTTGGTCGAGAAGTTGCAGGAAGGTATCGGAAAAGGTCGAATAGTAAGGTAACAAAAGAAACCCTGTTTCGGTTTAGGCTGAATTAAGGGACGTTTCTCGGGCTCCAATTTGCGTGCGCACATAGTCGCCCCATACAGACCAACAGTCAACCACTTACAGAAAGCATGCGCGGGTAACGGTGACCGATGTTCGCTTTTCTTTCCACGTTTGTATGGGGGTAATGAGTTTGGAAATTCACAAAGACGACTCCAAAAACCGCCAACCGGTACTGCTTTTGCGTAATCATAGCTATCCGACATATCAGTTATGCGCTGTTGCAGGCGGTAAAAGGGCTTCATCCGATACAGTTTTGAAGATCGTGATATTGGAAACCATGAAATGGCTGCGGGAACGTTTTCGCGCTTTTGAGCTTCCTCAAGAGTTGGAGGCGCCGGAACCTGACGAATACGAGGATGTTGAACTGAGGCAGTTCGGCTCGTTCTCCATCAACTGGGGATACAAACTGGAAGTAGTTTGGCTTCCCGAGCAAAAAATATGGGCGCTGCAACTCACGGAGCCGGATCTTGGCACCAGGCCCGGTGAGAAGGACCAACCCCGCTTGCCTGTGCCAGGTAGGCTTCTTGAAACAAATATATCGTACCGGTGGCAGAAAAACGGCGTTAAGTGTGCGTTTCAGACTATCATAACGGAGCCGGAGGGGGGCCAAAAGGACTGCGAAGTGTTCCGGTTCGCTTTGGTGAGACGTTTCGCCCATAACCCTTTGGTTGGGCTGCGCCAGACGTTTCCTCTAACCGATGTTTCTGTGCCAATAAGCGATACGGCCCAGATAAAACGATACCAAAAATGGATCGCTGACAAAGAAAGAACGCTTCCGGTCATTGTGTTTGCGGAATATGACGAAGTCGAGACGGGTCCATTTTCAGCCTTGCCCGCGAGCAAGAAGTATTTTGAACCCGATCTAGGTGGCCTCGGTACGGCTCGCATAGGTGCGAAATACTTAACCGATCTGTTCTCAAACGCTCCGAAGCCTAAGCCGAGCTTTCCCGTGGATGTCGCAGACCTTGCCAAGCAATGGATAGGTTATGCTCAGTTCTTCGTGCTCAAATCTTCCATGAAAAATGATTTTGCCAAACTTTCCGGCAGGAATATACCCAATGGCGGCGTGTTGATTTGCGATCCACTCGTTCTTGGGGGCGGACACAAAATTCATACGTACGAAAAAGCCTCGGCTAAGGGTTTTGCGGGTAGCCTTGGAGAATGGCTTCAAAACTATCCCCGTGACAAAGACTTGGAGCCTGTGTTCAATCATTGCATCTTTGTTCCCAAAGCAAGAGATATCGAAAGACAGAATATTGCCAGGGATCTGAAGGACAAGGATCAAATTGTCGCTTTTTACGCAGGGCAAAAGGAGTTGCAGGCAGAGGAGCACGGGAAGGAACTCACAAGGATCAACCACGCAAAGAACAAAGAAATAGGGGCCTTAGAAAGAGACATTTGCCTTCTCAAAGAGCAGGTTTTTGATTTACGGGAAGAGATAAATAGCGAACGAAGCGCCAAAGAAAAGCTGTCACAAACTCTGGCTTCGGAGATTGAAAGAAGAGCGTCACTGCGTTGCCGTCCGCGCAGGCCCCAGGATGTTTCCGGCTGGGTTGGCGAGTACTTTGAAGGAACCATGGTGTTCCACAAAAGGGCCAAGGCGGAAATGGGCAAATTGACCCCCGGTGAAGTGGACATGGATCTACTTTGCGATGCGCTGGAATATCTGGGAACAGAGTACTGGTCTGAGCTAAATGGGCTAATCGACCAGATAACACGAGATGACGTGAGCGGAAAAAAGTACGGGCGGCCGTTTTCGGTTACTCCCACGGGCACCTCGCCGGATATGTACCGGTCGGATTACAGCATAAAGTACAAAGTCGGGTACAAAGGCAAACTTGTTGAAACTCCGCTAGACTTGCATCTGAAGGTCGGGGTAGACGCTGAAAACCTGCTACGGATATATTTCCTTTACGACAAAGATAAGCATTTAATCGTGGTGGGTTCGCTTCCGCACCATTTGCCCACTGTTACATATAAGACATGATGGGTGTGGGGTGTGAAATCGCGGGTAGTGTGCAGATTCAACCGGGCAGTTGACACCCGCTCACTTAGCTGGCTGCGTAAATGCTCCGACCGGCCCCGTAGTAGGCATCGTAGACATGTTGGAAGATTGCGGCGGTCTTAAGCTGGAAAAGGTCTTTGGTGTACGCCCTAGGTAAGCCTTTGTCCAATATCTCCTCTATGGTAACTTGTACGTCGGCGCGGGACTGTTGCCGTTTGCGCCAATCCAGAACCAGTTTCCCGGCTTTCAGGGTGGTTAGGAGCATTTTAGCGGTGGCTTTTACCCTTTCGCGCTCGGCGGTACTCAAGTCGAGCGCCGGTTTCGTCAGCAGGTCAAAGAGCGCCAGTTCTTCTTCGCTTAACTGTTCTTTTACGCCCCGGGTTTCTTCTTCAGTTAGACTTTTGGCGAAATCGGTAAGCTGTCGGAACAACTCTTCGGCGTTTACGCTACCAGCGTTATAGGCGTCGATCATCTTTTGGAATCGTTCCAGATAGTCGATTCTTGTGCGGTTCAGTCTCACCATGGCCATGACTTTCTGAGAGATTGTGCCCTTCAGTCTTTCTACCAATGTGCGTTTTCTGCCGATCTTGAATTCCTCGGCCAGTCTTTCGAAGTCAAAGCCGCTTAGATCAACCAGTTTTCCTTCTCCGTATTCAGCATCTTTGTCGCGAATTATGTAACCCTCGGCAGCAATGGACCTGTCCAAAAGGTTTTCGATTTGCCCCATGACATGTGATATGTCAGCAACGGGGGTTAGAGACCGAATCTTCTCGGCGATGACCACGATGGGGGCGATGAGGCCGGAGAATTCTCGTGCGTGCGGATCGGGCAAAACGGCTTTGTACAGGCGTTGGACTTTGTTGGCCTGGTCGAGGTATTGGAGTTTCGTTTGGTCTGAGACAATCAGGGCTTCCACTGCGTCGTCCAGTAGCCCTATACGGGTGAATCCTTCCGATGCCCGAATAGCGTCCAAATCCACTCTGTGTTCCGAGCATAGGGCAGTAGTCTCTTCCAGTGCTTGCCTTAGTGCCGCAACGAGAGCGGATTTGTCTTCAACGGGATTGTCTCCTCCGCGACCTGCGCCGTATATTGCCAATGCCCGCTTCAGATTACGAAATACGCCTGCATAATCCACAATCAGCCCGTTGTTTTTACCGGGGTACACCCGGTTGGCGCGAGCGATAGTCTGCATTAACGTGTGGTTTCGCATGGGTTTGTCCAGATACAAAGTGGAACAACTAGGTACGTCAAAGCCTGTCATCCACATGGCGCATACGAATACCAATCGGAACGGGTCGTCCGGATCCTTGAATTTGGTTTCCAAATCTTCTGTCATCATACGTTTTCTGTGTGGCTTAATGTCCAGGCCTTTTTCGGCCATATCTGAAACCTCATTCTGACCTTGGGATACCACCACGGCCATATCTGTCTCTTTCATGTACGCGATACGATTTTCCATGTCCGAAAGAGCCTCTCCGCCATAAAGTGACCGTTTGGTTTCAAGCTCGGCTATCATGCGTTTCCAGTGTTTTTGCACCTTGTCGTATGTTCGGATGGCGGTAGTTTTGTCTATGCTTATCACCATGGCTTTGCCCTGAAACCCTCGCCCCGTAAAGTGTTCCACAATATCTTTAGCCACTGTTTCAAGCCGGTCATCCCGGGTAATGAGGTGGTATTCGCGAGCGAACTCTTTTTCTAACTTGGCTTCTTGCGCTTCATCCAAAGCGGCTTCATCCAAAAGACGTTCCATGTCCTCATTTAGGTTTTCATTGGTTAATTGTAGCTCGGGGATGCGGTTTTCATAATAAAGAGGAACGGTGGATTTGTCTGCCACAGACTGTTGGAAATCGTAAACACTTATGTAATCGCCAAACACACTTCGAGTTTTTTCTTCGCCCACAATAAGTGGTGTGCCGGTGAATGCAAGGAAGGAAGCGCCGGGTAAGGCAGTGCGCATGTTTTGAGCCAGGGTGTCGTACTGACTTCTGTGCGCTTCATCGGTAATCACGACGATGTCGTTGCGTTCAGACAAAACGGGATGGACTTCACCTGTTTCCGTGCGAAACTTATGTATAAGAGTGAATACATACTTATGGTCTTCTTGGAGAAGTTGCCTGAGGTGGGCAGAACTCCTTGCCCAAGCATCACTGTCGGCTATCATTCCCGAAGAAGCAAACTGCTTGTAGATTTGCTCGTCCAGTTCTTGTCTGTCAGTGACAATGACGAAGGTCCAGTTGCCCGGTACTTTGCGAAAAACTTTTTGGGAAAAGAAGAGCATCGAGATACTTTTGCCGCTTCCCTGTGTATGCCAGAAGACCCCTAGCCTGCCCTGGCGATTCCGTATATCGGTAAGGGCATCAAGGGCGTTATTGACACCGTGATACTGATGGTTTTTAGCGGTAATTTTGACGAGGCCGCCGCGGGCCTCTTGGAATACGTTGAAATTCTCTACAAGGTCAAGGAAACGAACCGGGTCACACACACCGCGCAGCATTGTTTCGAGCGAAACACGGCCTGCCTCGTTTTCACTGCTTACTTTCTTCCATTCACCGAAATGCTCCCACCCAGGGGTTACGCTTCCGATACGGCTTTGACTGCCATTTGAAAGGATGATTAGGGCGTTAGGCCAGAATAGGTGGGGGATGGTGTCTTTGTAGTCACGTAGATTGTTGGTGTAAGCTGTCTCAAGGCGTTTATGTAAGGCTTTTAGTTCAATAAATAAAAAAGGTAAGCCGTTGACGAAACCGACCAGGTCCGCACGCCTGGTATATGTTTCACCGGTTACCCAGAACTGAGAGCAAATCAAGAAGTCGTTGTTTTCGGTAGCGTTGTCCCAATTTATGACGCGTAACGTTTCCTGTGTTTCGCCATTACCTTCGGGATCGGAGACAGTTACTTTGACACCGTTTTTTATCAGGAAGTAGACCTCACGATTGGCCGCTGCCAGACTCATGCGAGAACGATCGCGGCTAAGCTCCTCGACAGCTTTGTCTATGGCCTCAAACGGCATAGTTGGGTTAAGCCTGTGAAGAGCCGACCGCAGTCGACCAGTAAGAATGACCTCGTTTTTCGCCTTGCGTCCCAGGGTGCTTTTCCCATGCCGAAACTCATGCATGGCGTTAAACGTGTCCCAACCTAATTCATTGAGCAAGGCGATGGCCGGTTGCTCGACCAGCTTATCTTCTGAGTAGCTTTTCGGAGCCATATTTATGCCTCCTCCGGTACGGTGATGTCTAGGTCGGCTACGTCAAGTTCGCCAGAGATTAGTCTGGGAAGGAGCAGGTCGCGGGTGCGGCGGAGTGCGTTATTCTTTCTCAGAAGACAGACCACAAGAGCCATCATGGGTCGAACCATCTCTGAGAATCTTGCTATGAGATGAGCACACGGTTTTGCGATGAGCATTCGCTGAAACGTATCGACCACAATTGTGTCAAATGTCGCACCGCCACTGTTCTTCTTAAGGTATTCGATCTGTTCCTTGATCGTCCAGAAGAGATATATCTGGTCTATCCCCTGTTTGCCCTGAAGGGCATAACAGGATTGGTTCATCGCCATATCCATCGAAGTCATCACGACTTTACCAACGGTCCCTCTAGCTGTGATGAAGACCGTATCCTTTGGATAGAGCTTACTATTGCATTTCTGAAGACCGTGTTTTGTAATCGATTTCGCTGTGTCTGTTACGTATACATAGCCCGGCGCGTCTTTAGGTGTGAAAAAGGGGATTGAGCCGCCCCAGTACTCTTGTACTGTTGTCTTTGGGGTTCCACCACTCAGTACATCCGCAATCTCGGTAAATGTGACGACTTCCCACCCCTCCGGAATCCTCCCTAGCGATGAGTCCACAAACTGTGTTTCTTCATGTGCAGGAAACCTAAACTTCACGAACCATTCTCGATACAAATTCCGGGCCATCTCTTCTAGGATTTTGATGCGCCTAAGGTTGTTCTCGATCAGGTCGTCGTAAGTGGACAGAATGGAGGCGATCTTACGTTGGATGGGTACAGGGTAGTAAGGGATTTTAACCTGGCGCAATTCGCTTTGTCTAATTCCTAGAACAGTTGTCCCAGTTGCACGTTGCTGTAAGCCGGCCTGAACATAAGGCGATTTTAGGGTATGGAATAGATATTGCTGGTCGATAACATCTGAGTTCCCTCTTAGGAGAATAACCCGTTGAGCCAGAGCTACCCTTTCCGGCGTTCGGATCTGAGCTACCTCGCCAAGTGGAGCCTCTGTTGTCATGACTATATCCTTCAGTTGGGGATATCCACGCCGCATCCACGAAGCGTAGGTCGCCTCGCTTATATACTCAGCTGTATCATCTTGTATGAAACCATCTTTTATGACTTTTGCTGTGACAAGACGAATGCCACTAGCCGATTTAGTAGGTGTTCTACCTCGATAATCGATGAGCCTTTTTACAACTTGCTCTATAGTTTTCGTCTCGCACGTAAGCATCATTTGCTACCCAGCAGCTTCAACAAGTTCTCTGCAATTCTTTCTTCCAACTCCCGCGCCTCCAGGTTCAATGTCTCCAATTCCTCATTCAGTTCCTGAAGTCTTTCCCAGAAATCGAAGTCTTCCTCGTCGCGGGGAGCAACGCCAACATATCGCCCGGGGTTAAGGCTCCATCCCTGGTCTTTGACGTCATCCAAAGTTGCGATTTTGCATAGACCGGGCACATCAGTATAAATACCATCGGGGAAGCTCTCCTTTAGCAGTTCGGTGCTCTCATGGAGGTTTTCCGGTTCTTCGCCTCTATACAATCGTACTATGTTAGCCAGAAACTCGATTTGGTCAGGTGTCCAATCCCGATGAGCCCTGTCGATTTGACGGAATAAGTGTCGTGCGTCGATGAATAGAATCTTGTCGGCACGGTTGGTGTTCTGCTTGCCCTTGTCAAAAAACCAAAGAGTACACGGTAGGGTAACTGTATAGAAGAAATTTGGACCCACCGATACTATGACGTCTACGGACTTTGCTTCGATAAGCTGCTTTCGTATTTCCAGTTCTGAACTTCGAGCATCGGAAGCAGAGTTCGCCATCACGAACCCGGCCCTGCCATTACTGCTCAACGAACTGTAGAAAAGCTGAATCCACAGGTAGTTGGCATTATCGGCACGGGGCAGACCCAAAGGGAAGCGCTTGTCGTCTTTCAGTCTGTCCTTATCCACTTTATTCACGTTGAAGGGTGGATTGGCCATGACGAAGTCGAATTTCTCGACGCAATTATGTAGGTCCTCGTAGTAGGAGTTGCCCTGGCGAATATCCCCCGCAAGACCGTGGACAGCCAAGTTCATCTTACATAAACGTACAGTCTCCGCTACCCTTTCTTGCCCGTACAGGCTC
>CAZXSP010000062.1:0-8064 GCA_964643285.1 uncultured Eubacteriales bacterium
CGATGGGTCCCCCGGGGTACCAAGGTCACCGTCGTTGGGTCCTGCGGGGCCCACTACCCGATGTTTGCCCACCCAATGTGCCTCGCAGGTACACAGGAACTGTCCGATGGGTCCCGTGGGGTACCAAGGTCGTCGGTGTCGGGTCCTGCCGGGCCCACTACCCGATGTTTGCCTACCCGATGTGCCTCGCAGGCACAAAGGAATCGTCCGATGGGTCCCCCGGGGTACCAAGGTCACCGTCGTTGGGTCCTGCGGGGCCCACTGCCCGAAGTTTGTCGACCCAATGTGCCTCGTAGGCACCAAGAACCCGTCCCATGGGTCCCACAAGGTACAAAGGTCTTTGACCTTTGGTTCCATTAGGCCCCGTAGGATACAAAGGTCGTAGACCTTTGTTCCAATCAAACCGGTAGCCCACGACTCCAGCCCCACACACTCACAAAGCTAGGCAAATAGGGGGGTCTTGCGGTGTTCGGCAACTATTTGTATAGTTTATTTCGTGTATCGATATACTTGCTACACGAAACTGTTTGTGGTAATATATGATCTTGATGGAGAAGTATGATTTATCATACTTTGCAACATTAAATCCAGGTCCAGATGGATCATATAACATATGAAGCACCTGTGACCACTAGGAGGGGGGAGTCCTTGAGCCATATACTCAGGGGAAAATTTTGTGGAGCGGCCACGGTCGGCGAAAGGGGCCAAATCGTGATTCCTGCCGAGGCACGAAAGGAATACGGTTTGGGAATCGGTGACAAAGTCATGGTGTTCATGGGTCGGCACAACACGGGGCTTGTGGTAATCAAAGCAGCGCAAGTAACCCGGATGCTTTCTGATACCATAGAACAACTGGGGAAAATTGTAGAAGAATCCTCTAAAGAATCAGAACCGTCGGCACAGCAATAGGCCGGAGGAGGGCGTTAGGAATTTGTCAATCTTACGTAGGTTAACAAGCTTTGCAAAACCTTATTGGAAAATCTATATTGGCATCATGGCCATAGTGTTCATTATGACCGGTTTCAACCTTATTGAACCTATGGTAACCAGGTGGGTTGTTGACGAAGTGTTCGCCAACGGGCAATGGCACCTTCTATTGTGGGGCGCTCTTGCCATCGTCGGGATATCTGTCGTGGGTGCGATTTTGGCGTACATCCAGCGCTACGGCATGTCATGGGCCGGGCAAAAGATAATCTACGACATACGCAAAACGTTGTACGATCACCTCCAGCAACTGTCTTTCAGTTTCTATGACGAAGCCCAAACAGGGCAGCTCATGTCAAGGGTCACGGCGGACGTCGAGCACACACGCATGTTTTTGTCGAACTCCCTTATACAAATCGTGGCCGCTTCGGTCAGGTTTGTAGCCGCCTTGGCGCTCATGATAAAACTCAACTGGCAGTTGACTTTGGTAGCCATGATACCGGTGCCGCTTCTTATTTGGCGAGTCCAAATCTACGCCACCATTTTGCGGCCCCGCTACTGGGCCATTCAGCAGTTGTTGGGTGTCATGACCGCAACCCTTCAGGAAAACGTTACAGGCCAGCGAGTGGTAAAAGCCTTCGCCCGAAAAAGTCACGAGATGGAAAAATTCGAGCGCGACAATATGAACTATCTGGATAAAAACGTCGAAACAGTTCGAGCCTCAGCGTTTAACCAATCGATCATGACCTTACTTACCGAGGCCTGCTTGGGGCTTATTTTGTTCTGGGGCGGACGCCAAGCTCTTCTGGGTCAGCTGTCAGTTGGTACCCTTATAGCCTTCAACTCGCTTACCCTGCAGACGCTGCAGCAAGTCCGTATGCTGGGCATGTGGGTCAGCGGCGCCCAAAGAACAGTGGCCGCAGGCGAGAGGATTTACGAGATCTTGGACACCGAGCCCACAGTGAGGGATACCCCCAACGCTGAAGCCCTTGACAACATCGTTGGAGAAGTCACTTTCGAAGACGTTAGTTTTGCCTACGATGGCGAGAACATGGTTGTGAGTGACATCAACCTCAAAGTTAGGGCCGGCGAAACAATAGCAGTCCTGGGCGGAACCGGGTCAGGTAAATCCACACTCATAAACCTAATACCGCGTTTCTACGACGTAACAAAAGGAAGTATTTTGGTGGATGGCCACGACGTCCGCGATATTACCTTGGAAAGCTTGCGGCAAAAAATAGGTGTGGTAACTCAGGAAACCTTCCTATTTTCCTCGTCGCTCAAGGACAACATCGCTTACGGTAACCCCAACGCCACAGAGGAGCAGATTATGGAGGCTGCCGAAGCCGCCCACATAAGCGACTTTATCGGTACGCTGCCTGACGGCTACAATACCGTTATCGGCGAAAGAGGCGTCGGCCTTTCGGGAGGACAAAAACAACGCGTCGCCATCGCCAGGGCTATTTTGATGGATGCCAGAATCCTTCTGTTGGATGAGTCTACTTCAAGCGTAGACGTGGAAACGGAAATGCAAATTCAGGCAGCTTTCGCGAGACTTCTTCACGACAGAACATCGTTTATAATCGCCCAAAGGCTTTCTACCATAAGAAATGCCGACAGGATCATTGTTTTGGATAAGGGCAGAATTGTGGAAGAAGGCACCCACCAAGACCTTTTGGAAAAGGGCGGCATATACACGGCTATTTACGACCTGCAGTTTAGAAGCCAGGAAAGGCTTGAATTTGAAAACGAAGTTGCTTCGGCACAAGGCGGTGACAACTAATGGGCATGCGCGGCGGTCGGGGTGGACTCGACGTTGGAAACATCGATCTCAAAGACCTTGATTTTTCGCACCTGGCGAGAACCAAGGATTTTGCGATACCTTTTATTAAACCTTTGCTTTTGGCCATGGCTCTGGTGGCCGTAATCGCTTATTTAGGGTTAATGGGTCCCCTTATCATAGGGCAAATACTCGACATCATACCCCTAGGCGATTTGAACGGCTTGTACATGTTGGTGGCTTGGTATTTTGGCATACAGTTTGTTTTGACGGTATTGCGCTACGCGCAAACGTACATTATGTCATGGACAGGTCAGCAGATGCTGTACAACATCAGAAAGACACTGTTCGGGCATATGCAGGATTTGGGTCTGGATTTCTACGACGGTCTCCAGGCCGGGCGAATAATGTCCCGTGTGGTAAACGACGTGGAATCCATTAACTACCTGCTTTCAGGCGGGTCATTGAACCTGTTGTCGGACATCGTGACCATCTTCGGTATCATAATCATCATGATACAAAAGAACCCGAGGTTGGCTATGGTAACGTTTATCACCATGCCGCTTCTATTCTTCACGGTGTTCTTTTTGCAGAGCAGAATGACCAAGGCTTATCACAAGACCCGCAGAAGGCTTGCGGATATCACGGCAAACCTTCAGGAATCCATTTCGGGAATGAGGATTACCCAAGCGTTTTCGAGGGAAGACGTCAACGCCAACAAGTTTGGCGACACCAACCAGAAAAACTTTGAGGCCCAGATGGACGCCGCAAAGCTTCAAGCTCTTTTCTTCCCCATAGTCGACATCATCGGCACAGTGGGCATCGCCCTTGTTTACTATTACGGCGGCATGAGGATGTCTTTGGGCGATACTCTGGTCACGGTAGGCACTATCACTGTATTTGTGAACTACGTAAACAGGTTCTTCTGGCCTGTCCGTAACTTGGTGCAAATATGGAACCAAGTGTTGCAGGCTGCTGTGTCGGCCGAGCGAGTATTCGAAGTGCTCGATACCGAGCCCAACGTGGGCGACAAGCCCGATTCCTTGGTTTTGGACCATTTGGATGGGCATGTCGAGTTCAAGGATGTAGTGTTCGGGTACGACCCCAAGAATCCGGTTTTGCATTCGGTCAATATAGAAGTTAAGCCCGACGAGACTATCGCCTTGGTGGGCCCCACCGGTGCGGGCAAGTCGTCTGTCATTAACCTTCTGTCTCGGTTCTATGACGTGCAAGACGGCCAAATCCTGGTGGACGGCATGGATATAAGGGACATTGCTTTGGAGTCTCTCAGGTCAAAACTGGGTGTTGTTTTGCAGGATACGGTCATATTCTCAGGCACCATCCGCGACAATATCAGGTATGGTAGGCTGGACGCCACCGATGAAGAAGTGGAAGACGCGGCCAAAACAGTGGGCGCCCATAATTTCATCACGAACCTGCCCGACGGATATGACACGGAAGTTAGGGAAAGGGGTACCCGACTGTCAGTGGGCCAAAGGCAGCTTTTGTCTTTCGCCCGGGCACTTTTGGCAGACCCCCGTATTCTTATATTGGACGAAGCTACTTCATCTGTAGACGCTTACACTGAATTGCAGATTCAAAAGGCTTTGGAAACGCTTCTGAAAGGGCGTACTTCTATAGTAATCGCTCACAGGCTTTCCACAATTCGAAACGCCGATCGCATCTACGTTATCGATTTAGGCGAGGTAAAAGAGGTCGGTTCCCACAACGAGCTCATAGCTTTGGGTGGACAGTACAAATCCTTGTACGAGAAACAGTTCGCCGGCGAGCCTTTGAAGACAGCGTCTGCTTAAACCAATAACCGCTGAATCGACAGTCTCGGTGAAAAGTTCGCCGAAGACTGTCGGTGAACCCGGCGGTGAACCTGGCGGCGAACCTAGCGGCGAACCTAGCGGTGAGGTAATCCCACTTTGGGTCTACTTACGCCTTACTGGCGGTCTACTCGCAACCTTCTCGTAACCGTCCCGCAATCTTCTCGCGCCTCACCCACAACCCGCTTACAGCGGCCGATTTTTCACTATCACCTGGTTTGTCACCCGAATTTGAGGGGTGCTTGGTGAAACAAGCCGTTGCCCGACATAAGATTGCCCAAAATAGTGGGCCGACGCCGTGCAGTTCACCGTCCCAAGTTCACGGGACAAGGCAACGATTTTTGTGCTAACCGGTGATTGGGAAGGGTACCACCAAACAAATCTCACAGCGTATCCGGTTTTGGGTGAAATCTGTTCCCCATTGGAAAACTCGTATTGTTTCCCTGGCGCTCCGCCGCTTCGCATGGATTCCAAAATCGCCGGCAGGTTTTCCAGAACAAACGGCGCCGACTTGCCCCTAGATACGGGCATGTCCTTGACCTCCACGCTTACAAGTGTTGGTCTTTCCAGGTAGTCGGCTTCAGCCGAAATGATGGTTCTCGATGATCCTTTAGCAGAAGATGAAGTATCCCTATCTACCTGCGTCTGCACCGTTGCCCACGCGCAATCCGCGTCGCTTGCGAAGCGAAAACGCAAGGTCCCGGTTTTGAGTTTCGCGGACGGCTCCAAGTTTGGAAGGCCGTGTAAAAACCCAACCTTGGGCGTGTAAGGCTCTGGCGTGATGTCTTTTATGGGTTTCGTTGTATAAACTTCAACCTCGGGCGAGTAGTCGAATACTTCGTCCACTCTCGCCAAAACGGGAATCGTCCCCGAGCCTCTTGCCGCGATTATGGCTATCACTATGGCCAGAGGCGCGGCCAAAGTAGCCATGTTCAAAAGACCAACCCTGCTTTTAGCCACCGGTTTGGGAAACTCCATGGTGGAAAGGACGCTTCCCAAGGCTACGCCCACGCAGACAGAGGCCGCGAAATTCGCCGGTGAGAACCCTGTCCACACATTGGCTTTCATCAACCCGGCAGCGGGAATCAAGGGGGTCAAATACAACGCTCGGCGAATCCAAAGAAAAGCTGCAGACGGTTGCCTGTCACGGCGGCTTGATAACCATTCTATGATTACCGCAAAAGTAAGGCCCGCTAAAGCCAAAATTACCTGGGGAAAGTTTTGGGAACCCGCGGCGCCCGCTGCCAATGACAAGACAACCATGACGGAAAGCCCCCAAACGCCCGAAGCCGCCGAGTTTCCAATCGGATTTGCCTGAAACGCCGCTCCGGGCAGGTTTGCGATTCGGGAACGGACAGCCCACAGTCGCAAAAAACCAGTGGTCACCAGAAGAATAAACACTGTGAGAACCAGATAATTGGGAATAGCCGGGTTAGTCCACGGAATGTAAGCGGGGTAAGAATCTTTGAAAGCCAGGGTTCTTACTCCTTGCGCTATCAAAGCGGCAGCCGTTGCTCCGACAACCCAGCCTAGGCCGCCCAAGCGTTTGAAACTGGGTTTAGTCGGCAGCACAAACAAGACCGCCAGAAGACTTCCTGCCAACCCCGCATAAAACAGAAATTTCGACCGCATAATGTAGGTTCTGTTGAAAAACCCAAGTGGGGTACCGTCACCGTATACTAAGCCGCCCTCTGCCGTGTCGAAGCCTTGTGAGACAGGTGATTGGGCAAAACCCAGCAACAAGCTTGCTACAGCTTGGGTGCGCTCGGCAATTTCTTCGTCATCCAAAAAATGTTCGATATCTGTGAATTTGTTGCCTGTAGGAAGCCCTAAGGTAACGGCGGGTATGGAGTCGTCTGCCATGGCCGCTTCCCCCAAAAACGTGCCGTCGTCAACCGCGTTTTCAAAGCCTACGGCCGCAACCGGAGGGCCTTGGGTAGCCGCCCTAAACCAAGCGGAATGACTGTGCCCTCCTGCCAAGAAGGTGTTCAAGCCCGCATCTTCGGCTAAGGCGGACAGTTTTTCTACTATGTAGACAGGGGTAGATTTCTTTGGGACCAAAGGTATGTCGCCTGTGCCCAGAAAGTCGCCGACAACCAAAACGGCCCCAACCGTCCGGCCCTCCTCGGCCAGGTCTTTCATTAGGGCTTTCATACCGGCGCCTAGCTGGTAATGCCCCGACACCAAGGCTAAAGCCACATTTTGGTCACCTTTATAGCCCTGGGCAAAACGCAAAAGCCCGGCTGTAGCCTGGGTGGTGAAAAAGGTGTCTAGTGCTTGGGTCGCTGTGGTATCGGAACTATGCCCCGGCTGACCGGGTTCCGCCAAAACGTCCCGGTGCGAAGGCACGTCGTATGGGGCTACAATCAAGAGGTCGAAATGAGTTTCTTGGGTAACGTCAAAATCGTCCACAGGTTTGTAAGCCAAAAGGTTTTCGCCGCCAACGCTTACAAATGTAGTGCGGTTCATGGCGTTGGAATGGGTTTGCATGATCGTTTCGTAAGACTGAATCCGAGTTTCCCACCCGAATTCCTGCAACTGCTGCGACACGTCCAGCAAAAAACGCCCGCTGTCTTCTGACCCCGTAAGCCTGTTAGGACACCGTTCAACGGTCAGAGCGAGTTCAGACGCTGCGGCGTTTTGGGGGCTTGCCCCGGCAGTAGCCCCGGCACTGGCTCCGGCGCCGGGTGTCCGCAAGCCCGTCAGCGTTCCCAAGGAAATTACGAAACATAATAAGGTAACCAATTTACACCGCAATGCGGCAAATCTCGTTTTAGCAGGCCTAAACACAGGGGTCACCCTCCGGAGTCTTCATCTTTGGTTTTCATCATCCATTTTATCGTAGACCACGCTCTGTGAAACCCCGCCCCCAAGCCGAAAATCAATCCAAGGGGGGCGAAAATAGCATTTCCGGTGCGCTTACCCAGATATATCCCCGCGTAAAGCCCGGCTATTGCCGAGGTGAGCAAAACAAACCCAAGCCCCAATAGAGTCCCGATATTTCTGCGGTTCATGGGCGTCCCCCAAGAATGGTACTTTTTGTGACAGCTGCCTCGCTCCGGCGCCAATTCGCTTGATGTCACGGTAGTATTTCCCCGGAACCATACCTGAAATTTGGCGGCGGCTATTGACGATAGTACCATAATGATTATAAAATTTCGTCTTATACCGTTCTGTTGATATGGAAGGGTTAGCTCGGTAATCTGAGTTTAGACACTTCTTGGTCGATTGGGTAAAGTTTTAATATTGGGCTAGAAGGGATAATTCAGTAAATTGCCGAAGAATACGATGCAATTACGACCTTTAGGGGGTCTCACAAATGAAACTTTCCTCCTGCGCGCGTTCCATCAGCCCTTCGCCCACCCTTGCCTTGGATGCCAAAACTAAGAAACTGCAAAGGGAAGGCGTAGATATCATTAGTTTCGGTGTCGGCGAGCCTGATTTCGATACGCCTGAATACATAAAAGAAGCCGCCGTTCTTGCCATCGAAACCGGTTTTACCAAATATACGGCGTCGGCGGGCATCGT
>CAZXSP010000063.1:0-8003 GCA_964643285.1 uncultured Eubacteriales bacterium
AGCTCTACTAGCGTGAAACCTCTTTCTGACCTAAGAATTCTCCGCTTCTTCACTTTGTTTTCCCTCCGTGTTTCTCCCAGACTTTTACTCCCTTTGCCTTGTGCTTATGTAAGCACCTCTACTGCCTTGAGTATGGGCCCCATGATGGTAACCGCCAAAAGACCCACAATTATCCCTACTGCTCCAATTAGAACGGGCTCAATCAGGGACGACAAGGAACCTAACATACGGTTTACTTCACCTTCATAAAACTCCGACGCCTTCAAAACCATCTGCGGAAGTGTGCCGCTGCCTTCCCCGGCTGCTGTAAGCTCACAGAAAAGCGCGGGAAACGCATCGGTCTTGCGCATGGAATCCCCAATTCGCCCTCCTCTCTCGACCTCCTTCCGAATCTCTGACGACGCCTTTATGTAAAGCGCCGAACCTGTGGCCTCACCCGCGTACTCCAAAGCGGGCAAAACCCTGGCGCCGCTTTCCAAAAGAGTAGAAAACGTTTTCCCAAACCTAACTAAATAAGAATTTCTAAGAATCTTTCCCCAGCCCGGAATCTTTAAAGCCACTTTTTCCGTAAGACCCGTAGTATCCTCTTTTTTCAAGAACCTTTTTGCGACAAAATAGGCTACAACCAAACCTCCCACTATCCACAAAGCGTTAGCCTTTAGAAAGTTAGATAACTTAAGAAGCGCCACAGTAGTAGCGGGCAAATTCTCTGTACCAAGCATGTTTGAAAAAGAAGGTATGACGAAGAACAACATAAGCATCACAACTGCTACAACCACAATCATCACAAAAGCCGGGTAGATCATAGCAGACTTAACCTTGGAATCAAAATCGTGGGACTTAAGCGCCTGCTCACCTATGTAACTGAGAGTTTCCGACAAAGTGCCCGACGCCTCGGAAGCCTCTATGGCTTGAACTTCCCACTCCTCAAAAAACTTCTTGTTGCCGCCAACCGCTTGGCTGAACGACATACCCTGCTCAAGCCCTTCGGCGGCCGCCCTTACAGGAGCGGAAATAGCCTTGGGAGACTCATCAGCAAGCCTTTCCAAAGCCGTCCTAAGAGGAATACCGGCCTTCAAAAAAGCCCCGAGCTCCATCATAGCCATGCCCTTATCGACCTTAGAAACAGTAGCACGCCTACTGAAAAAGCCCCCGAATAATTCCCCGGAGCCGGTCTTTTTCACAGACGTAATGAGAAGACCCTGGCGGTTCATCTCTTGTAGGAATAGGGACATATCGTCCACCTGCGCCTTATCAACAACCCGGGCGCCCGTTTCCTTATTAACCGCCCGATACTCATAAAGAGCCAAACCCTATCCCCCCTCGCTTCGCTAAAGCCTAACTAATAGTGAACTGGGTCACTTAGTCTTGTCCAGTTCTAAATACACTAAGCACTTCGTCCCATGTAGTCAACCCATCAATCACCTTTCGAGCCCCGTCGGCTAATAGGCCATCGTGGCGTTTAGCCGGGTTAAGCTCGGGATCTGACTGCGGGTCGCGAGACTCCAAATACCTTCTGCGAAAATCGTCGTCAACCAAAATCATCTCGGAAATAGCCGTCCTGCGCTTATAAGCTCTGTCAGGACAACCGATACACGGCCTGGTAGTGCCCACAACCTGCACCTTCTCGCCGTTGGGCACGCCCGCAGCCTTCATAACCTCGTCGATAATCGGCTGAGGAGCCGTTTCCGTGTACTTGCACCATGGGCAAATAGTCCTAACAAGCCTTTGACTGAACATAGCCACTATAGACGTAAGAGCCAGATACCTGTTGACCCCCATATCCTCAAGCCTTGTCATAACCGAAATAGCGTCGTTGGCGTGAATAGTCGTAAGCACCAAGTGGCCCGTAAGAGCCGCCCTAAAAGCCATCTCAGCCGTTTCCGAGTCGCGTATCTCGCCCACCATAATCACATCCGGGTCCTGCCTCAAAATGTGGCGAATCACAGTGGCGAAGTTAAGCCCCGCCTTTATGTTCACCTGGGTGTGGTTAACCCCGGGGATAATGTACTCCACAGGGTCTTCAACAGTGACTATGTTTTTGCCCGGCTGATTGACAACATTGAGCGCAGTGGCCAAGGTAGTAGATTTGCCCGAACCCGTAGGCCCGCCCACAACTATCATACCGTGGGGAAGCGACAAAGCCCTGTCAAGCTTGCCTTTTACCTTGGGAGTAAGCCCAAGCCTGCTGAAATCCAAGTGCTCCGTAGTTTGCTCAAGCAGACGTATAACAGCCTTCTCCCCAAACACCGTAGGCAAAGTTGACAGACGAAGGTCATACTTCCTGTTATCGATTATGGTTGAAAACCTGCCGTCAAGGGGCAGCCTTTTTTCCGCGACGTCCATCCCGCCCAAAACCTTCAAACGGGTAATGATAGCCTCGTGGTGCATCCTGGGAGAATCACCGGCAGACTCCAAGACACCGTCGATTCTGAACCTAACCTTGGTTTTATCGGGAAAAGGCTCGATGTGAATATCCGACGAACCCCGCCTGGCAGCTTCAAAAAGCAGGTTGTCCACCATAGCCACCGCGGGCGAATCGTCTATCCTGCCCTCACCCGACCCAGCCTGATACACTCCTGCTTCCTGAGTAGTAAACCCCTTACTGCCGCTACTCCCGGGCTCAAGCCCGTCTTCAGAATCAGGAATCTCGTAGTAACGGCGCATGGCCTGGTCGATATCCTCGGGAACAGCCAAGTGAGGAAAAACCCTGTACCCCGTCTTAGCCCTTATATTCTCAAGCTTATTGAGGTCTGTGGGGTTTTCCACAGCAAGGTCAAGCGTTGTTCCCCTTATAAACAGCGGGATAGCCCGGTAACCTTTGGCATCGGCAGCCGTAAACAACCGAAGCGCGGCTGAATCAGGAGTAGTGGTCCGAAGATCGCAAAACGGCGTTTGGAGCTGCTTTGCCAAAGCCCTGTAAAACTGCTGGGCCGAAAGCGCCCCCATGCTTATGAGAACTTCTCCAAGGCGGCCGCCCGATTGGTTTTGAATTTCAACAGCCCGCTCCAGAACCCGCTCGGAAATGGTCCCATCGTTTAATAAAATGGCGCCTATTCTGCCGCCTTGCCCTGGCCCACCCGTTGGATTACTCACCCGATTCCACCTCATCTAGTACGTCATCGGCAGACACAATGCCCTGAGAAATAAGCCTTTGGATGTGCCTTGCCATAGTAATCATTCCTAGCCTTTGCCCTGCCTCGATTGCCGAGTTTAGCTGCTGATACTCGCCTGTGCGGATGAGATTTCTCACCCCGGGAGTAGCCACCAAAAGTTCATATGCCAAAACTCTTCTGTTTCTGTCTGTGGTGGGAAGAAGCCTTTGCACGAACACACCGTTCAGTGCCCTGGAAAGCGAGTGCCGCGCCATTTCCTGCCTGCCAGTGGGGAACAAGTCCACAAGCCTATCCAAAGAACGGGAAGCCGACGGCGTGTGCATGGTAGCTATAACCAAGTGACCAGTCTCAGACGCCGTAAGAGTGGCATCCGCGGAAGCCGGGTCGCGCAGCTCGCCTAGCACTATGATGTCGGGGTCTTCCCTCAAAGCGTCCACCAAACCCGTGTGGAAAGATTCGCAGTCCATACCCACTTCTTTTTGGGTGACTATGCCTTTGTAGTGGGGGAACTCGTACTCGATAGGGTCTTCGATGGTTATGACCCGAAGCCCCTTGTTGTCCAACAGGTGACGGACCAAAGCCGCCAGTGTAGTGGATTTACCCGAACCCACGGGCCCTGTAACAAGAAGAAGCCCCCGCCTGTTGCAAAGGTCTACGAGCGTGTTGGGTATACCAAGTTCAGCCACAGCGGGAACCTGGGTAGCTATAAGCCGCATACTTACGCCCAAGCTGCCTTTTTCGTGGAAAATGTGTACCCTCATGCGGCCCATATTCTCTACATAGCAGCTTAGGTCGAAAGCGTATTCTTTGCTATGTACTTCCTCCTTGGCAATTTCCGGCCTGTTGGTGCGCTCTGCCAAAAACGCCAGGGCTTCGTCTAAAGTTTCCTGGGTAACCGGCGCTAGACTGGAAGGCGCCAGCCGACCCGCCACCCTTAAGGTTGGCGGAGCCCCTTTTACTAGGTGAATGTCGGAAGCCCCCGCTCGAAAAGCGCGGCTTACCAGGCTTAGCATGTCTATTGACATGGGCTTACCCCCCGATTTCTTATGCCCTTGTTCTTCAGCTTGGGCTTGAGCGTTATATTTGTCTTAAACGGCAGTTTCCCATTATACGCGGCTTTGTGGTGTATGATGTTTGTATTTGTTGTAGAATTTCGACAAGAAACCA
This sequence comes from uncultured Eubacteriales bacterium, assembly GCA_964643285.1. Lineage (GTDB taxonomy): Bacteria > Bacillota > Sulfobacillia > Fermentithermobacillales > Fermentithermobacillaceae > JAXGZG01. Next base: position 4,284 of record CAZXSP010000063.1, read on the forward strand.
CTACCCGAAACCTGTCTCTATCCCATTATCGGTGGTTCAGTGTAGGAAGTAAATAGTTGTTTTGGAAACTAAGTTCAAATAGAACGCCCAAATGGGAAAGGGGAAAGCGTTTTGCGCTTCCCCCTCAACCGGTTATTACTTGGCAGTTAGTAGGTTATATAGCACCTGTGCCGCTTCCGCCCTTGTGGCAGTGCTCTTAGGATACAATCTGCCTGAGTCGCCCGAAACGATACCCGACTTGACCAAAAGGCCCACCGGTTCCAAAGCCCAGTCTTCCACATCTTCGTAATCGGTGAAATCCGCCGCTTCTGGCCCGATCACCCTTTCGGGTAGGCGCCCTATAGCCGACAAAGTCCGGTACAAGAATGTAAACATTTCCTGTCGACTAATGTCTTTATCGGGGTCAAACAGGTTGCCTCCCACCCCAAGCGATATGCCGCTGTGCTTGGCTTCGGCAAGATAGCCCGAGTAGTAACTGTTGCCCGCGTCGGCGAAATTATCCTCTAGGGCTTCCCGGGGCTCGATACCGTAGGCGCGCATGGCAAGCACCAAGAACTGCGCGCGGCTTACTTGGGTAGAAGGCTCGTAGGTTCCGGCATCTGTGCCCTTGGCTACCCCTCTGGCAGCCAAGAAACCCACCGCTTTTCCATACCAATCGCTTGCAGCCACATCGCTGAATTCCACTTTGTTGTAAGCCACGGCGTAATCGCTGAAGTGGGTCACAGAGAACACCACAGATTGAGTTTCGGGGTCGTAACGCCCGTTGGTAACGGGAATCGCGTTACCCGCGCCGTCAATGTACCAAACCACGATGCTTTCCGGGTTATCCAGTTCTTCCTGACTTGGCACATACGGAACCCGCACCGTGACCGGAGCCGAAGGGTTTTCCCAAGGGGTTTGCACTCCGTCTACATCCAAAGTCAGACGAACAACAGGGCGGTCGCCGATGGCTTCTTTCAGGTCGTCGGGCAGATCATCGGGTTTACCCGTGCCCAAGACTATCTCGGCTTTACCGCTAAGCCCTGTATCCGCGAGCATGTTTCCCGGGATTCCCAGGCTACCCACGGGCGTTTCCACTGTAAGTACACCTTCCGAAGCCCCAGAAAGGGCTTCCGCCGGGATAGCCGCAGTGTAGGAATTTGCCCCGGGAACCGAAGGCAGTTTCACGGTTGCCGTACCCTTTTCCAGAAGGGCTGCTGCTACTGTCTCCAAATCCACCGAGACCCGGTTGTTTTCCGTGTCTACAGTTACAGCGATGTTCTCCCCGCCGGGCACTTCAGCCTCATACTCGGGTGAAGCCGGCGGGCTTGCAGCGCCGCCGGTTGGGGCATCGCCCGTGGGTTCGTCACCTGTGGGCGCATCACCGTCTCCGGTTGTAGGCGCAGTCACCGTGAAGAGCGCTTCCGCATATTCGCCGCCCTCGTACTTGGCGGCCCTTACCGAATACTCACCCGGAGAAAGGTCAGCCTGAATTTGTGCCGTAAAAACACCATCGCTAACACCAACTGTTTCCATGAAAAGCAGCTCATCTTCTGAAAACACCATAACCGCGACGGCGTAAACTTCCTCACCTGCTGTTCCATCTACCGAAATGACGCCGTCGGAGTAACTCGCTTCCAGGATGGCAACTGTAGAATCGCCGGACCCGGAAGCTGCCGCGGGAAGACTCAAAAACCCCAAAACCATGATGCTACCTAACAACAAACCCACGATTTTTCTGAACATTGTTTTCATCTTCTCATCCCCCTCACGAGCCTCGCGGCCAAGTGACGCCGGCTCCGGAGCCGAAGTACACGCCGCCAAATTCGCCGGACTCTGTGGGGTCGGCTTTTAGGACAATGACATTTATCTGTACAGGGGCATCGGCGGCATCGGGCGCCTCATACAGAAGATAATCGCAGCAACAGCTGAATTGGCTTACCGAAGGGTATATGAAAACCCCGTTTTCAAACCTTTCATCGTCGCCAAGCATTGGAGGTTCCAAGCATGGCTCAGTTATGATTCTTGTGCTTTTGGCGCCATCTTGATAGGTGTATGTCACATACAAACCGTAGGGGGCTACGGTTTCCAGATTGGGTATATAGTACGTGCCGTATACCCGGTACAGATTTCCGTTGGAATAGTCGATTACCGAGCCGTTTTGGGTGCCGTGAAACACCCCGGACCGGCCGCCCTCAGACCCAATGTATTCCTCCATGTGAACGCCCACACGGTGTATGTGCAAATCTCTGACCTCATCCCCGTTTATAGTCACCGTGAGCGTCACGCTGTCGTAGTAGTCGGAAAGGAACTCTATCAAATATGTGTTATCGGCAGTTTCACTTACTGTGTACCCGGCGAAGTCGCCTGTTTCAATGGCCATGCTGTTCGCTCCGCCCAAACCCTCTGTGGGCAGGGACAGGACGAACTTGTCGTTACCGAAGAACACCTGAGACGTGTATGGGTCGTCGGTAAGGTCGGCATAGAGGTTTAGGTCCCACGCGAACGTCTTTTGCTCGCTAAAGCCGGACGGTACGGTAACTTTCACGCAAAGAGCGTCATCTTGGATAACGTAGAAACCGTATAGGTTCAAATCCGTACTAAAGCTTAAGAGGTGGAACATGCCCCGGTTGAAAGGCAGCATGATCTCGCCATCCGCCGCTCTGACTTCCAATTCGGGATCCATCGGAGCCGCTATGAAATTGCCGTACCCCAGAATTTTCATGGTTCCTGAACGCATGGCGGGGACGCCAAATTCCCCGGCACGCGAGGCTTCTTCATCCATAACCCGTATTTTCACTTGGCCATCGTCGCCGGTCATTCTGAAAATGATGTCGGATATTTCTCTTACGAGATACCCGGTTTTCGAGAAAGATTCTTCGCCAAAAGCCACCACAAATTCGAATGTGCCGTAACCTTCGGTATCTATCTCACCTGTTTCAATATCACCGAACGAGATTTGGTCAGAAGAAACAGCGTATCCGAGGTCGCCCAAGAGTGAAGCGATGGCGGCCTTTAGAGACTGTTCGCTCAGTGCATCTTCAGCGAGTAAAACATAGTCCATTTCGTCTAACCCGCCAATATCGATCAACGTGAAAACTATTTCTAACGTCAGGTCGCTTCGTACATCGTCCAAGAGGAACACCAGCGTACCTTCTTCGCCGCAACTGATATTGAACCCTCGGTCGTCCACGAAACCGTCATCGAAGGTGACCAATGCCTGGGAAACCTTGTAACCCGGGTCGGGGATAACCGTGAATTCCAGATCGCCCCTGTGCAATACCTCAACTTCCCCGTTTTCGAGGCCTTCCGCGGTCACCGTGCCGTTCACGGGGTTCACCAGGGTTATTGTGTGAAATGTGCCGGCCTCGGGGTCATCGTTGGGATCATCCCCGGAACCGGCTGTATGCTCAACCCACTTGCCGGTTGAGTAAACAAACTGACCATCGGGATCTGCGATTTCTTCTTGGCCGCGATCTGTGAAGAAGCTGAGACCGATTATAACCAGGGGCTGCTCAGCACCGGGCGGATTATCCAGAGTTATCCTGCCCCATCCGTCCCCTATGACAGAACCGGAGTTTTGAATCTCCGCGCCTTGGGTAAAACGAACTTCTCCCGCAATCGTGATTTCGCCGGAATTTTCAAGTATACCCGGCTTGGACTGATCGCTTCTAAACTCCAGGCGGCTTTGGTCTTCCGTCACGACCTCACCGTCTTGCAGGTTATTGAGCGTGCTGCCGC
>CAZXSP010000064.1:0-7513 GCA_964643285.1 uncultured Eubacteriales bacterium
GGCAGAATCGTGGAAAAATATCTCTTGGAATGCGGAATAGATCCCAAAAAATGCTCGCCCCACACATTACGGCATTCTTTTGCCACTCATCTGGTTTCAGGCGGGGCAGACTTGAGATCTGTCCAAGAAATGTTGGGGCATGCTGACATCAGAACCACTCAAATATACACACATATTCTACCGGACAGGCTTAGAGAGGTGTACAACAACGCGCACCCAAGGGCGCGCATATCGGGATACCCTGTAACCGAGAAAGGAAGTAAAGACAATGGCTGAAAGCAGATCGGGCTTTATAAGCACTACCGTTCTGGCAGTTAGGGCCGGCGGGAAATCAGCTATGGCCGGAGACGGTCAGGTGACCATGGAATCCAATCACACAGTCATAAAAGCCGGTGCGAGGAAAGTGCGTAAGATTTACAAAGGTAACATTCTGGCGGGGTTTGCGGGCTCGGTGGGTGATGCCTTTACACTTTTCGATAAACTTGAAGGCCATCTCGAAGAAACCAGAGGCGACCTCATGCGTGCGGCTGTGGATTTGGCCAAAGAGTGGCGGACAGATCGCATGCTCAGACAACTTCAAGCCATGCTTCTTTGTATGGATAAATCCAAAATCCTACTTGTAAGCGGCACGGGTGAGGTTATAGAACCGGACGATCCTGTCTTGGCCATAGGCTCAGGCGGCCCGTACGCAACGGCAGCAGCCAGGGCATTGGCAAAATTCACTTCCCTGGATGCTTCGGCTATAGCCAAAGAGGCACTGGAAATCGCGGCTTCAATTTGCATATATACCAATCACAATATCGCGATTGAGGAATTGGAATAAAGGCCCCAACTTGAAAGGATGGTACGCTAATGGCCGATCTTACACCGCGTGAGATTGTGTTAGAACTCGATAAGTTTATTGTGGGACAGGAAAACGCCAAAAAAGCTGCCGCTGTTGCAATAAGGAACAGGCTGCGCCGTCAAAGGGTTAAGGGCGAGTTACAAGATGACATAGTTCCCAAAAATATTCTCATGATAGGACCGACCGGCGTTGGCAAAACCGAGATCTGCCGTAGGCTTGCAAAACTGGTAAACGCGCCTTTTACAAAAGTCGAAGCGTCCAAATTTACAGAAGTCGGTTACATAGGACGAGATGTCGATTCTATTATAAGAGACTTAGTGGAATCGGCCGTAAGAACCGTCCGTCAAGAAAAACACGAGCAAGTCAAGAGCCGCGCCCAGGCTTTGGCCGAAGACAGGCTTGTAGAATTGTTGGCTCCTTTACCCAAGAGAACGCAATCCACTAGAAATCCCCTTGAGATGCTTTTTAACCCCATGCCCCGAGAAGAAACATTAGATGACGACCAGCTAATTGAAAAGCAACGCGAAGCCAGGGCTAACCAAAAACTCTTAAGGCAGCGCCTTGCCGACGGAGAACTCGAAGACGACGACGTAGAGATCGAAGTGGACGACACATCAGTCTCTACTTTGGAGTTCTTTGACGGCGCCTCCATGCAGGAAATGGGGCTAAACATTCAAGATATGCTCGGCGGGGTGCTCCCCAAGAAGAAAAAACGACGCCGAGTGAAAGTCAGTGAAGCCAGAAGAATCTTGTGTCAAGAAGAATCGACAAAATTGGTAGATCAAGATTCCATCATCAGCGAGGCCGTCAACCGGGCGGAAAAAGTGGGCATAGTGTTTTTGGATGAACTTGACAAAGTAGCAGGCCGTGAACGGGGGCTTGGGCCCGACGTATCCCGAGAGGGCGTACAGAGAGACCTCTTACCTGTGGTAGAGGGAACTACAGTTGTGACCAAATATGGCCCTGTGAAGACAGATCATATCTTGTTCATAGGCGCCGGGGCCTTCCACGTGACAAAACCCGCTGACCTCATCCCCGAGCTGCAAGGGCGTTTCCCCATAAGGGTTGAGTTGGAGCCCTTGACAGAGGAAGATTTCACAAGAATTCTTACGGAGCCAAAGAATTCATTGACAAAACAGTACCAAGAACTACTGGCCACCGACGGTGTCGAGCTTGTGTTTCTGGAAGAGGGCGTTTTAGAGCTGGCTAAGATGGCATTCACAGTCAACCAACAAGCGGAAAATATCGGCGCCAGAAGACTGCATACTGTCATGGAAAAACTTCTTGAGGATGTGTTATTTGAGGCGCCGGATATCGAAGTAAAGAAAATAGTCGTAGACGCTACCTATGTTCAAAGCAGGATGAAAGACCTTGTTCATGATAAGGATGTTTCCCGCTACATTTTGTGATTCATATAAATGAGCGGGTTTAGTCGGGCTACTAGGGCGGAGGAGGAAAGAAATGCAGATTTTACTAGACAAAACACGACGTATGAACCAAATGCTTTCTATGGCGGCAGCAGAAGTGAATTTCTACACCAGCGCCAAAGTGATTAGAGACTCTATCGACTGCAATGTTTATGTATTAGACAAAATGGGAAGGGTTTTGGGTTATTCCCTTTTGGATGATTTCCAGTGCGAGATCATGACAGACGAAGTTTTGAAACAAGAAGAATTCCCGCCAACTTACAACGAGAGGCTTTACATTTATCGGGAGACGTGTGCCAATATACGACAGAAAGAGACTTGCGTGTTCAAAGAAGACGTACCTTGCGTTTACGGTAGCAAGGTCACTACAGTGTTGCCTGTTTTGGCCGGAGGCGAAAGGCTGGGTACCCTTCTTTTGGCACGCTCGGGTGAAGATTTCAGCGTTGGCGAACTGATTCTTGCGGAACATGCGGCCACTGTCACAGCCATGGAGATCATTCGGTACAACCAAGAGACAGTGGCGGAAGAAACCAGAAGACGCACTGCTGTCCAAGTTGCTTTAGGCACTTTATCTTTTTCCGAGTTAAATGCGATGCGGCATATTTTCCAGGAACTGGGAGGCACGGAAGGCTTTCTGGTGGCCTCGAGGGTCGCCGACAGGGTGGGTATCACAAGATCGGTCATTGTAAATGCCCTCAGGAAGTTCGAGTCTGCCGGTGTGATAGAGTCGAGGTCTTTGGGAATGAAGGGCACCTTTATCCGGGTTCTCAACGAAAAACTACTCGATGAGCTTCAAAAGTTGCGTTGAACCCATGAAATCCGGGGGCGGGACAAAATTCCGCCCCTTTTTACAAAAACAATTAGTGAAAGAAGGAATTCGGACATTCACGTCGAATGAATCGAACAACAACTAAATAGGTAAAAGTTACCGTGCACCGATAAAGGCAAAACTGCCGAAAGACAGTGACGCAAAACCACGGGTCTAAAGCGCAAAATGGCGCCATGACAGCCGAGTTCCCGAAGAGCGGTTGTTTTATTTGATACGCCTTCTGGTTTAGTGCCGGAAGGCGTTTGTTTTTAGAAAGGTGAGGTAGTCTTGAAAAATGTAACCCGAATCATGGAAAGAGCGCTTGACGGCGCTTGGGCCAGGCACGGGGTTTTGGCACAAAACGTGGCCAACAGCGAGACGCCCGGCTACAAACGACAAGACCTAAATTTCCTGGGGTCTTTGCAAAACGCTTTGGGTAACGGTGTTTCTCTTTCTACAAGCGATCTGAAGCACATTTCCGTGTCGGGAAACGGCGCGTTTCGGGTCGTTCGTGACCAAAAGAGTATATCTGTAGACGGTAACGGAGTTGATATTGATCTTGAAATGGGTGAAGTTTCCGCTAACGCGCTTTACTACGATGCAGTGGCCCGCCAGCTTTCTTCTCACTTGTCACTCATAAAAAAGGCCGTTACTGAGGGGAGGCGTTGACGATGAGATTATTTTCGGCAATAGAAACAAGCGCCTCGGGACTTACGGCAGAACGTTTCAGACTAGACCTTATTGCTTCTAACTTGGCCAACGCCGAAAGCACAAGAACAGAAACAGGCGAAGTTTATCGCAGAAAAGTAGCTCTGTTTAGCCCGGGTACTGCCAGGTATTCATTTAGAGACATTTTCACTTCTCAATATGCGGACATGGCACAAGGCGTCAAGGTAGTAGGCATCGGGGAAGACAAAAGCCCTTTAAAAAGAACCTATATGCCTGGGCATCCCGATGCGGACGACGAAGGTTATGTCACTTTTCCAAATGTGGACGTCGTGTTGGAAATGGTTGACATGATGATGGCCACAAGGGCTTACGAGGCCAACGTAACGGCAATAGAAGCCGCCAAAGCCATGGCCCAAAAGGCCCTTTCCCTTATTAAAACATAGACAGAACAGGTACATGATAGCGCCATCGGGGGGATGACAAATGTACGTTAAAGGGCTTACCGGTAAAAGCATGCCGGCTATATCTACACCAAAACCGCAAGAACCATCAACAAGCTTGTTCACAGACGCTTTTCAAAAAGCATCCTCGGCCTTGAACGAAATAGACAAAGAAGCCCTGCATTCACAGTTGGATCTGTTGTCAGGAAACGCTAGGGACATGCATACAGCCGTTTTGACAGCGGAGAAAGCAAGTCTCGCTTTAGATCTCGTTGTCTCTGTAAGAAACCGAGCTTTGGAAGCCTATCAAGAGATCATGAGAATGCCTTTGTAAGGCGAAAGGCAGGTAAAAGCGAGTGTCTAATACTCTTTCGTCCATAACAGAGATTTCAAAAGGGCTGGGAAACGCCTGGAAAGGGCTAGGCAAGACACCCAAAGTCATAGTGTCGTCGGTTGCCGTCGTGGCGTTTGTGGGCATTTTAGCCATGTTAACTGTCACGGCGAAAGGTCCCCAGTATGAGATATTGTGGTCGAACTTAGATGTTGCTGACGGCGGAGCAATCATATCCGAACTGGAACGCCAAGCGGTCCCTTACAAGCTTGAAGACGGAGGCAGTACCATCAAAGTCCCGTCAACGCACGTACATAAGACGCGGCTGTCCTTGGCTTCCCAAGGTTTGCCCGCGTCAGGGGTAGTGGGGTTTGAAAGTATAGGCTCTAATGGCATTTGGGCTACGGATTTTGAAAGACGGGTTCAATACATAAGGGCGCTTTCAGGAGAGCTCACCCGAACGGTAAAGTCAATCTCTGCTGTTGAAGACGCGAGGGTCCACATAGTACTGCCCGAATCTAACGTATTTGCCTCCACGGGAAAACCTTCGACTGCCGCTGTCCTGCTAACGCTCAGGCCTTTGCAGGAGCTGAACTCTGCCAGTGTCAAGGGCATTATGAATCTTGTTGCCAGATCAGTGGAAGGACTCAAACCGTCCGACGTGACCGTCATGGATTCCCAAGGAAAGTTGCTTTCTGACGAATATGGTGACAACGGATTTGGGGCCGGAGTTGTGTACGAGGTCGCATACAAAGTCGAAAAAGAAATTGAGAAACGGCTGGTGTCGCTTCTGAGCCCCGTTGTCGGTCCGGGAAACGTCGTGTGTCAAGTCAGGGCAGACGTGGATATGGACCAAGTCAGTACCGTTAGCACCAGCTACATTACCGAACCGGAAGGAATTCTCAGAAGCGTGCAAGAGGTCACTGAGGCATACAGCGGATCCGGGGCGATACCGTCGGGTCAGGCAGGCGGCCTGGACGTTCCTTCCTACGGTACATCTGAGACAGAGGATTCTTCCTATCAAAGAACAGAGGTCATAAGAAATTTTGAAGTAGATCAAAAAATAGTCGAAACAGTAGCAACGCCGGGCAAAATAAAAAATCTGTCTGTGGCTGTATTGGTCAACAAACAGCTGGATACTGCATCAGAAAACGCAATAACGTCCAGCGTGGTAGCGGCTTTGGGCCTGGATCCCGAAATGGGCGACAGAATAAGTGTCACAGGAATTCAGTTTGACCACAGCTTGGCCGATACCATCAATGATTCCATGATTGCTCCGGAGGCGCCCGTATTCAACCGGGTGTATATCTACGCGGCAGCTGTAGGGATAGCGCTGGTGCTGGGCACGGTCATCATCATGGTATTGGCGAAAAGGCGTAAACGCCGCGCCGAAGAACCGGAATACGAAATGCCCGCCCCGCTTCCAAAACCGGCGCTGCCTTCCCCTGAGGTTATGCAACGGCAAAGCACAAGAGAATCAGTAGAAAAGCTGGCCCGTTCAAACCCGGGTACTGTGGCTGCCCTTCTTAAAACTTGGATTCTGGAGGACGAACGCTAATGGCTATTAACAAAGGTCATGTAAGCGGTATAGAAAAAGCTGCAATACTGCTCATCTCTTTGGGCCCCGATTTGTCCGCCCAAGTCATGAAGCATTTGCCTGACGATGAAATTGACGCTCTGACTTTGGAGATTGCCTCGACTTTGAAAGTAGATCAAGATGTCCGCGACAAAGTTCTGACCGAGTTTAACGATATGGCTGTTGCCCAAGAGTTTATCGACCAAGGCGGCCTGGAATACGCGAAGGCTGTTTTGGAGAAAGCGCTGGGGTACGAAAGGGCAAGGGAGGTCCTAAAAAGACTTACGGTATCCCTTCAGGTGAGGCCCTTCGACTTCGCAAAAGGCACTGACCCGTCACAATTGTCAAATTATCTTGAAAGCGAATCTCCGCAAACCGTTGCGTTGGTTTTGAGTTATTTGTCCCCGGCGCAGGCGGCAGGCGTCATGGCAACTCTTCCGGCCCAACTTCAGGTGGATGTGTCGCAACGCATAGCAGCCATGGAAAGTACCAGCCCGGACGTTTTGAAAGAAGTTGAGAAGGTACTTGAACACAAGGTAATGTCGTTGGTCAGCCAAGACTACAACAAAACCGGCGGGGTAGAGGCCGTGGTGGATATCCTGAACAATGTAGACAGGCAGACGGAAAAAACAATCCTAAACGCACTGACCGAAAAGAACCCCGAACTGTCGGAAGAGATTAAAAGACGCATGTTCTTGTTCGAAGACATCATTTCCCTGGACGACAGAGCAGTTCAATTATTTATGGCAGAAGTCGATATGACTAGAGACTTACCTCTTGCAATGAAGGGGTCGTCAGATGAAGTGAAACAGAAGATTTTGCGGAATATATCGTCGAGAGCTGCGGAAACCGTTCAAGATAGCATTGATTACCTGGGCCCGGTCAGAGTTAGAGACGTTGAAGAAGCCCAACAACGTATCGTGGCTGTCATACGCCGACTGGAAGAACAGGGTCAAATTATTACGAGCCGCGGGGGAGGTCACGAGATTCTTGTCTAGAGTATTCAGGGCTCCCAGAACATATCAGTCCGTCCGCACTGTTCGGCCTATGGAATTGGTGAAAAAACCTTCTCAGCCATTCGCGGATGTAAAAGATGCCGTAGCCGACGCTGAAACAAAAGCCCAATCCATTTTAGAAACCGCGCGGCTTGAGGCTGAATCTATGAGAGAGAAAATCGTGAAACAAGGTTATGAGCAAGGTTACAGAGAGGGGTTCACGTCCTCTGCCGCAAGTACACAAGCCATTTTGGAGGAAGCCAAAGACGCGCTGGCTGCTGCAAAAGACTCCTACCGCAATATGGTGAAGGCATCAGAACCCCTTCACCTAGCTTTGGTTGTAGACGCCGCAAAAAGGGTGATAGGCGAAAACTTGAAATTGGAGCCGGAACGGATTCTAAACATCCTAAAATCTTGCATGAA
>CAZXSP010000065.1:0-5855 GCA_964643285.1 uncultured Eubacteriales bacterium
CGTCCTTAGGATCTGCCTTTTATTACTGGGCGAACCTGTTAGCAACCTTATTTATGGTGCCTTGCGCTCTCCCCAAGAATCTTCTTGCTGACTTTCCCAACATAATTTTGGTAAGTTCCATGAGAGTCTTTCTGCGCCGAAACATAAAGGCACAGCCCAAAGCGACCCCCACACCTGCCCCCAACGCCATGCCATCCCAAAAGCCGCGATTCTTGGTCATTTTGGCATCCCATCTTTTACGGGATTCGCGTGCGGCGCTACCAACTCAAGATCTGTCAACCGACTCGAAGTATCTTCCAAGGAATCCAACAGACACGTTCCGTCGGCCTCCAGACGATACATGCGAAACCCGTCGCCGGTTGGAACAAATTCGATATTGCAATCCCAACAATAATACTGATTCTGGCCTATCCTGCCTACAGCGCGACTTTTACACTTCGGGCATATCAAATGCAAAACGCCTCCCTATTGCATCATGCCCCCTAAATAAAAAAGCAATTCTTTTGACTGTCAGGCGTCAAGGCCGTTAACTAGATCCAGTATTCTTTCTACACCTTCAATACAAATCTCTTTGGGCACATCGTTGTGAGTCACTATACGCAACACATTTTTGGAAGCAGCGTTTGCCCACACGCCTCTTTCTTTAAGAAGCCCTGAAAAGGCCGCCGCATCCATGCCCAATTTTTTTGTTCCCACTGCCACCATGTTGGTTTGCACAGTTTCCAGATCTATTTCGAGCTTTGGGTGTCCGGCCAAAGATTCCCCGATCATGCGAGCGTTTTCGTGGTCTATGGCCAACCTTTGAGTCATTTTTTGTATTGCCACAATACCCGCAGCGGCCAAAATGCCCGCTTGCCGCATGCCCCCGCCCAAGATTTTCCGGTACTTTCTGGCCTTTTCCACAAACTGCTTAGAACCCGCAACCATAGAACCCACAGGAGCACACAAGCCTTTGGAAAGACAAAACTGAACGGAGTCTGCGTAGCCTGCAATCTGTTTTACGGGTACGCCCAAAGAGACGGCGGCGTTGAATATTCTGGCGCCATCAAGATGTACGTGAATACCCTCTTGCTTGGCTATGTTATACATTTGTTCCATATTTGAAAGAGGGATTACGCAGCCGCCGGAACGATTGTGGGTATTTTCCAGGCAAAGCAGGCTTGTCCTGGGAAAATGGATATTTTTGTCCCTTATGGCGTTTTTGACATCGCTAGGGTCCATAACGCCCCTCACACCTTTTACAGTGCGGGTCATAACCGAAGACAGAATAGCGGGCGCGCCTGCCTCGTACATAAAAATATGAGCCTCTTCCTCCAAAATTATCTCGTCGCCGCGTTCCGTCCACGCCAAAAGGGAAATCTGGTTACCCATGGTGCCGCTTGGCACAAACACCGAAGCTTCCTTTCCCATGATATCGGCCGCTAACTCTTCTAACCGATTGACAGTAGGGTCATCGCCGTAAACGTCATCTCCGACTTCCGCTTTGAACATGGCCTCACGCATTTCTTCTGTGGGCTTTGTGACTGTGTCGGAACGAAAATCTACTATTCTCATGACCATCGCGCTCCCCAAAGCGTCTTTTTTCTTAGTTCTGAATCAAACCCGCAACCCATCTTGAGAAATCATCAGGCCCCCGCGCCCCTGTATACCTGTCCAGGATTCTGCCTCCGGAAAACGCAATGATGGTAGGTATCATAGTGATATTGTAGGTTTCTGCCAAAGCGCCCTCGTCGTCTACGTTGACTTTGAAGAACTCGACCTTTCCGGGGTCGGTTTTCTCCAAATCAAGCGCGACTTTTTCCATGACAGGGGCAAACCGTAAGCACGGGCCGCACCACGGCGCCCAAAAATCCACCACGGCCACTTTGGCGCCGGTCGTATGCTCGGCAAAGCTTTGCGCTGTTAGATCGATGAACTTGGGTTTCTCGTTTTCAGAAGACAAAATACACCCTCCAATTCAACACAAATGTGTTCACTAAATATTTCTGTTTCCCTCGTTGAGATCCTTTTGCAAAGCTTTCCAAAAGACCTCCACTTGGCGCTCGGTATCACAAAGGCTTTTTTGGTTTCTTATGACCCTTTGGGCCAGCCGCACTTTCTCTTCCAAAGGCATTTGGGCATCAATACGCAGTCGGGCATCCTTTTCGCTGAGCCCGTCTCTTTCCGCAAGCCTTCTTTCCTGTGTGCTCCGGCAAGCCCAAACCACCCAAACTTCGTCGGTGAAAACCTCCGCGCCGGTCTCGAACAAAAGCGGTACATCCAAGACAATAACCCCGGTCCGACCGCTTTCCAGCCACTTTTGGGCCTTCAGGGTCAAAATCTCCTCAATCTCGTGAAAAACCAGCGGATGAATTATGCCTTCAAGAATTTTGCGGTCGCGCCGGCATCGAAATACTATATCCCCCAGTTTCTTTCTGTCTAAACTGCCCTCAGGGGAAATAATGCCGGGCCCGAAAGCCTCGGCCACTTTCGCCAAACCTTGGGAACCGGGTTCTACGACCTTCCGTGATAACTTGTCCGCATCCACCAAATCGGCCCCGAGTTCCACAAGCATTTGGGAAACCGTGCTTTTCCCGGTGGCGATGCCCCCTGTAAGTCCCACGGCGTATAAACCTTGTCTTTTTGACATGGCTGCCCCAGACTCCTTATTTCTACACATCAAACCAGCTTTTCCCCACCGCCAAACCTACCTTCAGCGGAACGCTTAACTCCATAACATGTTCCATTTCGCCGGTTACAAGCTCTTTCATAGCGCTTTCTTCATCCGGGGGCACTTCGAATATGAGCTCATCGTGAACCTGCAATATCATAGCCGAGGACAATTTTCGCCGGGTGAGTTTTTCGTGGATTCTGACCATGGCAAGCTTTATGATGTCGGCCGCGCTGCCCTGGATAGGCGTGTTGATGGCCGTTCTTTCGGCTGCCCCGCGTTTTTGCCGAATCCTCGCGTTTATGTCGGGTATCGGCCGGCGTCTGCCCAAAATTGTCACTGCGTAACCGGTTTTTGAGGCATTCTGAATTGACGCGTCCATATACTCTCGGACTTTAGGGTAACGGGCAAAATATGCATCGATGAATTGCTTGGCTTCTTCCCTGGTAACACCCGTGTTGCGGGCCAACCCGAAATCAGAAATCCCGTAAATAACGCCGAAATTGACGGCTTTGGCCTTACTTCTGAGATCCGAATCCACTTGGTCTATGGGAACCCCAAACATTTCCGACGCAGTTCTTGCGTGGATATCTTCGCCTTTTCTGAAGGCCTCTATCATTGTGGGATCCTGTGCCATATGTGCCATGATTCTGAGCTCTATTTGGGAATAGTCAGCGGCCATAAAGAGCTTACCGGCAGCCGGGATAAAAATCCGCCGCAAGGACCTTCCCAAATCCCCCCGAACCGGGATGTTCTGTAGATTTGGGTCAGAGCTTGACAGACGGCCTGTTGCCGTTACGGTTTGATGGAAATGCGAGTGCACTCGCCCTGTTACGGGATTTATCACATCCTCAAGAGTATCAAGGTAAGTAGATTTCAGTTTGGCATATTGGCGGTATTCCATAATCAACCCGGGCAATTGGTGTTCCAAGCTCAAAATTTCCAGAACACCGGCGTCTGTGGAATAACCTGTCTTTGTCTTTTTCACAGGTTTTAGCCCAAGCTTTTCAAAAAGTATGTGGGATAACTGTTTTGGCGAACCCAGGTTGAATTCTTCCCCCGCTATTTGGTGAATTTCGCCCTCGAGTTTTAAGAGCACTTCGCCAAAATTCTCTCTGATGGATTGCCCCAGGGCTAAATCGACTTCCACGCCTGAAGCTTCCATAGCCCCCAACACCTTGATTAGGGGAAATTCGACTTCCTCCGCCAATGATAGAAGCCCCAAATCGTCCATTTCCTGTTCCAGGCCCGAAGATACAGCAAAAAGCGCCGCGGCGCCCGCAGCATAATGTCGATGGTCGTCGGGCTCGAACGAAATTTCGGCTCCATATTTCCGGGAAATTTCCTGCAATTTGTACATATTTCTGGTGGGATCAAGCAGATAGGCGCCAACCAAAGCATCGAAATACGAACCTTCAAGGCCGACCCCTCGACGAAAACAAAGACTGAACAACCACTTGAGATCGAACCCAATTTTCTGTATCTCTTTATCCATAAGAAGCGGCCCCAAGTGCCGCCACAATTCGTCATGCCATTTTGTTTGGTCTTCTCGGATAGCGTTCTCCGGGTCCGGCGCTTCCAGCAAATAAGACACATCGGACGCGGCGGAAATCCCCAATACATGGGGCCAAGCAAATCCCTTTTTTACCTCTGTGCCCTCAGCATAAACCGACATTTGTTTGGATTTTTTAACTGCGTTCACAAGACTCAAAAGATCCTCGGATTTTTCCACGGCCCTAAACCGATCATGGGAAGGCTCGGCGTGGGTACCTGAAGGTTGAGAAGAATGCTCTGTGTCCAGTTCGGATAGCCTTGGCAATAAACTTGTAAATTCGAGCTCGGTAAACTTAGCTTTTGCTTTTTCAAAAACCGGGCCTTGCCAAAGGAAATTCTCACATTGTTCTTCCAAAGGAACGTCTGTTTTGATTACAGCTAAGTCCCGCGATAGGTAGGCTTGTTCTCGCCCTGCTGCCAATAGTTTCTGAACCCTCAGGGGTGAAACCGCGCGGAGGTTTGCGTAAACATTATCAAGGTTCCCGTACTCGCTCAAAAGCGCCAAAGCCGTCTTTTGTCCGACACCCTTGACCCCGGGGATATTGTCGGAAGAATCGCCGGCCAAAGCTTTGTAGTCTACTATCTGACCGGGCTCCAAACCCATGTCTGACTTCACACTTTCGGGAGTATAAACTTTCACCAAAGTTATACCCCGAACCGGCAAAATGGATTCTACATTGCCGTTAACCAGCTGTAAGCAGTCGCGGTCACCAGAAAGAATGATAGTGTGGAACCCGCTTTTTTCGGCTTTCACGGCCATAGTTCCAATTATGTCGTCGGCTTCATACCCAGGCGCTTCAATGTACCGCAGATTGAGGCTTTCCAGCGTTTCCTTTAGGATGGGTATCTGCTCTGTAAATTCTAAAGGCGAAGGCTTTCTGGTCTTCTTGTAATCAGTGAACTGATCGTGGCGGAAAGTAGGAGACGGGTGGTCGAAAGCCACTGCAACGTGAGTTGGGCGCTTTTCCTGTATGAATCTTATGAGCATGGAAAGAAACCCGAATACAGCGCCTGTTTGGACGCCCTTATTCGTGGACAAAGGCGGTAAAGCATAAAACGCCCTGTTTGCCAAAGAATGGCCATCTACCAAAAGAAGACTGGATTTCTCCATGTCGTACACTCCTTGTCCGCTTTTCTACAGTATAGCAATTTGCGTGTGTGTCACCGCATAAAAAGTTAAGCCCGGCTTGTATTTTCTCCAAACCGAGCCTTGCTAGGATACAAATGCAAAAAAGGTTTACCCGGCTTTTGCCCTTCTCCTAAATAAAACAACAGCGCCAAGGACCAACCCTATCAAGGTGATAAGCCCCGGGCCGACGTGGGCAGCCGCAAGAAGCACATCTTGCCAAGCGTTGACAAACACCCGCCACGCTTGGGAAAAAGGCGACATAGTGCTCACACGCGCGCCTTCCTCACTGGCGGTCAATGACAATGAGGCCATGGCAACCGATTTATCGAAATAGTTTATCCTAGCCTCCATGACCTCCAAATCTTCCCTGACCCTTGACAATTCGGCCTCAACCATCAAAAGCTCACCAACAGTGTCCGCCTCTCCCATAATCTTCAAGAGACGCTCTTCCTGAACTTCTTTATTCCTTCGTCTGGCGTTCAAATCCACATACTGGTCTGTAATATCGTCGGCGTTTACATC
>CAZXSP010000065.1:5955-7419 GCA_964643285.1 uncultured Eubacteriales bacterium
GGAAACCCAACCGTCTCCTCGGGACTCTTGGGCGAACTCGCCAACGTCCGGGCTTGAGCGCGGGGCAAGATTCAAGCCTTTTGCACCCCAAAACCAATGAATCCCCGTAACCGTGGCAACCAAAAAAAGAACCAAGGCTCCTGCCAAAACGGGCGCATAACGTACCGCTTTCCATCGGCGCCAACCATGAAAGAAGTCTTGAAGGCTTCGCGCTTTTTTCGGGGAGCTCACATCCCTGGATTCGGATTCTTGGCCCACGGCTGCTATGACCTTGTTGTGCAAGTCTTCCGGAATCTCGATTTCGGCCAACTCAGACAAAGCCGCTTTTATCCGGCTAAAATCATCTAAAACCTGTTTGCATCGGCTGCAGTGTTTCAGATGCTCTTCCAAGCTCAATTTATTTTCAGTTGCCAGTTCGCCATCTAGATAAGCTGACAACAATTCATCAAAATCGCTGCAATTCAACGGGCGTCCCCCCTTTCGTCTACTTTGACGCCGGGAAGCCCAACTTGTTCCGAAGGCATAAGACGGCGCACTATGTTGCGCGCGCGGTGCAAGCGTGACTTAACCGTGCCAATGGAGATGCCCATAATATCGGCGATTTCTTGGTACGAAAAACCGCGGACATCGCTTAATATTATGACCGACCTGTGAATCGGTTCCAGATCTTGGAGCAACTCCATGACCGTATGTCCCAAAGATTTTGATTCAACCAAATCTTCCACGCTATTTCCCTTGTCAGGCACAGATCGTGACACAGAAGATTCTCCCAGTTGCATGGGTTCATCCAAAGAAAACACTTGCGCTCTCTGCCTGCGCCTGAGATGATCTAGGCTAGCGTTCATGCATACCCTATATATCCAAGTGGAAAAGCGACTTTCGCCTCTAAACCCCGGTAGCGCTTGAAATGCCTTAAGGAAAACCTCTTGAACTATGTCGGCTGCATCTTCTTTGTCAGACACCAAGCGGTACGCGAGATTGAACACGTTTTTCTCGTAGGTTAAGACGAGAACCTCAAAAGAATCCACATCGCCCAAGGACGCTTTCTTTATGAGAACCGCTTCATCGAGTATTGCCAAAAAAACCTTCCTCTCGGTTTTCCATTTATGATGGTCTATGTCTTTTTAATCAGGCCAAGCCCAACTCTTTTCAACTGTTCTTCATCCACGTCGGCCGGGGCCTCTGTCATAGGACAACTCCCGCTGGCAGTCTTGGGAAAAGCGATAACGTCCCTTATGGAATCCAAGCCGACCATGAGCATTACCAATCTGTCAAGCCCAAACGCAATGCCCCCGTGAGGCGGCGCACCGTATTGGAACGCGTCCAAAAGGAAACCGAACTTTTCCGCGGCGTCTTCCTGGGAAATCCCAAGAAGCTCAAAAACCCGCTCTTGAAGTTTTCTTCTATGAATACGTATGGAACCCGAAGCAAGTTCCACGCCATTTAGCACCAAATCGTACATCC
>CAZXSP010000066.1:0-7297 GCA_964643285.1 uncultured Eubacteriales bacterium
CATTGTCCATTGTAGATGACATGGCCAGACTTGTCCTTAATAATCCCAACATATCGGCCCGCCAGATCGCTGAGACTCTTGGCTATGCCGAGCAGAAATCTGTATATTATTGGCTTCGAAAATCGGGATTCAAAGGCATGAGACACTTTCGACAAGAAGTGCTCAAAAAGAACACATACATACAGCAGGAATCATCCGAAACATCCGCTGCCCGTGACCAGCTTCGCCAGGCTTCAATTCCTACGGACCTGGTTGTCTACCTTCAAAATAACGTGAAACCAAGTCATTTGGCTTTTTTGATTTCAGAGGATTCGGGCGGCGTTGCCAAAAAAGGCGACATGGCAATAATTGATCCGGAGGGGGCGTTCGGCCAAGGCGACTTAGTCTTGGTTAAACTGGAAGGCGCAACCTCAGTGCTGAGAAACTACACTTTTTTAGGATCAAAACTGTTTGTTAACCCGGAGAACCCCGGGAAACCCTTAACTCCGGATTTCATCTTGGGAAAAATCGTATTAATCCTCAGGCAGCCCTTTTAAAGACAAAAACTTCTCCGCCGCATTCTCCTGAGCGTCCTTTTTTGAGTGCCCTTCTCCCTTTGAGACTTCCTCTCCATCTACTACAAGCGCAACTTGGTAAGTAGGTGTGTGGTCGGGGCCTTTTACAGAAACGGTCTTATAACACAATGTTCGGCCCGGTACCTTTTGCACCTCTTCCTGGGCCCTGGTTTTGGGATCTACGGGTACTTCGCTGAACTCTTGTGCCATTATAAGATCTTCCACAAAATTCAAGGTCTTTGGCCAACCTTGTTCTATGTACACCGCCCCTATAAACGCTTCCATGGCCCCTGCCAGAATCTTCGGCTTGCGGCTTCCTCCGGAAAGGGCCTCGCCTCGGCCCAAGAGCAAATGTTTTTCTAAACCTACTTCGTGGGCGACGGCTGCCAAAGAGGCCCCCGAAACCAGATGCGCCCGCATACGGGTGAGGTCTCCCTCTTGGGCCCGGGGATACTGAGAGTACAAAACATCCGCTGTGGACAACTGTAAAACCGCGTCTCCCAGGTATTCCAACCGCTCGTTGGAATAAGAATATCCCTTTTCGTTAGCATAGGAAACGTGGGTGAAAGCCTCAGTTTTTATGGCGCCGCTAAGGCCCTCCAAGGCATCTTCAAAAACCTTTTTTAGTTTTCGTATCTTTTCAACGCTAGGCAAGCATTTTGCCCTCCAAAACCGAAAGAATTTTTGAGCGCTATTTTGACAGTACACTGCCGGGACACGTTGGGCACATAGTCCAAATCACACTCGGGGTCGGGGGTTCTGTAATTTATCGTGGGCGGAATGATTTGATTTTGCAGAGTAAGCAAAGTGGCCGCCGTTTCCACAGCGCCTGCCGCGCCCAAAAGATGGCCTATCATTGATTTTGTTGACGATATCGGAACATTCCACGCATGCTCGCCCAACAGTGTCTTAATAGCCTGAGTCTCAGTAACATCGTTGGCCGGTGTAGATGTACCATGGGCGTTAATGTACCCTATTTCGTGCGGTTCAAGGTTTTGCCCGGACATCGCCCGTTTCATGGCTCGCACTGCACCTTCTCCCCCCGGGGCGGGAGACGTCATGTGGTATGCGTCACAGGTCATGCCATAACCGATAATCTCCCCGTAAATCCCGGCCCCTCTTTCCACAGCGTGCCCAAGGGATTCCACCACTAACACCCCTGCACCTTCCCCCATTATGAAGCCATCTCTTTCCTTATCAAAAGGCCTGCACGCCCCGGGGCCTAACTGGTTTTGAGTGGATAATGCTTTCATAGATGAAAATCCCGCTAATGCCAAAGGCAAGACACAGGCCTCAGTGCCCCCGGCAAACATTATGTCGGCATCTCCGCGCTCCACGATTCTGTACGCATCTCCAACGGCATTGGTACCGGTGGCACACGCGGTGGCCACATTACTGATAGGACCCCTCAGGCCGAGATCGATTGCTACCTGACCCGAGGCCATATTGCTTATCATCATGGGGATGAAGAACGGAGATACCCTTTTGGGACCGTTTTTTAGGAGAACCTCATGCTCTTTAGCAAAAGATTCCATACCCCCTATCCCGGTGCCTATCACAACACCGCTTTGGTCAGGATCCATGGCGCCGTTCAGTTGACTGTCTCGGTATGCCAAACGGGCCGCAACCACGGCGAATTGGGAAAATCTGTCCATCTTTCGCGCATCGCGCCTGTCAAAATGCTCAAGGGGGTCAAATTCTACTTCTGCGCCGATCTGGCAAGGAAAATCGCTTGGATCAAACCTCTTTATGCGTCCAATGCCTGAATTCCCCGTCAAAATTCCTTCCCAGAAAGCTTCGACACCGATTCCTAAAGGGGTTATCACACCGATCCCCGTCACCACAACCCGTCTTGGTTCCACCTTTGACACACCCTCTCAACATTAAGAAAGTCCCGCGATTACATAATCGCGGGACCGATTTTACCCTACTCATTGCCATTATCTTTCAAATACTCCACGGCTGCTTTGACCGTGGATAAATTCTCAGCATCTTCATCTGGTATAGTAACCCCGAACTCGCTTTCAAAAGCCATGATAAGATCGACTATTTCCAAGGAATCCGCCCCTAAATCGTCGATGAAGGACGCTTCCATGGTCACTTCTGCCTCATCAATTCCCAGTTGATCCACTATTATTTTCTTAATCCTCTCAAACACCTGGTCCAAAGACACCTCTGTCACCTCCTCATTCTGTGATCATGTTATAGAACCCATGGACATACCGCCGTCCACCGGGAGAACCTGTCCTGTTATGTAGGACGCCGCAGGCGACACCAAAAACCCGACAAGGCGGCTTACATCCTCCGGTGTCCCCAAACGCTCCAGCGGAATGGCTTTCATAAGCCTTTCCTTGACCTTGTCCGGCAACGATTCGGTCATATCGGTCTGTATATAACCAGGGGCCACGACGTTAGCGGTAATACCGTACCGCGAACCCTCCTTTGCCAAAGCACGGACGAATCCTATGAGCCCGGCTTTGGAGGCGCAGTAATTGGTTTGCCCTATATTTCCCGTGAGGGCAACCACAGACGATATAGCCACAATTCTGCCGGCTTTTCGTTTCATCATAGACCTCAAAACCCATTTGGTAACGTTAAACGCGCCTTTGAGATTAGTGTCTATAACAGTATCCCAATAGTCTTCTGTCATACGTGCCAGAAGCGCGTCTTTGGTCACACCCGCGTTCAAAACCAAGGCTTCAATGGGGCCGAGCCGGTTCTCAACGTTTTCAACAAGTTCTTGTGCGTCAGGATGACATGATATATCTGACTTGAAAGCATCGGCTGTTTTTCCCAGGGCGCGAATATGTTTTACGGTATCGAGCGCGGCCTCATGGTTAGAAACATAGTTTACCGCTACCTCATACCCTTGTATGGCAAGCTCGATTGCCGAAGCCCGCCCTATCCCCCGAGACGCGCCGGTGACTAAAGCGACAGCCATGTCATGCCTCCTTTTTAAGGCCAAGAAGCATTGCCAGATCATCGGGCTCGTAAAAGGTGATACCTTTGGCCTTGGGATTTATACGCTTTAAGAAACCGGTGAGGCTTTTCCCGGGGCCCATTTCAACAAAGGTCCGAGCGCCATCCTCGATCATGGCTTCAACGTCCACCTGCCATAGCACGGGAAAAGTTACTTGTTTTATCAAAGCCTCTTTTACTGCATTGGGTGTCTCCACTTTTTCCCCGTAGGCATTGCAGTAAACGGGGATGCGCGGGGCATTTATCAAAACGCCGTCAAGGTCTTTCGCTAATTTCTTCGCGGCCGGTTCCATCAAAGCGCAATGAAAGGGGGCGCTTACAGAAAGCGGCACACATTTTGCACCCATGTTTAAAAGCCTTTCTACCACCACACCGACTGCCTTTTTTTCTCCTGAAATCACTGTTTGCCCCGGGCAGTTATAGTTGGCGGGTGTTACGACGCCGTATCTCTTCGCGTCGTAGCAAATCGATTCTACCTCCGCGCAAGCCAGCCCAAGGACGGCCGCCATGGCCCCGTGTTCCGGCGGACACGCGTCTTGCATGTATATCCCCCTGCGCCTCGTTAACCTGAGCGCGTCTTCAAATCCTAAGCTTTCAGCGACTACAAGAGCCGTGTACTCACCAAGGCTCAAACCGGAGAGCATATCAGGTATAAGGCCGCGGGATTTGGCGATCTCGGCAAGGGCGACACCCACTGCAACCAGTGCGGGTTGCGCATTTTTAGTAAGCACCAACTCTTGGGATGGCCCGTGAAACATAATACGCAAGAAATCAGAGCCGAGCACGTTGGCGGCGGTATCTAACACGGCCTTTGCCTCGGGAAACCTGTGATAAAGATTCAAGCCCATCCCGACTGTCTGGGCGCCTTGACCGGGAAAGACCCACGCTATCTTAGCCAAGTCATACACCCCCAAATCATTTGGCAGGCGCCACAAACAACGCTGTTGTTCCGGGGCCGGTGTGAGTCCCGATAATGGCGCCTATTTCCGTCTCAAAATACTTTTCATATGTGTAGACCGAACCTACTGCTTCTTTCAGCTCTTTCGCTTCGCCGGGCGCCTCAGCGTGGGTTACAGCGGCGTAGACGCGAGTGTTTTGGGGAATCCTCTCTTCAAGCATTTCCAGGATTCGAGGTATTACTTTTCCTCTGCCACGCACGCGGTCCACAGATATTACAAATCCTTCGTTGTCCAACCCCAGTATGGGCTTAAGCTTCAGCATACTGCCCAATACATGTTGGGCTTTGCCGATCCTGCCGTTACGCGCCAAATAGTCCAAAGTGTCTACACAAAACAGAGTTACCATATTATCTACAAGGCGTTCCACTTCTTCGATAATTTCTTGAGCCGAATTATCGTTATGAGCCATCTCACTGGCGATTAAAGCCATGAGCCCGTGTCCGGCTGACGCCTGTTTAGAATCGATAAGATGAATTTTGCGGTCCGGCAACTCTTCTTTTGCTATAGTGGCCGACTGAAAAGTACCGCTTAGGTTAGAAGAAAGCGTAATAGCCACCACTTCGGAACCGTCTTGTGTGAGATCCGAAAACATGTTTTGGAATGCTGCCGGCGACGGTTGAGATGTGCGCGGATGATGCGGGGATGTGCGAAGCTTTTCGTAGAAAGCACCGGCGCGAAGCTCGATCCCATCCAAAAACTGCTCGTCGCCAAAATGTACCGTAAGCGGCACAATAGAAATTCCATGTTTCTCCATGTAATCGGGAGAGAAATCTTGAGTACTATCAGTTACGATTTTTACCTTGCCCACCGGGTATTCTCCTCTCTACAAGACAAAGGCTACAGAACCCCAACTCAATCCTGCGCCAAAAGCTACCAGAACCACTAAATCGCCTTTTTGGACCAGCCCCTTATGGACGGCTTCCCAAAGTGCGATGGGCACCGACGCTGAAGAGGTGTTTCCGTATTTGTCGATATTGACCATGACTTGTTCCGGGGAAATTCCCAAACGCTGACACGCCGATTTTATGATGCGGATATTGGCTTGGTGAGGGACCAAAAGTTTTATGTCTTCGGATTTTCTGCCGCATTTCTCCAGCAGCGCCCTCACGGACTTATCCATTATTGTCACTGCGAACTTAAACACTGCCCTGCCATCCATATGTATGTAATGCATACCCTTTTCAATAGTTTCGACACTTGCGGGGTTTTTTGACCCGCCGGCAGGCAAGGTCAAAGCGGGCGCAGATTCACCCATGGAACCTAAATCAAACCCCAATATCCCCCCATCATCAACCGGTGTCAAAAGCGCGGCCCCGGCCCCGTCCCCAAATAGACAACAAGTATTCCTATCACTCCAGTCTACGATGCGGGATAAAACTTCAGCGCCTATTACCAACACTTTTTGGTAGGCACCGGATGCCACGAATTGGGCGCCTGTTACCATAGCATAAACAAACCCGCAACACCCGATTTCCATGTCGAAAGCGCAAGCTTTTGAAGCGCCAATGGCATTTTGGACGATGCACGCCGTGGCGGGAAAACTGTAATCGGGGCTGGCGGAAGCAACAATAATAAGATCCACATCTTGAGGGGCGACTTTGGCGTTTTCCAGGCATTGGCGGGCTGCCTCTATGGCCAAATCGGATGTGGCCATATCCCTTCCCACAATGCGGCGTTCTCGAATCCCTGTTCTGTCCACGATCCAGTCATCAGATGTATCCACCATTTTTTCCAAGTCAGCGTTTGTCAAAATATTGGGGGGCACGAAAGCGCCTAACGCCGCAATTCCAACTTTTCTTTGGACCATCGTTTATTCTCCTTTTTGTACCTCATCCGATAACGTTTTGACTAACGCGGACGTAACATCCTTTTCCAAATAGGTAAGGGCCGCTTTGATTCCGTTGGCGATGGCCATCCCATCAGATGACCCGTGGCATTTTATTACGCAGCCGTTTAGGCCCATCAGAGCTGCCCCGCCATAAACTGTATAATCCAGAAGCGCGCCGACCCTTTCGAGCGCCGCCTTTAGTGAACGGACAGTCTGTTCCCCAAAATCTGCTTGCAGGAGTTCCCGCTTAAAGGCCGACAATTGGAACGTGCCTGTTCCCTCAAGCGTTTTCAAAAACACGTTTCCTGTGAAGCCGTCGGTGACCACTACGTCGGCCGCCTGAGCGAAAACATCTCTGGGCTCAATGTTGCCCCCAAAGCGAATCGATGCTTTTTCCAAAAGGGCGAAAGCTTTTCTGGTAAGCGCGTTCCCTTTTTCTTTCTCCAGGCCAATATTCAAAAGGCACACGTTTGGGGAAGGCCATCCTAAAACATCCCTCGCGTAAATAGTGCCCATTAATGCAAATTGAACCAAAGTTTGGGGCCTTACGTCGGACGAGGCGCCCAGATCCACAAAAAAGGTTCCTCGGCCCTTGGAGGTAGGTATAACCGCACCCATACACGGCTTATCGACCCCGGGCGCACGGCCCAAAGACAAAACGGCCGCGACAACCATGGCTCCTGTAGATCCGGCAGAAACAAACGCATGTGCCAAGCCTTCACTTACGGCAGCGAGGCCTCGGCATAAAGACGAATCTGGTTTTTGCCTTACCGCCTGAAGAGGCGCTTCAGAGGGGTCTATAGTTTCTTCGCAAACAACCGTTTCAAGGTTATCCGAGGATATTTGGCGCCGAAGCTCCTTAACAGCACTTTCGGTGCCAAAAGCCAATATATTTGCACCCCGGTCTAAAGCCGCGCGGCATCCATCTATGTTGACTTGCGGGGCGCCATCCCCACCCATTAAATCTAAAGCGATAA
>CAZXSP010000067.1:0-6990 GCA_964643285.1 uncultured Eubacteriales bacterium
TTAGGGAAATGGAACAAAAAGTGTCCGAAATCTTAAGCCGTACCTTGGAATGCCTGGAAAAGAACGATATTAACTTGGCGGCGGGCATAAAACCTATGGATAACTTGATTGACGCCATAGAAAAGGAGCTTCGCGCGCGTCATATAAAAAGGTTGAACCAGGGCATTTGCTATCCCGCTTCAGGCGTGGTGTTTTTGGACCTTTTAACCCACATGGAAAGGATAGGGGATCACGCTGTCAATGTCGGCGATGCCATATTAGGTCATAGGACGTGAGATTTTGAAAGCTTTGCAAGCAGTTATTTTGGGTTTGATCCAGGGCCTTACAGAGTTTTTGCCGGTATCCAGTTCAGGCCATCTGATTCTCGGTTCGTATCTCCTGAAACTTCCTGCCCCCGGGCTTTCTTTCAGCGTCATGTTGCATTTGGGCACAGGGCTTGCTGTTTTGGTAATGCTGCGCCAAGATATGATTTGGATTCTCGAGTCAGTATTCTTATCCCAAGATCAAACTCGGCGGAAAAGAGCTCTGAAGTTGATAGGGGTAATAATAGTAGCGTCTATTCCCGCGGGGCTGGTTGGGATTTTTGGCGAGAAGTTATTGTCCCGGCTCTTCTTTTCGGGGGGCGTAGCCTCGCTGGGTCTGATAGCGACCGGTTTTATCCTTTGGTTTTCCTCAAAAAGGGAAGGTTCAGGCCGTGACGATCCCAAAACTGCCAGACGAAAAAGAAGAATTGCCATAAAGAAAGATGAAGAAGCAAACGGCATGCCTTCCGTTACTATCAGAAACGGGATATACATAGGGTTCTCGCAAGCCGTGGCAATAATACCCGGGGTTTCCAGGTCAGGCATCACTATGGCCACCGGTCTTGTCACAGGGGTTAAGCGTGAAGACACCGCCAGGTTTTCTTTTCTTTTGTCCGTACCCGCCGTTTTCGGCGCCGGGCTTTTGGAGGCTTTTAGTTTGAAACGGACGGGTGCGCCATTTTTCACCGTAACGGGCGTTTTGGGCGCCTTCGTATCCTTTCTGGCGGGTTTGTTCGCCTTGAAAACTGTTTTCAGAGCGGTAAGGTACGGACGCCTTGCGTCCTTTTCTTATTACTGTTGGGCAGTGGGTGTCGGGTCTCTTCTATGGCTCATGTTCAGCTGACTACACAAAACTGTATTTTGGTACATAAGATGTGCGGGGGATCTGGGATTGTACAGACCGCAATATTGGTCCTACGCTGCGAATCTGGGAAGAATTGTTATCGATATCGGCTTTCGGACTCTTTCGTTTTACTACTCTGGCCGTTGGTATGGGCCCTACTCCGTGGGTCTTGGCACACATTCAACTCCTACGCCCGCAGGAAATTGGCATGTGATAGAAAAAATAATGTTCCCCGCCTGGGAAGTATTGGGAACCAGGTGGATGGGTTTGGATGTGCCGTGGGGCAATTACGGCATTCACGGAACCAACGCTGACTGGGCCATAGGAACCTATGTGTCAAACGGTTGTATCCGTATGCACAATTGGGATGTAGAAGCCATTTACCCATTGGTAGTGTTGGGGACCCCGGTGGATATAGTGGGGTATTATCCGGGCAGCTATATCGTTGGCTAATTTGGTACAGATAACCCGAATTTCGAGCCGGGCTGCCATCGTGGGTTTAAATAATCTTGTGGGTTTGGCGAGATAAGCCTCACTATTTGGGCTTGACCGTCAACCAGTTCCAATACAAAAGTTCGCCCGTGGGATTCGAGGCTGAAATAGCTTCGTTTGTCTTGGGCCTCTTCTTTGAGTACGGTTTCAAGAGGGTATATTGTGTATATCACCATTTTCATGGCCTCCTTCTTTCTCTTCGTTTTCCTGACCATTCTTCTTGGATAGCTCTTTCAACTTATCCATGGCGCTTGATAACCCCCCCACCTCGTCGATAAGGCCTACGGCGGTAGCTTCCTTACCAACCAAGACGGTGCCTATGTCTCGAGCCAGTTCCCCTGTGCGAAACATTAGCTCTCTGAACTTATCTTCGGTAACTTTGGAATTGGCGGTGACGAATTTTATAACTCGCGCTTGCATTTTTTCCAGGTACTCGTATGTTTGCGGTACTCCAAGAACGGTACCTGCCAGCCTTATGGGGTGGATTGTCATTGTTGCCGAGTCAGTTATAAACGAATAATCTGAAGCCACAGCTACGGGAACGCCGATGCTGTGCCCGCCCCCCAATACCAGCGACACAGTTGGTTTTGACATGCTTCTTATGAGCTCCGCAATGGCCAAACCCGCTTCTACGTCTCCTCCCACCGTGTTAAGAAGAATCAGCAACGAAGAAACGTCGGGGTTTTCCTCTATTGCCACAAGCTGTGGTACCACGTGCTCATATTTCGTAGTTTTATTTTGAGATGGCAAAGTTATGTGGCCTTCAATCTGTCCGATTATGGGCAGACAAAAGATCCCCGATTTTTGGGTGGGTACTCCCGTCGTCCCCAATTCTTTTACGTTTTGGGCTTGTTCTTGGGGGGTAATTGATTCTGACAACTACATCATCCCTTCATTCGCCTTGGGCTTTTTGGCTGCCTGTGTATAGACGCGACAGGTCCAAACCCTGGAAAAGGCTGTCGGCCCCCTCCAGACGCGAGAGAAAGCTTGGGTCAGGCGCGCCTTGCTCGATTTCATGGCAAAGCCTTTGCAGGCGGCCTATATGGGTGACGAAGCGATTCCTAGCATAGTCCGAGACTGTGCCGGTTTTCATTATGAAAGGCCAATCTGACGATTGGGCCAAGAATAATTCCCTTACGGCTTGGTTGAGGGCCCGCTTCATAAGCCCCCGAGGTTGTTGGTAAAGTTTCAGGGCCTTAAGCAACCTGTCTTGAGATTCGTGCAAATGCCTATAGGTCCAATCGTTTGACCCTTCCAGCCATACTTCGTGGTACCCTTTGTAGCCCCAGCTTGATATGGCGGGCTGGGATATCTGATTTATAGGGTAATATTGGGTGTATTCCGAAGGAGTAATTGTTGTAATCCGGTTCCCCTTTTTTGAGAGAATACGTAAAACATTGGCGAGCCACAAAGGCCCCTCGTACCACCAATGGCCGAACAACTCCGCGTCATAGGGCGCAACCATCACAGGCGCTCTGCCCAAAACTTGCATCCAGTGTGACGCTTCCTTATTACGCCAGAAGACAAAGTTGTTGGCATGCTCCCACGCTCTTCTGGCAGCCGTATCCGGTTCGTAAGGTTCCTTATGCTCCGAAGCTCTGTCGGTTACTCTGAAATATTTGATACCCGTAGGAAGTCTAGTGTCCTTTGGAATTGCCCGGCCCAAATAGTCCATGGGCAATTCGTATCCTATATCCCTATGGTATTCGCGGTACCAACTATCGCCGGGATAGCCTTCCTGGGCACTCCACACCTGTTTCGAGCAATCCGGGTCTCTCGCAAAAGCCAAAAGTCCGGTGGGTGTCAAAACTGGGGCGTGATGGCCAAATCTTGGCCTGGGACTTGCAAATAAAAGGCCGTGTGTTTCGGTGATAAAATGGGTAATCCCTTGGCTCCTTAGAACGGGCTCGATCTCGGGTGCGTAGGCACACTCTGGAAGCCAAAATCCCTTGGGTTGACGGTGAAAGTGCCGTTTGAAGGTGGCCACACCGATCTTTATCTGAGCCGCTATAGCTTCGGGCTGCAAAAGAAGAGGAAGGTAGCCGTGGGTGGCGGCAGATGATAATAACTCCACACACCCTTCGGATTCCAGGTCTCCCCAGGGCCGAATCAAGTCGTCTTCGTATTTGTCCGCATAGTCGCGATAAAGTTTTCGGAAATTGTCCCGATACATTGTGGCTAGATGCTGATGGTGCTTTTCACAAGCCGTCCTTTTGATCTCTTTTTCGGTAAGCTCGCAAAGGTTCCCCAAGTATTTCTTGTACCTGGCTTGCAGCACCGGATCGGCCAGCATTTCGAGCAAAGGCGGGGATAAGGAAACACCGAGCCTAAACCGTATGCCCTGTTCAACGAGGTCGTAAAGCCCATTAAGAAGGGGCAAATAACATTCAGTGATCGCTTGGAAAAGCCATCTTTCCTCCAGAGAATCCTCTTCATCCGGGTTCTTCACGAAAGGCAAATGCGCGTGGAGTACTAAACTCAGAAAGCCTGCGGTCAAGAGTGTTTGCCCCCCCATATGGTCGGAGAAGTCGCGTCATACGGTTTGTAACCTTTCCCATAGCGTTCGTCCCAAGGTAAGGGAGCCCACTCTTCGCATATCACGTTAGAAACCGCTTTGGACGGCAAAAGCACTTCGTTAGACCTCAACAGCGACTGAAAGCCGCTTGGAAAAAGCCTTCCCAGTTCCGCTACAACCACGCTGTTAGGGGAATTGATTTCGACATACCAATTATCAGCGTCATCGTTTATAGGCACATCAATCTGGGTTTTCTGTGTCCCCAAGGTACTGTAGAGACGCAGCACAGGCCGGGACATGTTCCATTCTTGGATGTGTCTTTCGTACATTTGCTGACGTTTTTCGCATGCTACATCCCAATAGGCGTAAATCCACGACGGATCTCTTGCCATAAGCACAAGGCGGTCATTCCCGTATGCTTTTGGCAGCCGATAGCGTTCCCAGCTCCTTTCCCGGGTTTTGTCGTCATGGTCGGGCATAGCGTCTTTCTCACGGGACCAAGCGCCCGGTTCAATCCGAATCATGTCCGACGCTTCCCAATCGAGCTCGACTTCTTTACTTAGGTTGTCGAGCCGAAGCCGGCTCCCGGGCAAATCGCGGCCTACTTTTGGGCTTCGCTTGCGATCCCGCCAGTGCACGTAATATGTCAAAGCCAAGATTACCAAGATGAAAGTTAGTATGAAAAACCAGTGCACGAATAGTCTGCCTCCTACCAGGCTAAAATCGGAAAAGTGAAGCTTTATAACGCCCGGCTGTAGTGATTATGACGATTAACCGACAGATTTATTCTAGGCAGGGGGGAGGCGCATGCGACCGGTGGTGCTGGGCAACAGCCGTCTGTACCTGGGGTTTGACGATCGGTGCAGTCTCAAAGAGCTTTTTTGGCCTACGGTCGGATTAGAAAACCATATTAGGGAAAATTCGCGAAATCGCCTGATTCTCTGGTTCCGCGGGATATTTCGCGAAGTAGGCGCCTCCGAGTGGAAAGTTAAGGGCGGCTATCAAACCGGAATGATGTTTCGCTGGCTCTGCGAGCACCAAGTATTGCCTCTCTCCTTAGAGATCTCCGATTGTGTTGACCCCTACAAGCAAGTGTGGGTGCGCAAAGTCGTCCTTCAGTCACCCAAAGACGAAAAAGTTGGGATATATATGCGCCAAGCCTATGCTTTGGGAGAAAATACGATCGGTGAATCGGCCTTCTGGCATTCAGGTTCGCAATGTCTGTACCACTATAAAGGTGAAATGTGGATCGCGTCCCGCTTGTTAGCACTTTCGGACGAAATCCCTGCTTTGGCCGCAATCGCCAAGGTCAGGGATGGGGGCGTAGGCATGGATGAGTATTCGGGAGCAATACGGGGCTCTTCAATAGACCATGGGCTAGTAGAAAGCATGTTGGGTGCGCTTTTGCCTTCTGATTGCCAAGCCCGGACCATTCAATGGGCGTTCGCGTTCGGTAACAACCAACAGGAGGCAGACGCGGTTTTGGATCAAGCGTCTAAGCTCTCTATGCAAGGCGTGGCCGCAAGATCTCGCGCTCAGTGGGGTTCATTGTCTGTGCCTGAAAGTGTTTCTCTTAAAGTATTGCTGTCACACACAGACAAAAACGGCGCCATTATCGCTTCATGCGATACAGACGTAATGGGAGATTTCAGAGACCATTATCGTTACGTTTGGCACAGAGATGCGGCCATGTGCGCTTCAGCTATGGCACGCCAAGGGCTTTTGCCGCAGGTTGAAAAATATTTGGAATTTTGCGAACGAACCATAACCGACCGCGGTTTCTTTTGGCAAAGATATCGCCCGGACGGTATCAGGGGTTCAAGCTGGCACGAACCGAACCTTCCGTCAGGGGAATTACCTATTCAACAAGACGAAACATCGCTGGCTCTTGTCACGGCAGGTGATTATTTGATGAATGGGGGGTCTTTAGAGTTTTTGGAATCTATCTATGATGGATTCATAAAGAAAGCGGCTCAGTTCATTTTAGACTACACCTGTTTTGGGGGTACTTTGTGCAAACCATCCTACGATTTATGGGAGGAAAGAAGAGGCATTTTCAGTTTTACACAAGCTTCTTGCGCTGTGGGATTGTTTTGGGCATCAACCATCGCCAAAAGGCTTGGACTGGATGATGCGGATGAGTTTTTCAAGGCTGCCCTGGGGCTTACAGATGGTTTGGTCAAGGTACTGTCCACGCCTTCGCAAGGGTTTTCTAGGGGAATACCCGGGGGCTGGGCTAAAGGCGAATTTCAATACGATTGGACACCGGATTCCAGTCTGTTCCTGATTCCGCTTCTATACTCCAGGCTGGGCGACGGACAGCCCCCGGGGAAGCGTCTAGAGACGATACTGGAGCTGTCCAAAACCACTTGGAAACGGCTTGGCGGCCGTCTGGCAGTGCCTGACAACATGGGAGCGTCTTTCGGGATTGCCCGTTACAAAGGCGATTGGTACTGCAGGCCGGAAAATGCCCAAGACGCGCCCGGCAATCCTTGGCTCATTTCTACTGCGTGGCGCGTTATGAGCGGTCTTGAGCTTGGGTTTCTGGGTGCGGATGTAGTTTCGGAGGCTCTTGCGTGGTTTGACGCCCGCAGCTTATTTAGCGGTATTATGCCGGAACAAGTCGATTGTGTGTCTTTTGTCCCAGTCTCTGTGGCTCCATTGGCATGGTCTCATGCCACCCTTTTGGAATTACAAACTGCGGCTCGGGGCAAGCTAGTTTACAACAAAGGCTAGAAACGGCGCGGGTTTTCGCGTTATTTGGTACCTGCGCCGAGCACAAATAGAGGAATTCTGCCAAATAGGGCGAATATGCCCTGGAACTGGTGATATCAACT
>CAZXSP010000068.1:0-6889 GCA_964643285.1 uncultured Eubacteriales bacterium
TCATGGCCTCAACAGGGTCATGGCTTTCGGTTAGAAGCGGGGTCTTTATAGCTTGTAAAGATACACCATCGGGCAGACGACTAGAGCTTTTGGAAACCTTAGGAAGGTCGTCAGCGTCAAACCCCAAGTCGACCCAAGCACCTCTAAGGTCCGCACTCTTGGGGGTGGCGGTTATTCCCAAGGAAAGCGTCTCTCTGGCTTTTTCTATCTGACCTGTTGCCGCCAATTCCTTAGCCAAAACCAAAAACTCGTGTTCGTGGAAATTGGAGGGCTTGAGCTCCATGAACTCCTGTAGGTACTGAACGAGTTCTTCATTCATATCATTTTCCTCAAAAAGCCGGCACATTCTTTTGTAAGCGACCCTGATGGGGAATTTGTAGCTGGAGTTTTTGCTTATTTCAAAAGCTTCACTGAAAGTAGCAAAAGCCGATTTTTTGTCTTCCAGAAAGAAATACTGAATATCACCAAGAAGCAAATGCGGCCACGGATTGTCCGGATACACAAGGGTCAACCTCTTTGTGGCATCAAGCGCCTTCTTGTATTGCTTTTGTTTGAGATAAAGGTGAACAAGAAGCCTGCCGCACCTTAGAGACGGCCTAATACTTAAAGCGTCTTCAAGAAGTGTTTGGGCTGAATCAGCCTTGCCAGATTCCAGTAAGCCTTTGGCCCCCATGTACACTACATACGGGTCGTGTTCGGCTTTCGCGGTACGCGCAAAACCTCGCAGTGCTATTGTCTTAAAGCCAAGCATGTCCATAAGGCGGAGAGCATAGATACTTACTGAAGTCAAAACAACACACCCCTTCGGTGGGTTTACACAACCCATGCTACCACGATCGTTTTCCTTTCTCAACAGGGACTCCTTGGTTGCCCCGGAGTTTGGTTTTGGATATTTAACCCTGATTGACTTATACCCCCCGGGGGTATATTCTTAATAAGCTAACCCGTTATGGGAGGGACTTACATGAAAGAAGAAGTGTACGAAATTGAGGGGATGCACTGCGCGGCTTGTTCCGCGGCCGTGGAAAGGGTCACCAGAAAACTTCCGGGCGTGTCTCGCTCTGATGTGAACCTTACGACCAACAAAATGACCATAGAATACGATGAACTTGCCGTCAGCCCCAAAGATATTATGGAAAAGGTGGAAAAGGCGGGCTTCAAGGCGTTACCTTTTGTCAAAGAACAAAAGCGCGTTGATGTAAAAAGCCAAGAACAAATCGATTTTCAAATGCAGCGCGCCGGCCTAATCGCGGCATTATTGCTGTCAGCCGCCTTGCTTTACGTTTCCATGGGAGGCATGATGTTCAACGCTCCTTTACCGCCGCTTTTCGGTATGGCAGAACATCCTGTTAATTTTGCCATAGTCCAAATGCTTTTGGCACTGTCCGTTATTTTCATTGAAAGACGGTTTTATATCAGTGGGTTTAAGGCCTTACGCCACCTGAACCCCAATATGGATTCTTTGGTGGCCATTGGCAGCTCCACCGCGTTTGTCTACAGCTTGGGCATTCTGTTCCTGCTCACAGACAACCCTGCTTTAGTCCACGGGCTATATTTTGAAGCGTCAGCTGTAGTTGTCGCGCTAGTTTCTTTGGGAAAATTCATCGAAGAAGGCAGCAAGCGCAAAACTACAGGAGCCATAAAAAAGCTGATGGAATTGGCCCCGGACACTGCGCTGATAGTGCAAAATGACGGAACCTACCTGGAGGTCCCCACCGAGGCTCTAAACGTGGGCGATGTCGTCATGGTGAAACCGGGCCAGAAAGTTCCGGTGGATGGCGTGGTTATCCACGGAGTCAGCGGGGTAGACGAGTCTATGCTCACGGGCGAAAGCATGCCTGTGGAAAAAACTGAGGACAGCCGGGTTATAGGCGGAAGTATAAATCAAAACGGCGCATTGACGGTTAAAGTCACTCAAGTTGGCGCCGATACGGTCTTATCCAAAATAATCAAGTTTGTAGAAGACGCGCAGGGCAAAAAAGCCTCCATCTCCAAAATTGCCGACAAAGTAGCAGGTGTTTTTGTGCCGGTTGTCATGGCTATTGCCGTGGTTTCAGCGTTAGTTTGGACTGCTTTTGGCATGGAGACGTCTTTTGTGCTTGCGGTATTTACCGCAGTCTTGGTGATCGCGTGCCCATGCGCCATGGGGCTTGCCACCCCTACGGCTATCGTGGTGGGCACCGGTTTGGGAGCAGGGCACGGCATTTTGATACGCAGCGGCGAAGCGTTGGAGGTTACTCATAACGTTGGTGTTGTGGTCCTGGATAAAACCGGCACTGTCACTCTTGGCAAACCTTCGATAACCGACATAGTGGCTTTGAATATCCCGGAAGACGAGCTTTTGAATATCGCGGCGTCTGTTGAGTCTGTATCAGGCCATCCTTTGGCAGACGCGATCGTTGAAGGCGCGGCCCAAAAAAGCGGCAAAGATATTTTGGCGGTCTCTGATTTTCAAAATTACTCGGGTAAAGGGGTAGGCGGGACAATCCCGGATGGCCGAAGGGTGTTGGTAGGAAACGGAAAGTTAATGGAAGACAACGGCATTAGCATCCATGCCCTGCAAAAACAAGCGGAGGGTTTGTCTGTGCAGGGAAAGACCGTAATGTTCGTGTCGTTAGATGAAGATTTGGCGGGCATTATCAGTGTCAGCGATTCTCTCAAGGAGTCCAGCAAAGAATCCATCGAAAGACTGCATCAGCTTGGTCTCAGGGTGATATTGCTTACAGGTGACAATGAAGGCGCAGCCAAACATATCGGGGCTCTCGTAGGCGTAGACGAAGTTATTCCTGAGGTGTTGCCTGAAGACAAAGCAAATGTGATCCAACGCCTGCAAAAAGAGGGAAATGTGGTCATGATGGTAGGCGACGGGATTAATGACGCGCCGGCGCTGGTTCAAGCTGACGTGGGCCTGGCCATCGGAAGCGGAAGCGACATTGCCATAGAATCGGCCGATATTGTGCTTATGAAAGACGATTTAATGGATGTGGCAAAAGCCATCAATTTGAGCCGCATGACCATTAGAAACATCAAGCAAAACCTATTCTGGGCGTTCTTTTACAACACCTTGGGAATTCCCGTCGCCGCCGGGGTTTTGTATCCCGCTTTTGGGATGCTTCTTTCACCTATGATAGGGGCCTTGGCCATGAGCCTAAGTTCCGTTTTTGTCGTCACCAACGCCCTTAGACTGCGGACAAAAAGGCTATGAACGACAAGATTAAACATCGTCAGGATCAAGAATACAAATCTTTGGCCAATAGGTTGAGCCGTATCGAGGGCCAGGTACGGGGCCTGAGGAGAATGCTGCAAAGCGAAGTGTATTGTGTGGACATTCTTACCCAGGTGTCGGCTGTGCAATCGGCCCTCAACGCCTTTAGCAAGGAGCTTCTGAGTAATCATATAAAGACATGCGTCGTTGACGGTATTCAAACCGGGGATGATGAAGTTATACAGGAGTTAGTGCAAATAGTTCAAAAACTTATGAAATAGGGTGGGGAATTGTGACAACATTAAAAGTACCTGATATGCACTGCGAAACATGCGTGGAAAGAATCACAAAAGCGTTGGAGCACGCGAAACTTTCTTTCCAAGTATCCTTGAAAAACAAAACTGTGGTTATCCACGGAGATGAAAAAAGCGTGAATACCGCGATCGAAGCTTTAGACGATTTGGGATTTGATGCGGTAAAAGACTAACATATCCCGCCTCGCAGGGAACGGTCGCGGCAGGGTCGAACAACATATTGAAGTGCTGTTCGACCTTTTTCTATAAAAAGTAAGGGAGTGTACCTGCCACGACAGTCCATAACCGGGAAGCCAAGAAATTAGCCGAAAAAGTAAAACAGTTTTGTCTTGACAAT
This sequence comes from uncultured Eubacteriales bacterium, assembly GCA_964643285.1. GTDB lineage: Bacteria > Bacillota > Sulfobacillia > Fermentithermobacillales > Fermentithermobacillaceae > JAXGZG01. The sequence continues at coordinate 3,857 of CAZXSP010000068.1, forward strand.
GGAGCGCACTTAGTAGGGTTTGCGCCTGTAAGCCGCTTTCAAGGCGCGCCCAGGGGGCATCATCCCAAAGATTTTATGCCTAACTGCAAAACAGTGATTTCCATTGCCTCCCGTATTCTCAATACAGGCCTGAATCACGCTTCAATGATGCCGGAAGGATCAGAGTTCATTCCGGTTCAGCATCTGCGAAGCGTAATGCAAGACTACATTTGGGAAATAGAATCACACGGCCCTACCTCAGATTTGCTTTCAGGGCTTGCTTTACGTGTTGCCATGCTTGTGCAAGATGAAGGGTATGATTCGCTTTATTTTCGGTCGTCCAATGAGGACACATATGGAACGCGTGCGTTGGGCGGCGGTCGCTTGCGAGAAAACACCTCGCTTTTTTCGCACAAACACGCGGCCGTAAGGGCCGGTTTGGGCGAATTCGGTCTCAGTAACCTGGTTATCACACCCGAGTTTGGTCCCAGGGTTCGTTTTGTAAGCGTAATTACCGATGCTGACATTGAACCCACGCCCCTTCTGGAAGACAAAGTGTGTTTGGGCGAGTCATGCGGATTATGCTTACGGCATTGCGGACACCTTGGTGTCATAACCGTCCTACCCATTGAGAAACCGGATGATGTGTGGCTAAACACAATCTCCGAAGTCAACAAAAATCTTTGCCTTGAAGTCAGTAACAAGAACTACTGCAAAGGGCAGTGCGTCCGTAGCTGTCCAATCGGTGCTCCCAAAAAATAGGACCGCCGATACTGGCGCAGCTGGCAAAAACAGCAGATGCAAAAGGATACCGGTGACTGTTAACACCTCCGGCTTTTATGCCGATACAAGTAGAAAGATCTGTATGGTGTAATCGCAATGTTGGAGGTGTCTATACTATTGGTTAAGGTTATGTGCGTAGACGATGCCATTTTCATGAGAAACAAGGCCTCCAAACTGCTCATAAGCAATGGATATTCGGTGACCGAGGCAGCTAACGGTTTGGATGCCGTGGAAAAGTACGCGGCCGAGCGGCCGGACGTTGTGTTGATGGATATTACTATGCCGGTTATGAGCGGTATCGATGCCGTAAAAGCAATCAGAGAAAAGGATCCCGACGCCAGGATAGTGATGGTAACGGCTTTAACCCAGAAAAGCATGGTTTTGGAAGCCATCCGTGCCGGCGCCAGAGATTTTGTGGCCAAACCATACGACTCTGACAAGCTTTTGGAAGCCGTCAGAAAACAGTGCGCTCCATAATTCTGCTCCCCATCATCCTTTATTTTCGCATTGGAGGAGAGTTTTTTGCTTAAAGCGGGGTTTGTTAATCCTTTTCTGGAAGCAGCATACAAGTTTCTTCAAAACGAGTTGAACGTAGAAGTCAACAGAGGGCAGCTTCGGCTGGATTCGGGAAAGGCAACGTCCGGCGAAGTTAACGTCGCCATTGGTGTTACGGGTGAAGCAAAAGGTGTGGTCCTTTACAGCATGTCAGAAAAAACAGCCAAACAGATAGCGTCTATCTTGATAGGTGAGCCGGTGCCGCTTTTTCAAGAATTGGCTCAATCTGCCATCGCTGAGATGGGGAACATCATAACAGGCCAGGCTGCCGGTGGCTTGGAATCTCAAGGTTTTGAGTGCAATTTGACGCCGCCAACAATCATAACGGGGAAGGGCGTCATGATTTCCACAATGGATATTCAGCGGTTGGTGATTCCTTTGGAGTTGTCGACGGGTTTTGTGGAGATATCGGTAGCATTGAGAAATATAAAAGAGTAGGTTTATCCCAGTTCCAGAATTTTGTCGCCTATTTTACCGATGGGAAGTACATATTTTGCCCCATTTGCTTCAATGGCTGCTTTGGGCATTCCAAAGACAACGCAGCTTTTTTCATCTTGCGCTATAGTATCGGCGCCTTGGTCAAGCATGGCTCTTAACCCCAGTGCTCCGTCTGCCCCCATGCCGGTTAGTATAACCCCTACTGCATTACGTCCCGCGTATTGGGCGACTGAATTAAACAGCACTTCTACGCTGGGCCTTTGAAAGAATACCATTGGCCCGCCCTTTATTTTCACGCGGTACCTGGCGCCGTAACGCCGTAAAACCATGTGTTTATTTCCGGGAGCCAATAGAACAACGCCGGGCTGGACGGGTTCACCGTCTTCGGCGATCCGAACCGTGACTTGGCATTCTCTGTTTAGTCTTTGAGCGTAAGAATCCAAGAAAGCCCCGGGCATATGTTGAACTACCAAAGTTCCCGGCGCGTCAGGCGGGTACCTCACAAGAACCTGTTTTATGGCCTCGGTGCCACCCGTGGAGGCACCTATGGCCACCACTTTGTAAGTAGTTTTTGAAAGTGTAAGCTGAGGAAGATCTGAACGTACGACGGAATCAACCGGGTCGTAGGCTTCACCAACAGGTTGTTTTTGTGCCCCCAACAAAGGAATGGGGTGGGGTAGATTACCCATCGCCACCCTTGAAGCTGTTTTGATTTTGTCAATAAGCACCCTGCTGAGATCGCCAACACTGAAGGATGAACCCGGCTTACACACCACGTCCACCGCCCCCGATTCCAAAGCTTCAATGGCCAATTCACTGCCTTTCGGGGTAAGCGAGCTTACCACTATGACCGGCAGAGGATGATATCTCATGATACGGCGCAAAAAGGTGATTCCATCCATACGAGGCAACTCGAGGTCCAGAGTTATTACGTCCGGTTTCAATCTTTCGATTTTGTCCCTTGCCACATACGGGTCGGGCGCGGTTCCGACTACATCGATACTTGGGCTCTTTGACAATTGTTCGCTAAGTATTTTTCTGACAATTGCGGAATCATCTACGATCAACACTTTTATCATGGTAACCCCACACCGTCACTTTTTTGACATAAGGCGCCGCTAATGCGGTGTTCCTCCACAAAGAAACTCACAACAGTAACAAGGTCGAGACCTTTTTCACCTGCCAAAGCTTTGAAATTGTCGGGTTTGTGAAATGACGGCACCGTCATTTCAAGTTTTGGGCTTTCTTTTTCCGAATTTATTACCAGGCCGGCAACCA
>CAZXSP010000069.1:0-6834 GCA_964643285.1 uncultured Eubacteriales bacterium
CAAAAAAGGTTCGGCACCCTCTTTAGCTTCGGCGGTAACCCCTTTACCCTTCCTTCACAGATGCCGTTCTCCGGAAGGTACTCATGGTCACCGCGCCTCTACCTCACCATCCAACAGGAACGATGAGGCGTCATGTTATTCAGTTATGTTGAACCATAGCATATCCAATTGTTAAAGGTCAACACAGGAAAATGATAATCAGCGGGCAAGATAAACAGTAGGTCGGGGCGAAGAGAGACAACAAGATAGGGGGTGGAATAATGGCCGTTAAAACCAACTACCCGGAACTGCGTAACGAAGTGCTAAAAGGAATGGGGGGACTCTCCAAAGATATCCCCGAAGTTATGAAAGGTTTTAGTCAACTCCACGAAGCGGGAGTGAAGGACGGAGCGTTGCCTCAGGCTGTAAAAGAACTGATTTCTGTAGGTATCGCCATTGCAGTCCGCTGCGAGGGGTGTATTGCCTGCCACGTCCACGACGCTTTAGCAGTAGGCGCCACACCGGAGCAGGTAAAAGAGACAATAGGAGTGGCGGTGGTAATGGGCGGCGGCCCCTCGGTAGTCTATGGGGCAATAGCCAATAAGGCATTAGAGCATTTTCTGGAAAAAGGGTAGCATCCACAAAACAAGTGTAAGGTGAAGGGATGCCGGCTACATAGGCATTCCTTCACTTTTTGCCCGGCAGTACAAAGGTTCGTTGGCGGGCTTGACAGTGCCCTATACTTAAGAGAGATACAAAAGCGGGATGGAGAAAACCAATGTCAGAACAAGCATTCGATTTAACACAAGGCAATATTCTAAGAAAACTTTTACTGGTAGCTTTCCCCATAATGGGAACCCAGCTCATGCAAATGGCGTACAACCTGACAGACATGTTTTGGCTTGGCAGAATGCAGAATTCGGTCACTGCCGTAGCGGCCAGCGGTCTGGCAGGTATGTTTATGTGGCTTGGCATGGCGCTTCTTATGATCGGGCGCATGGGCTCGGAAATCGGCACTGCCCAGAACCTGGGCCGAGGCGACACGGACACCGCCAAGGAATACGCCCAGACTTCCGTGAGGATGGCGCTTATTTTGGGCGCGGCTTACGGGGTTGTGTTGCTCGTGTTCGCGGGACCTTTGGTTTCGCTCTTGCAGGTAAAAGAACAAGGCGTATTCTCAAATGCTTGTGCCTATCTGCGTATTGTGGGTTTTGGGACCGCGCTTACGTATGTGTCGGCTGCAATTACAGGTTCTTTTAACGGCGCCGGAAACTCCAGGCTCACTTTTTGGGCCAACGCTTTGGGTTTGGTAGTGAACATGATATTGGACCCTTTGATGATCTTGGGGTTCAAGTGGGGCGTTCGGGGAGCCGCTATCGCCACAGTAATAGCGCAGGGCGTTGTGCTGGCGCTGTTCGTGTACTTTTCCAAACGTCATCCTCAAAGGCCTTTCCAAGAGTTCCGCATCTTTGGCGCCATATCCGGTGAAAAAGTGCGTCAGATACTGAGCTGGAGTTTGCCTATTGCTGTAGAAAGCGCTGCTTTTACCGCTTTGGCAATGGTAGTAACGGGCATGGTTTCTGCTTGGCACGGCGAAACGGCTGTGGCCGTTCAACGTGTGGGTAGCCAAATTGAGTCGCTTTCATGGCTCATAGGGGGCGGTTTCTCTTCTGCCATTACCGCTTTTGTGGGACAAAATTTCGGAGCAAGAAAGTGGGGCCGCATACGGCGCGGATACCGCCTATCGGTTGCGGTGTTATTGGCATGGGAAGTGTTGGTGACATTGCTGCTGGTTTTTGGGGGACGCTTCTTCTTTGCGCTGTTTTTGAAAGAGCCGCCCGAGATCCTAGATATGGGGGCTACGTACTTGCGCATTCTGGCTATAAGCCAAGTGTTTATGGCGTTCGAAGGCGCTTGCTCTGGGGTTTTTCGAGGCATGGGAGAGACACTCCCTCCAAGTGTATCCAGCATCGCCTCAAACCTGTTAAGGCCCGGCTTTTGCTGGCTATTTTCCCGTTGGATGGGTTTAAACGGCTTGTGGCTTGGTATTGTAGCTTCTGCCATACTGCGAGGTACGCTTATGCTGATATGGTACACGTTTTACGAAAGGCGGATACCCCATCAAGATGAACATGAACTGGTGCCGGTGAAGGAGATTTACGCCTGATACAGTAATTTATATTGGGGTGGGGCCATGCGACTGTTTATCGCCATAAACCTTAATACGGCAACCAAATCTCGCCTTATCGATATTCAAGACGCAATACGCCGCAATTCAAGAAGCGGGCGTTTCAGCACAAAAGAAAACCTGCATCTTACGCTTGCCTTTATGGGAGAATGCAATGAGACTCAAGTAAATGCCATTAAGGAAGCGATGACCGGCCTTACTTTTGAACCTTTTGAACTTACTGTTGACGCTATCGGACGCTTCAAAAGGCCCGGCGGCGATATTTGGTGGGCCGGCATAAAGCGGACCCGCGAGTTGTTGAAACTACAAAACGACTTGAGTAAGGCTTTAAGAAGCCGCGGGTTCAGCCTGGATTCCCGGCCGTACAATCCCCATATCACGCTTGGACGGCAGGTAGTGACCGAATATAGATTTGCCCCCTTGGAGCCCTTCGGGGAGACAGTCAGCACCATCGATTTAATGCGGTCACAACGCTTAAGCGGAAAGCTGGTTTACACTTCCATCTTTCGGAGGGGGAAATGGCAAAAGCCAATAGTCGTGGCGCCGTATGATCCTTCGTGGGCGCAACAGTTTGAGCGGCTAAAGGCCTATTTGAAGGAAGTGCTTGGCGACCATATTGAGGACGTGCACCACGTTGGCAGTACTTCTGTCTCGGGTCTGCCTGCCAAACCTATACTCGATGTGGATGTGGAAATAAGAAACATGGACGGTTTTCCCAAAATAGTAGAGTTGTTAGCCCAATGTGGATACAAACACCGGGGAGATTACGGTATTCGCGGCCGCGAGGTTTTCAACTGCGATAGCACCGATTTTATGTCCCACCATTTGTATGTTTGCCCGTCGGATAGCCCCGAATTGCGTCGGCATTTGGCGTTTCGAGACTATTTAAGGCAGAACCCCGAAGCTGTGCAGGAATACGGTGAATTGAAGAGGAGTTTGGCTAACGAATGTGTCAACGACATTGATGCCTATATCGATGGTAAAACCCGCTTTATTGAAGCTTGTTTGGCAGCTGTTAACTCGTGACCTAAGCCGATTACACTTTCAACTGATTTTCCGACCGGGACATGATTTCAATAGCGACTCGATATCCTCAGCCGGCATGGGTCTGTAATAGTAATACCCTTGCACTTCGTCACACATTTTTTGAGCTAGAAATTCCAGTTGTTCGGCAGTTTCAACTCCTTCGGCGACTACCCGAAGGCTGAGGCTCTTGGCCAAATTGATGATAACCTTGATAATGGCTTGGTCTTTTTCGCTTTTCTCAATTCCGTGGATGAATTGGATGTCAATTTTGATTCGATCTATGGGCAATGTCTTCAGCCGATTGAGTGAGGAGTATTCTACGCCGAAATCGTCAATGGAAATGGAGACCCCCAAGCGCTTCAGTCTGTTCAGAACGTCCACTATGTAATCTGACTCCTTGGTAGCTATACTTTCTGTGATCTCCAGTTCCAAATATTTTGGGTCGAGGCCGATTTCGTCTAGGATTCTGTCTACGTTGGTTACGAAATGGGGATTTTTCAGCTGTACTGTTGACAAATTTACAGCCATTCGGAAATGCGGCAGATTCTTTTCCTGCCATATTTTAGCTTGCTGAACTGCTTGCCTGAGAACCCACTCGCCTATGCTGTTGATGGTTCCGTTAGCTTCGGCTAAGGGAATGAAGACAGCCGGCGGTATCATCCCCCATCTGGGATGGTTCCACCGTGCCAGTGCCTCAAAACCGGTAATCCGGCCGGACTCGATGTTGATTTGCGGCTGGTAGTGCACACTCAGTTCCCCGCGTTCGTGAACCCGATAAAGACTGCTGGAAAGCATTATGTTTCGCCGTACATCATCTCTTATCTCTTTGGTACACACCACATACTGGTTTCTTCCTCTGGACTTGGCCGTATACATAGCGATGTCGGCATGTTTTATCAAGGTTTCCGTCTCTTGTCCGTCAAAGGGATAGATCGCTATACCGGTACTGCATCTGATGTAGAATTGTCTGTTTAGAACATTAAAAGGTTCTTCGAAGACCGCCATAAGCTTTTCAGCTACTGTGTTAACACCATCAATATCCGTAAGGTTGTTCGCCATTATGAGAAATTCATCGCCGCCGAAGCGTGCTACGGTGTCTGTTTTTCTAATACACCCGGCAAGCTGTCTGCCGATTTCGGCGATTACTGTGTCACCGCCGTTGTGCCCCAGCCTGTCATTGACCATTTTGAAGTGGTCCAAATCCAAAAAGAATACCGCCACTAGTCTTTGGTTTCGTTGAGCCAGGTTTATGGCTTGTGTCAGCCTGTCCGAAAATAGAGTTCGGTTGGGAAGGCCGGTTAGGGGATCGTAGTAAGCAAGATATGCGATTTGCTCCTCTGCCTCCACTTTTGTCAGCCCGTCCGCGAGCAAATTAGCCAGTGTTTGCAGTAGCGTGATGTGCTTCTGTGACCATACTTGATCTGAAGTAATCGAATCGATGCCAAGGAACCCCATAATCCTGCTATTCTCGCTAATGGGTACTATCACTGTAGATTTGATGTGTCGGCGGCTAAGATACTCTTTTTCTGCCAACGCCTCGGCCGGGAGGTTGTTCACGTCTTTTATATAAAACGGTTCGCACAGTTTGATCTTTTCGAACCACCAAGGAAACTCGCGTATACGCATTTCGTGTGCGGCATCGGTTAGGGAGGCTGTGTCGCGGCTGCGCCATTCGTAGATGCATCTCAAGGCATCCTCGTCGGGAGAAAGCTGAAAATAACAAGCCCTGTCTGCCCCGAAGAAGGCGCCGATTCTGTACAGCATGTGCCGTACTTTGCTTGCTACATTGTGCTGGTTAATGGTTACAAAGTCAAAAGACACTTCCGAAACGAGCTTTTGAAAATGTACTTGGTAAGTATTCTCCCTCAACCTTGTCACGTAGGTGCGATTAACATAAGAACCCACGAAAAAGGCTACGACAAACATGCCAATCCTTGCCATGTAGTGAAATTCGTTTAAGGGCACGGTTTCGCGGGGGGCATACATTTTGAGCATGACTTGGGTGCCGATAGAGACCAAAGTGAACAATGTTAAAGGCAGTTGGGTGTCAAAAACAAGCGAAATCGTCATAAGCATTATGGGAAAAACCCAAATTGTCCTGGCGGCAAAATCTCTAAACAGCAATGTTATTAAGGGGACGCTAAGTAAAGTTGTGGTCAGGAGTAGCATGTTTTTGACTTTTTCAGACTTTACGAGCTGGAGCAACAAGATGATTACGCCTAAAGAAAAAATGACAGAGCTTGCAGGCAAGGTACAATGCACTTCGTCGGCCTGCCCAAGCAAGTGTGACAACAAGTGGGATAAAGCGCTTATTATGCCGGCGGCCAGAAATGAAAACGATAAATAATAGTATAGTTTTGAATCGCTGTCAGGCGCCATCGCAGTGAACTCGGAATTGTCATTCTCGTCGGGCATAAGTCGGTAATGACGCATTGAAAGATAAATGATAGTTGTGGGTAAAAGAGTGAAGATTGGCGCCATTTGCGGCACAGGGCCTTTGAGAACGGTGCTCAATATCACGTCTGTAACGCTGCCCAAGAGAAACGCCAGAATCGTCGCAAAGAAAAGGATGGTTGCCGGTCTTTTCGTCTGCTCATTTTGCGCCTTATTCCGCCAATTCCATATCAAGCCGCTGACAACAGACATATAGCTTATGTAATAAACGTTAAAGAAGGCAGTCCACCCGTTGGAGACGGGAATATTCACCCAACCGCGCGGCGTCAGTACAAAGTTGAACTGTGTAGCGGTTATTTTTGGGGAAATCGAAAAGGCATACACCGATATTATTGCCGGCGCATACAACAAAAGGCGCATTGCGATGTTTTCAACTAATCGCTTGTTACCTGTCAGCACTATAAAGTAATGAAGCCAAAGGCAATAAATGGTGCCCCAACCTATGGCCGACATTCGACGCCACACCGAACATATTTCAAGTGTTGGAGCACTATTGGCCATAGCAAATCCCAAAGACCAAAAGGACAAGGAAATGCACACACCTAAAAATATCCTATGCAGTTCCGCGCGGGGGTTACGATGAATCGTGTACAAACCCAACGACAGATAAATTGCAAAAGTACCGAAAAACAACAGTGAAAACAAAGCCGCTTGTGGCATGTTAATCTCCCCGAATAACCGCGAAGCTGTTTCGTTTAGGCGGCCGATTTTTAGTACAATATAGTTATCGTTTGGTAAAGTGACGACGTTAGGAAAAGGTGTCGCCTATGAAGTCTTTTCGAAAGCTTTTCAGGCTAATGTTTGGTTTGTTCTTGTTCGCAGTCGGTATCATATTCGCGGTCCATTGCGAGCTGGGAGCCTCCCCGTGGGATACTTTTCATATTGGCCTTTCCGCACGCACCAAACTAAGTCTGGGACAGGTTTCGCAAATCGTCGGGGCGTTTATTATCCTCATTGACGTTTTGATGAAGCAGATACCCGGCCGCGGCACTATCCTCAACATGTACTTCGTGGGTTTTTTCGTTGATCTTATTGAAAAAAGCTCATTGGTTCCCAACGTCCAAAGTATTTTCGGCCGGATTGCCATGTTGTGTTTCGGTATTTTTGTAATCGGTTGGGGGACATATTTCTACCTGGACGCCGGATGGGGCGCGGGCCCGAGGGATGGCCTTATGCTTGGTCTCGCA
>CAZXSP010000070.1:0-5333 GCA_964643285.1 uncultured Eubacteriales bacterium
CCGGCTGACCTATGTCCCTGGTACCTAGATCGCGGCTGACCTATGTCGCTGGTACTTAGATGACGGCTGACCTATGTCGCTGGTACCTAGATCCCGGCTGACCTATGTCCCTGGTACCTAGATCGCGGCCGACATATGTCGCTGGCACCTGGATGGCGGCCGACCTATGTCGCTGGTACCCAGATGGCGGCTGACCTATGTCCCTGTTACCCAGATGGCGACTGACCTATGTCGCTGGTACCTAGATTCTCGGTTTAGTCATCAGCCGGGCAAAGAGCACTTAGCAGATCTGTGTCATCGTCCAAATAAGCCAAGAAAATCGCCACAATCTCGGGGTCAAACTGTGTACCGGCGTTCCTCAGCAATTCCTCTTTTGCTTCTTGAGCAGACCTTGCTTTGCGATAGGGCCGGTCTTGAGTTATGGCGTCGTAGGCATCAACCACGGCAAGAATCCTTGCCAGTAGCGGTGTCTCGTTTCCCGCCAATCCCCTTGGATACCCGTTGCCGTCCCATCTTTCGTGGTGGGCTAGGATATAATCGGCGATACTGGAAAGCTCAGGCACTGTATGAGCAATACGGTACCCGATTTCAGGATGTTTCTTCACAATTTCCATTTCCTCTTTGCTTAGGCTGGAGGGTTTCCGCAGTATATGTCCGTCAATAGCTATTTTGCCCACGTCATGGAGCATAGCCAGCACCTGAAGCTCGTCAAGCCTATCTTCGGATAGCCCCATGGCACGGCCGATTCCTAGGCAAAACTGGGCAAGCCGTTCACCGTGCTCTTGAGTTTCGAAACTGCGTTCGTACAAAGCATTTTTGATGGATGACAAGACGGTGCTTCTGTAGCTTTTGGCCCCCAATAGCTTGCTCCGATACATATTGTCTTCGGCCTTTTTGAGCGCGTTCTGCCAAGTTTCTTGAACATCAGTTTTAACAGCGTAACCCAAGGAAATGCTCAAAGCAGTTTCTGAAACCTGCAACTGATTGCATGTTTCTTTTATCCGGCCGCAAATTTTCTGTCCGGCGGATTCCGTTGTTCTCGATAGCAGAATAACAAATTCATCACCGCCCCAACGGGCGATATAATCTGTAGTCCGGCAAGAGGCTCGAATGCCTTTTGCGATTCTGGACAGAACCAGATCACCCGTTTCGTGGCCGTACGCATCGTTTATAAGCTTGAGGCCGTCTATATCCCCCATTATTAAGGTCATGGGGTGACAGGCGGGATCATTTCCCAAGCGGTCCAGTTCGATTTCAAAAAAAGCTCTGTTATGTAAACCTGTGAGCGAATCCCGGAGACTCAGATACTCTATTTTGGCTTCTTTCTCGCGAGCATCAGTGACATCGCGAAACACCAAAACTACCCCGATAAGCTGACCGTTTTGGTCTCTTATAGGCGCGGCACTATCGGCTATAGCTTTTGATACACCTTTTTTGGATTTAAGAATTGTGTGGTTAGCGAGCCCAACGATTTGCCCGCATCGCAACACTTTTTGAACAGGATCCTCGCCTGCCTCACCGGTACATTCATTAAAGATTTTGAACACTGTGGCAAGCGGTTGCCCTTCGGCTTCCTCTTGCGTCCATCCGGTCAGCTCCTCGGCCACCTGGTTTACAACCTGCACCCGCCCCCGGTTGTCGGTGGCGATAACACCGTCTCCAATCGAGTACAAAGTAACCTTCAACCGTTCCTTTTCCGCGTGCAATTCTTCCTGTGCTTGTATTTTTTCCGTAACATCTTGATAAGCCGCCACTACCTCGCCGGAAGGAAGCTTGTACACTGTATTGTCAAACCAGCGTACCTTACCGCCTTCGTCATAACCTTTAGCGGGATAATGCTGCTTTTTGCCTGTTTTCCAAACTTGGCGAAAAACTTGCACTATCCCAAACTTGTCTGCTGCCGTCCTTATAACGCCCAATGGCTTATCTATGACTGTCTTTTCCGTCCACCCTTCAATATCCAAACAGGCCCGGTTAACGCTGCGGATGATATAGTCCATACTGGTCATGCCGTCCCCTTGTACCTCGTAGATAATGATGGCGGTGGGCGAGTTGTCAAATATCTTTTGACCGAACAGTTGTTTTTGGATTTCAGCGTGCATTGGATTGCCTCCTCGATCTAAGAGAGTTCGCCACCACCGGTTCCGGCTGAACTTGGCCGATCATTAATACACTTTAGAAAAATGTCCACGATCTGGGGATCGAATTGGGCACCGGCGCATTTCAATAATTCGTCTTGCGCATCTTGGCCGGACCGCGCCTTTCTGTAAGGTCTGCCTTGGGTTATGACATCGTAGGCATCGGCTATTGCCAAAATTCTTGAGGCCAAAGGAATTTCCGCGCCGGACAATCCTCGGGGATAACCGTTTCCATCCCATCTTTCGTGATGCGCCAGTATGTATTCGGCGATGTCCACAAGTTCCGGCACTGTTTGCGCTATTCTGTAACCGATTTCCGGGTGTTTTCTGATTTCTTGCCATTCAGCCGCGGTCAAAGGCCCGCATTTTCGGAGAATCGACCCGTCGATGGCAATCTTACCGATGTCGTGCAGCATCGCCAGCACCTGAAGCTCATCTATTCGATACTGCCTAAGGCCCAAAGCTTCCCCGATGCGCCTGCAAAAACCGCCTAATCTCTCACCGTGCTCCTCTGTTTCAAAACTTTTCTCGAACAGCGTGTTCTTCATCGACGCAAGCACAATACTGCGATAACTCTTGGCGCCCAGCATTTTCCTTCTGTACATGCTGTCCTCAGCTTTCTTCAGTAAGTCCTCCCAAGTTTCTTTCTCGCCGTTTTGCTTGGTTGCGTAACCCAAAGAAATGCTGAGGTGAGTATCGGCAACTTTGATTCTTTTGCAGTTCTCTCGTATTCTTTCGGAGATAGCTTGCGCCTGTAAGGCGCCAGTACCCGGCAGCACAATTACGAACTCATCTCCGCCCCATCGTGCTATTACATCTGTAGGCCGACAAGATTCACGGACGGCTTCGGCGACTTTTTGCAACGCTTCGTCGCCTACCGTATGCCCGAACGCATCGTTAATAAGCTTTAAACCGTCTAAATCCCCCATCATGAGCGTAACCGGATAACTGTTTTGCCCGTTTTTGCTGAGCTTCTGCAGATTCATTTCCAAACAAGCCCTATTACAGAGCTCTGTAAGTGAATCCCTATAGCTCAGAAACCTGATTCTGTTCTCGCGCCGCTTCTCTTCCGTTACATCTCTGAACACCAGCACGACCCCTTGAATATCTCCTTGGGCATTCTTGATGGGAGCTGCACTATCCGCGATTTCCCTCTCCTCGCCGTCTTTGGCTTTGAGAACAGTGTGATTTGCCAGAGTCACAGTCTTTCCGGTTTGCAGTACCAAAGAAGCGGGGTCCTTCACAAATGTCTCCGAACCCTCGTTATAAATGTCGAACACAGTGGTCAAGGGCAGGCCTGCTGCCTGTCGGAGTTTCCAGCCGGTGAGCTCTTCTGCCACCGGGTTCAACAAGTTGATTCTGCCGTTTCTATCAGTGGCGATCACCCCGTCACCGATGGATTGGAGTGTAACTCTTAACCGTTCTCTTTCGGTTCGAAGCTTTTCCTCTGCTTGCCTTTGTTCCGTAATGTCGTAAAACACCGTCACGACTTCGCGGGTGGGCAGCTTGAAGGCAGTGTTGTGATACCAACGATCGTCTTGTTTGCCTGATCCAAACCTTATTGCGCCGGTCTTGGTTTCGCCGGTTTTGAAGACTTCTTGAAATACGGGTAATAAGGGCGATTCGGTATCCCCAACCCGTACACTGCTCAACGGTTTTCCGATGATTTGCTGTTTTCTCCAACCTTGCATTCTAAGTGCTGTGGAATTTATGTTGTGAACGATGTAATCATGAAGCGTCCTGCCTTTGTTTAAAACGGTGAAGGTAATAATCCCGAAGGGGGAGTTGTCAAATATACTTTGGCTCAAAGCTTGGCTTGCGGCCAGTTGTGCCTCACTTTCCTCAAACCGCCTTTTGGCCTCTTTGAACTTGGTGGCCTTATGAAACAGGCAACCTAAAAAACCTTTGTACGGGGCAAAAGCTGTTACTATGTAGTAATCACCTTTTATTTCCAAGGGCTCTTCAAAGTCTTTTCGGCCGGAACTCAGGGCTAGTTCACTAAACGCGGAAAACCATCGGCCGCCAGATTCAACCGAATTGAAAAGCCATTCCGACATGTTCTTGCCTACCACTTCTTCCGGTCTGATTCCAAAAACCTTTTCAAAAGCCGGGTTAGCTTTCACCAGTTGGAAATCCCGAGGACGCCCGTTCTCTTGATACAGCACCTCACTCAAAGTGAAAATTAAAGGCGCCTCATCATAGAACTGTTTGTATTCGCTTATCACAAAGAATCACCTACAGAAACGTTTTGAGTGTTGACATGTGTTTACCGCCTAAAGTAATAATCGGGTTGCTCGCCGATTATTGTGATACCCCTAAATTTCGCCTCCCCTGGTTCATTCACTCGTCTTTCACCTTTTACATAGCGAAATGCAGTATCATTGGCTCATGAACAAAATATTATAATCTGTGCATTGATTTCTTTTATCTCGATGCTTATAATGTGCATGTCATTTGCAAATTATTTGAAAGGATGCTTTAAGTGAGTAGGGCGCCTGACAACATTTTCGTGTCAAAATCGGGTACCGGGCATCTCTTCACACATATGGAACACCCCAACCGTTTCTATTTCGGATTCATATCGTTTCTTCTTCTGCAGTCGTTGGATTCTGTGTGGATGGCGTTTGCTTTCAAGGTGCTTTTGGATTCCATGTCTGTGGGAAACAGACTTCTGGTTACGCGTTGGGCTTTAGTGTTTTTGGTTTTGGGGGCGCTAAGCTCCTGCTTAAATTGGCTTTCATTTGGGTTTAGGGCGAAATCCGCAGAAAGGCTCGCCAAAAACCTTCGGACGGCACTCCTGGAAAACGTTTTGAAAATGCCTTTACTCCGTTCTGATCGCCTATCAAGAGGGGATTTGTCGTCACGGCTTACTGCGGATGTCAACACATCCTCGCAAATCCCAAATCAAATATACCTTTTGACACGTCGGATTCTCAGCGCTGTATTTGCAGCTTCCTTCATGATTTACCTCAACTGGCAGGTTGCCTTGGCCACGGCTATTACGAGTCCTTTGATCGTTTTTGTAAGCGGGCTATTGTCAAAACCCGTAACAGGCCGATCTGCCTCATTGCAGAAAGATATAGGGAACGGCGCTTCCCAAGCTACCAACCTCATGGAAGGCGCCGCTGTCATCAAATCGTTTTCCGCCGAATCTTGGGCCGAGGAACGTTTTGCCCAAAAAGCCGAGAACATGCG
>CAZXSP010000070.1:5433-6832 GCA_964643285.1 uncultured Eubacteriales bacterium
ACGGGTTTCCTGGATGAGCAATCCGAAGAGAGGGTGTGGAACAGTCTGCGTCCGGCATTGAAAACCAGAACTTGCATTGCCGCTACTCACAGGCTTGATATCGCAAAGGACGCATATTTGATTCTGGTCATGGAGAACGGCAAAATCGTGGAGCAAGGAACCCACGAAGACCTGCTTGCAGACGGCATTCTTTACCCCGATCTTTTCAAGAATTCTCTGGGGGCAGCGTTATGAAAAAGGTAACAGACCTGAAAACAGAGTTCGGCTCAATTTTAGGTTACATCGATTCTTCCAGATCCTTGTATGCCGCAGCTTTGCTTCTGGCTATTATCGGGGGCGTTACAAACGGCCCGATCGTGGCCCGCTCCATAGCAACTTTAGTTGATTCGATTAGCGCTTTGGATCTGGCTTTAGTGTCCAGAAGTTGTGTTCTACTGGCCTTGGCCGCCGTCATAATGGGGTTTTGTGTCGGGTTTTCCGACTACTTTACCGCTAAAGTTATGGAAAACGCGGCCTTAGGTATGCGAAAACGAGTGTTTTCCCGCGCCATGGGGGCCAAAATGGAGCATTGGGCCAGCCACCGGGTCGGCGATACAGTTTCCGTATTGACGAACGATGTAGAAACAGCAAAGCAAAGCATAAAACTTCTTCAGAGAATGGTCGGTGACTTTTCGATTATCGTATCATCCGTAATAATGATAGCCGTCTGGGTTCCGGAGGTTTTGGCAACGGTCGCTATCATGGGATCTTTGTCGGCGTTAATTGGCGGCACGCTGGCCAAACCGGTTAGGCAAGTTAGTGACGAATACCAAAAGGGATTGGAAGAACAAACTGCCACCACTACGGAAATGTTTGGTGGCTTGGCGGTAATCAAGTCATTAGCCGCGGAAAACACGATGCTGGGCCGCTTATCGCGAGTACTAGACCATCAATGTCGTCTTGGGGAGAAAAGGGGAAACCTTGTTGGGCTGCAGCTGGGTGTCGCCGGCCTAACTCAGATCTTTTCCCTGGTGGGATTGTCATTTGTGGTCGGCTTCATGGTTCTCAAGGGCAAAATCGACCTTGGTCAGGCAGTTGGTGTTTTTCAATTGGCAGGAGCTCCTTTTGGAAGGCTATCGGGGCTTACAGCAAGTTGGACTTTGCTTCAACAGAATCTTGCCGGCGCCAGACGTGTGGAAGTGGCTTCGGAGATTATGCAGGAGGAACACAAAGATCATGCGGACGCTGTGGTGTTGGGGTCTGATGAGATTTTGTTGGAATTTTCCGGGATTGAATTCAATTATCCGCAAAAAGAAGCTATCCTGGGCGGAGTATCGTTTCGCGTTGGTCGAGGTGAAAAATTCGCTATCCAAGGGCCGAGCGGATCCGGAAAAACAACCATTCTTCGGCTTATTCTGAG
>CAZXSP010000071.1:0-4544 GCA_964643285.1 uncultured Eubacteriales bacterium
TGATGTCCAGAAAAATAGACATCGAGGTGGGGTTGGGAGGAAAAGTGAAGTTTGATTTCTCAGGCTTTCCGGGGCAAGAGTGTTTTGCCGAAGCGGAAGTTCTTCAAAACGCATTGCGTGAATTGGGATTGTGGGCCATTCCCGTGTCCATAACCCCGAAATCGTCGTCACAAATAGAAGCCGACCTACCCCAAAAAGCCAAAGATAGACAGAAAGTTCCCGTATCGTGATGTCTGTTTGCATCAGACTTAAACCAAAGCTTTCGTATTTCGAGCTGGAGATACTTCCAGGCGGCGTTATCAGTATTTTTGAGCGAATGGGAGACGGAGTTACCGAAGAACTGGTTCGAGCCCTGGCTGAGTTAGGCCTTAAGCTGGAGACTCGGGTTAGTTCGCCTTGCGGGTAAGGAGGCACGATAGAGCCTGTGAAAAGCATTCTGGATGAATCGTGGATAGAATCCGGTGTTCTCAAACGAAGAGCAAACTATTCGCCTATTTTGTGTTTTGAGACTGTAGACCCCAAAAGAATTTATCAGCTTAAATCATTCCTTTTATCATCTGCTGAGTTTTTGAACATGGACCACTTCTTTCTTTACGACCCGTGGGATGGGTTGGGCAGGCTTCAAAAAGGCGCTGACGGCCCCGTTTTCGAGCCGTATAAGAAGCAAAGCATGAGAGAGACCATGCTGACGTCTCGAATGCGACCGGAGGCTGGGGTCGAGCTTCAAGCGTTAAAGGGCATCCTAAAGGAAGTAGATCATTTTCTGAAATCGTCTTCCACTGTGTTCATACTGCAAAATTTATCTGATGTACGGGAAGCAGACACTGGCTTTCAGGCTGCGGTAAGGGCGTGGGCCATAGATCCAAAAGTTATTTCCAAAGGTTCCACCGTAATTCTTATCACTTCGGACGCATCCCGCATCATGGATGAATTCACTAAAGAATATGTTGTCATCATTGAAGTTGACCCATCCAGCGCCGCGGAACGTCAGAATCTGATTGCATCGGTTGGCGAAGAATTAGGGGTGAACCCCGATGGGTCCCAAGTAGAAAGCGCCGGCGTGGCTTTGTCCGGGCTCAACTTACACCAAGTGGAGAGCGTGCTTTTGGAGTCGTACCAGAAATCCAAAAGTTTTGACCCTGATTTGATGAAACAACTCAAATCTGAACTGGTAAAACGATCAGGTGTTCTTGAAGTGAGAGATCCCCAGTTCAGTTTCAAAGACATAGGCGGTTATCACGCAATAAAAGATTTTGTGTCAAAATACATTATCCAGGTTCTTAAAAGGCCCGACAGAGCGCGGCGTTTTGGTCTTGGTTTGCCAAAAGGCCTTTTGTTTTTCGGCCCGCCCGGTACAGGGAAAAGCCTTTTTTCAAACGCATTGTCAAGCGAAGTGCAGCTTCCTTTCATTAATCTGGTGACCGAAAACATTTATTCCAAATGGCTTGGAGAATCCGGGCAGAACATGAAAAACGCTATTACTTTGGCGGAAAAAATGTCTCCGGCTATAGTTTTTGTTGACGAAATCGATCGGTTTGGAAAAAGAACGGGTTCTTCGGCCGGGTCAGCAGAGGAAGAAACGCAACGAGTGTTTTCTCAGTTTCTAGAGTGGCTTGGGAGGCCCGACAGAGAGGCCATCATCGTGGGCACTACCAACGTACCTGAGCATTTGGACGAAGCGTTCTTGAGAGCGGGCAGGTTCGATTACAAGATACCTTTTTTATACCCCGGACCTGGGGCGCGCCTTGAAATTCTCATGGTACACTTGGGTTTTTACGAGGGAAGCAGGCGGGTTAAAGTGCCGCTGGATGTGGGGCAAAGGGATGTCAGGGAGTTTTTGAACGACACAGTTGTTTCACTGACAGAGAATTTTTCTTGCGCCGAACTCGAAGAATTGGTGACAAGGGCCAAGAGGATCGCTTTTGACAAAGACGCGGAAAACGTCTCAGGGGAGGATTTGATATTAGCCACCAAGACTTTCAGAATTGACTATTCGGCCAGAAAGCGTATTGTAAAAATGTGTATGGATCAGGCAAGACGTTTCACTGACGATCAACAGTTCCTCGATGCTATTGAGAAAGAGAACAAAATAGACGAAAATGATTATTGACTTTCCTAGAAATGAGGGATAGGCGTGAAGGAAAAAGTTGAAAAAGTACTCCAACAGATTCGCCCATCATTGCAGGCTGACGGCGGAGATGTTGAGTTGGTGGATGTTTCATCCGAAGGTATCGTTAAAGTAAAGCTTACTGGCGCTTGCGGATCTTGTCCTTTTGCAATTATGACCCTAAAGGGCGGGATTGAAAGGCTCCTAAAACAGGAGATTCCTGAGGTTAAGGAAGTAGTAGCCGCCGAATAGCCCCCATAACTCGATAATCTGCCAGTAAACAGGGAAATGCGGAAGCCGCCCAAGTGGCGGCTTCTTGTTTGGCTTTTCACACCACGGATTCCGATGGCATATAGATAGTCTAGCCAAACGGTATTCTTTGTATTTAACGAAAGGAGGGTGTTAGATCTGGATGCCCTCGATGTCAAACGAGAAGAACTGCGGTTAGAAGAAGTGGTGGGGGAAGGAACTTCACAAGTCGTCGTCAGCCAAGCGGTAAAAGTGCCTAGGGAAAAACCACCTGTAAGGTCGGTAATAGACTTTGTCGCCAAAACAACCATTGATAAGGTCACTGTGTTGCCGGGCAAGATAGTTGTAGATGGAACGGTAGATTTTGCTATTATCTACGAAGCTACCGCCGAAACTCAAACGGTGCACGTGTTCCATGCAGAGGTCAAGTTTAGCACTTTTGTGGAGATTCCGGGAGCGGAACCAGGCATGACTGCGGTCCCCACACTTACCATCGAACACGCGGTCTTCCAGGTTAGCCCGGATGGAAAATCAGTAACCATCCGTGCGGTTGCGGCCCTCTCGGTGAGAGTCACTCAAACGGCCATAATTGAAGTTATCACAGATGTATCGGGTGTTCCCGGACTGCAAGTGACAAAAGAGACGATCAACGCGGAGACAGTGCTTGGGGAAGGCGAGGCCCAATATGTGGTCAGGGAGAACCTTGAAATCCCTTGTGTGAAACCCAAAGCTTCAAGGATTATAGACCAGGTTTCCACCATTCAAGTCACTTCCACCACGGTTTTGCCCAACAAGATTATAATTAACGGCACCATAAGCATGAGAGTCATCTACGAAGCAAAAGTCCCAAGCCAATCGGTGCACGTGGCCCACTTTACCATCCCGTTCCAGTCATTTGTGGAAATACCCGGAGCCCAGCCGGGCATGACTGTGGTTGCAGGAGCAGTGGTTGAATTTGTGTCTATCGACGTTGGCCCGAATGGGCGAACTCTTCAAGTCAGGATCATTTTGGCTGTAACTGCCAAAGTCATCCGGGTTCACAGAATTCAGGTTGTCACCAATGTAACAGGCGTTCCAAATCTGCGGTTGGAAAAGGAATTAGTGCGAGTGCAAGAAGTGCTCGGTGAAAACCAATCCCAGGGAATAGTCAAAGAAATCGTAGATGTTCCAAGAGAAAAGCCACCGGTTTTGGCGGTTCTCGATTCCAGCTCGTCGCCTGAGGTCAAAAGAGTCATAGTTGCCCCGGGAAAAGTCATAGTGGACGGAGCCATTGCCCAAAGAATTATCTACGAACCGTATGGGGATGAAACCCAGCAAGTGCACACACTGCATTTTGCCATACCATTCTCCGAGTTCGTAGTACTCAAGGAAGCTAAGCCGGGCATGGTAGCAAGGGTAGATGTGCAAGTTGAGCACACCAACTACGAAGTGCCAACCCAAGGCGAGCACGTAATTATGGCCACCAAAGTGGTGCGGCTGGTTGCCAGAGTGTTCAAAACCAGAGTACTGAACGTTGTGGTCAAGATTCACCTGAAACACCATCACCCTGTTTGCAGCGGTACGGTTACCGGAAATCTGGTTAACGTTAGGCAAGGCCCGGGAACAACCTATGCGGTAGTAGCACAGGCAAACGCAGGTACGATTGTGGCGGTTTTGGAGTATACTCCCGATTGGGTCAGGATTAGGTTACCCAACGGGGTCGAAGGATGGATATCATCGGCGTTCGTAACACACGATTGTAGGCCTTTGGGCTAGCAACAGACACTGGAATAACAGGCGGGGCCGGGTGACGCAAATTTTGCGCCCCGGCTCCCTGACTTTGGCAACCGTTACCATTACCTAGAAATATTGAAAGTAACTGCATCTCATGGACACAAGGCCCAAACGATAGCCTCAAAAGGCCTGCCACGGGCCTTTTCACGTCGTTGGTGCGTTTTCCGCCGGGCCCTCCATCCGATATTATGTTTACATAGTTCTGGCATTTCAAGCCAAGAAAGGAGAAGCAAGGTATGACAACCAAAAGAAAGGTTATAGCGCTCGCAATTCTAACTTTGTCGATGACGCTTCTTTCGGGAAGCGTTTTGGCAAACGGCTACACTCGCTATGTACTGCCGGCGCCCGACGGAAGCACGTTGTTCATTTTCACCAACGGAGCCAAGGGCCTGGATCTTATTATGAGGGATATTTT
>CAZXSP010000071.1:4644-6747 GCA_964643285.1 uncultured Eubacteriales bacterium
GCGGGAATTGCCTATCACATAGCAGGCGAGAACTTGGCCGGGGCGCCAACGCTTGAGATGGCCCACAAGGGGCTTATGGAAAGCGATGGCCACAGACGAAACATACTAAACGTCCAGTATGACCACATAGGTATTGGTGTTGTAAAGGGTGGACCTTACGGTTACATGTTTACGCAAATGTTTACGGGACAGTAAAGGTTCAAACAGAAGAGGTGGTCGTGAGGCCACCTCTTCTTAATTCTTAGTCGCTGCTGCGAACGTAATCGCGAAACACCCAGCCGGTCTTTCCGTCGTACAATTGGATACCTATCCAATTGCCTTTCTTCTCAGTGAGAATTACGGGCATACCCCTATTTAAGGTGCCCAGCACATACGCCTGGGGGCTGGGAGACTCTCTGAAATTCACATCATCGTCGACAACCGTACCAAAACCCAAAAATCTGTCCGGCATTTTTCCGCTGTTCAGAAGCCTCAGCGTTTCAATTTCGAACATTTTTTGGGCTAGAATCTTCTCCAGAAGCTGGCGCCCTATACCGCCCGACGTTCTAGCCATCAAAGCTTGATATTGTTTTTTCGCGTTTTCTTCCCTTTCCAGGAGTTCGGCTACGGTATCGTCCATAATATGTTCGCCTCCTTACATGACTCACTTTATGCTTGTCATTAAGTAAACATGTCCTATATAACGGGCAACTTTTTGCGCATTGCGAGTAATCTCATACTGCGTATTGTGCTTTGCGCGTGTGCTAAAATATGTCTATCGGCTCGCGTTTCTTAAATCATGGAAACAGGTGATAAGGTGGGCGTAAGCAGAGCCTTGAATCTTAAAAAAGCATTTATCTGGGGAAGCATATCTCTTTTAATTAGCGGGATTTGTCTTCTCTTGGTGTTACGTTTTACCCAAAGTCAAAACGTGCTTGGCGGTATTCTGCAGGTGGGCGTCAAGACGATAGCGCTGGCGGCAGGTTTGGTGGTTGCCAGCTGGTTTTCAGACGGACTTCGCATGTCGGTTCTGTCCCGTGCCATGGGTGGGGATATCGGCATTGGTGACGCAATGCGCATATCCATGATGGGTTCTTTCATGGCTGGAGTCACGCCTTTCGACACGGGCGGCGAGCCTTTGAAAGTATACTTTTTGCACAGAAAAGGAATGAGCGTGGGGCAGGCCACTGCAACTGTAACCCTGGCAGCGGTGTTTCATGCTACAACCAGGTTTTTTCTGTGGGCGCTTTTGCCTTTGGCGGGATTTCTTTTGGGTTTTTCTTGGCAGGTGGGTTCCGGAGCTAGGCTCGTCTTGGGATTCGGCGTGTTCGTATACCTGCTGTTCTTGTCCTTGCTTGTGACGGCTACCGTATATCCGAAATCGGTAAGCTCTGTAGCACAATGGGTTTGTGACAGAAAAGTATTACGAAAGGTTTTGCCGCCTGAAAGGCTGGAAAGGGCAGTAAGGAAAATCAGTTCCGCGGCCTACGATTTTAAAACAAGCCTTGTAGCCTTCAAATCAAAAAGGAACTCGGCTATTTTGGCCTTTCTATTGAGCATCCTCTATTGGGCGTTTGTCATCGCTGTGCCTGTCTTCCTTTTGAGAAAAATGGGGAGCGGCCTTTCGACGATGCAAATCGTTTCTTTGAGCATGACAGTGTATTTGGTAATGGCTTATGTCCCAACGCCCGGAGCCAGCGGCGGTGCGGAAGTGGGCTCGGCCATTTGTTTTTCGCCGTTTCTGTCGGGTCGTATTTTAGGAACTTTTGTCGTAGTGTGGCGATTGGTCACCTACTACTTTACTTTGGCCATCGGCGGTGGGTTTATTGCCGCGGAAACTATCTCCTGGTCGATGCGAAAAACAGATTTTTCTTCGTCGTAAAAGGGTGGGTTTTATGGCAAATTATTATTTGACTAGGTGTTCGGCCTTCGCTATACTAGGGATCAGCGTCGGCTCGCAAGTGAGCCTGATTTGGGGCGAATAGCTCAGCGGGAGAGCACCTGCCTTACACGCAGGGGGTCACAGGTTCAAGCCCTGTTTCGCCCACCATTTAAAACGCGGAGGCGTAGTGTAGCTGGCCTAACATACGTGCCTGTCACGCACGAGACCGTGGGTTCGAATCC
>CAZXSP010000072.1:0-6691 GCA_964643285.1 uncultured Eubacteriales bacterium
GATTTTCTGGTGCACTTATCTATTTCGAACGGTCTTCCGGGGGAACCAAGCTGTGCGGAAAACCTGTAGGCCCTCAGCATCCTCAAAGCGTCTTCGCGAAACCGTACTTGAGAATTCCCTACACACCGTATAACCCGCAGTTCAGTCAGATCTCTAAAACCACCGACGAAGTCCACAATTTCGCCGGTTTCAGAAAGGGCCAAAGCGTTAACCGTAAAGTCTCGCCTAAGTAAGTCTTCTTTTATCGAGTGGGAAAACCGAACTTCCCTTGGACGCCTGCCATCAAGGTAGGGCCCGTCGTTTCGAAAAGTGGTTACCTCGACATTTGTGTCGCCGCACACCGTTACCGTTCCGTACTGCACACCCGTAGGGATAACCCGAGGGAATAAACCGGAAACTTCTTCAGGAAGCGCATCCGTTGCCACATCGTAATCTTTTGGAACACGACCCAAAACCATGTCGCGAACTGCCCCGCCGACAAGGTACGCCTCGAATCCGGCAAGTTTAAGGACCGAGATAGTTTTTTGCACCTCAATGGGGACAGCCTTTTCAAAATTCAGGCTATTGCTCATGCTCACTGCCTCCCGGGACCACTAATTGACACTTTGCCCGGTAAAAGTAGAAATAAGTCAGGCAGTTTGCACGTGCCTGACCAGAGATTTTGTCTTCCATACACCGCGCCGATACCACAAGTAGGTGAAGACAGCCCCAAAAACCCAGCTAATAAGGAGGGAGAAAAATATGGCTTCCGGTGCACCGTTGGGGTTTGCGGGACTTCTGGTAAACCACGCCAGAAGGTAGGCAACCGGCACGCGCACGAACACAGTCGTTACCATAGAAATCCACATGGACGGCATTGTGTCGCCGGCGCCCCGCATAACGCTTCCAAATACCTGGTTCATGGCCATGGCAATATAGCCCAAAGCCAGAATTTTGAGCTGGCGCATACCCAAAACAATGACCAAATCGGTGGAAGTAAACATCTTAATTAGATTTCCTCCGAAAAGAACAAGCAAAACTACCAGGGAAACCGAGGTTCCCAAACTCAGCCTTAGAACATCCTTGGTGCCTTGCGCCACCCTATCCATCTTATTGGCCCCGACATTCTGACCCACAAACGTGGCAATGGCCATGCCAAACGTGAAATTCGGCATCATGGCGAAACCGTCGATGCGCATCACCGCGGTTGTACACGTGACTATTAGGTAACCCATACTATTGGTTAAGGACTGCACAAACACCTGGGACATAGAGAAAATGGCCTGCGTAACTCCGGCAGGTAGACCCAGCCGAAACAATTGAACCACAGATTCTTTGTGGGGAACCAATATAGAAGGCTTCATGTCCAAAACGTCTTTCATCTTCCACAGTTTAGTCAAGCACAGAACGGCAGACACCGCTTGGGAGAGAACTGTGGCGAAAGCGGCTCCGGCAATGCCCATATTAAGCCCGGCCACAAACCATATATCAAGAATAGTGTTCAGCACGGACGCCAGAAGCAGGGCGCCCAAAGGAAAAACCGTGTTTCCTAGCCCCCGCAAAATACCTGCACTGATGTTATATAAGCCGGCAGCCGCGACGCCCGCCAAAATTACGGTCAAATAGGATTTAGCCATCTCAAAAGTTTCAGCAGGGGTTCTGGTAAGTTTCAATAGGGGCCCCGCAAAAGGTATGCCTATGGCAACTATAATTATGGAAGATATGACAATCATAGTGATCGCACTGCCAATAGCGTGAGAAAGAGCCACTTTGTCTTTTGCGCCAAAATATTGTGCCACCATTATGCCTACGCCGGTGGCTATCGCCATGAAAAGAACCAGTAGCAAGTTGATAACGGGAAACGAAGTCCCGATAGCTGAAAGTGCCTTGTCCCCTACATACCGGCCGACCACGATTGAGTCAACCGTGCTATACATTTGCTGGGCAAAGTTACCCACAAGAAGAGGAATTGAAAACCTTAACAGGTTGGTCATGGGTTTTCCTTCAGTCATGTCCTGCGCGCCAAAAAGAGACCGTATCTTTTCCAACATCGAATGCGACCACCTTTATCTTTGAAAGAAGCACTTGCCAAACAAAAAGAGCGATGCGACTCTGTTAGTATCAGGTCGTGAGATTGTAAGCTTCGCACATAGAACTATTGTACTATCGGAAATAACGAATGCAAGCCACAACACAACTGAAGGGAACTACAGTGCGCTCTTGGGCGTCATGACTTACAATCCTAACCGGTCCATAAGTTGGCAGTTCAGAAGCCTTCAAAAGGAGTGAACACAGTGCAACTCCGCAACACTTTAGGGAAAATACTAAGCGCCGCGGGCCCCACCTTCAAAAGGTTTTGGGCTTCCATCTTTCTCACATTAATACTGACATCTACGCTGATTTCAACTTTGGAACCCCTACCGCCAGGTTATCAGGGCCCGTATCCGGGGAATAGGGATAGATTCGCATACGCGCTTATACCCGGAATTCTTATTTCCTGGTGTGCCACACTGTTTTGGGAAAGAAAAACACAAACCTCGGGTGCCCGATCCCAAACCGGTCTTGCCGGCAACGCTGTATCGTTAACACTTGGAAGTGTGGTAACAGGGTTCACCTACTTGATGCTTTTGGGATTTTCCCTTGCGGGTGTTAGCCGTTATGCCGCCATCTGCGTGTTCTTAAGTCTATTGTTCTTCGCTATCCCGCACTTGGGCGTGAAAAATGGTCTGGACATGTACGTTGTCCGGCTATTTTCCCATTGGATTGTATCTGTTCTGTTTTCGGGCGTAGTGTTCTTGGGATTATCTGCCATCATGTTTACAATATCGTCGTTGTTTTCTTTGAACCTTCGATACACCACCTATCTTGGTATTTGGTATATTGCTGCCGCGTTTTTGGCGCCATTTTTGTTCATGTCGGGTATTCCCAAAAACCACGCCACAGAAAGCTTACCGGACTACCCGAAGGTCTTAAGGAATTTGGTTTTGTTCGTAATCGCGCCCCTTTTGTCAGTGTACACACTGGTACTATACGTGTATTTCGCAAAAATTCTTATCACAAGGAACTGGCCAATAGGCCTGGTGGCGCATTTAGTGCTATGGTACGCCCTGCTATCCACCGCGTTTACCCTGTTCATTAAACCCCTTAGCCGCGACAACACATGGGCAAAGAAGTTTTCCGACTATTTCCCGAAATTCGTAATCCCGCTCTTGTTCATGATGTTCGCCTCCATAGGCATTCGAATAAAATATTACGGAATTACCGAGAATCGTTACTATGTAACGGTACTTGGCCTGTGGGTTTTGGGGTACACAATTTATTCCGTGGTTTCAAAGAAGAAACGCAGCATAGTGATGCCCGTGTCTTTGGCGATAGTGACAGTTTTAGCGGTCGTGGGGCCGTGGAGCAGTTTTTCGGTCTCCAAATGGAGCCAAAACAATCGCTTGGAAAGTCTGCTGACAAGGAACCATATGCTATCAGAAGGTTCAATCGTGCACGCCCAAACGGAGGTTGACCCCGAAGACTACGAAGAAATGGCGCAGATTCTACTGTATTTTGAACGCAACCATGATTTAGCCCAAGTTAGGTTACTCCCTCCTGACTTTCAAATGGCCGATTTCAAGAACGTTTTCGGCGTCGATTACGCCGGTTTGGATTTCTACAGTCCCGACTTTTACTTGTCTTACAACGCCCAAAGCATGGTGGAAAACGTTAAAGATTATCAGTACATGTTTGATTTCGCCCAAAACAAATACGAGTCGGTTGAATCTATAGAAGCGGACGGATTCCTAGCCACATTTGATCGTTACCAACAAAAGGTGTCCTTGGCTTTCCAAGATGTACCCTTGTGGGAATTGTCTTTCCGCGATTACGTTCAAGGGCTTGAACCCGATACTGAGAGCCACAGAGAAGCGGTTTTTACACGAGACGATATGGTTATTACACACACCGCGCCCAATATAACCGTTAGGACTGTAATTACCAACCTTTGGGGAAGCATGACCCTAAACCCCCAAAAGGAGATAACTGTAGATCAAGTGCAATTTTATCTGTTTGTGGGAAAACCCTGACACATATTTAAATTTGACTACAACATTTCTAATGTCAAATTAATGTGTCACTTTTACTCGTGTCTAGCAAATTACCGTAAACAATAGTAAACTAATGCTGTAAATTGCCTTTGGCAACATCATAACCGGGGGGGATGCAGAAACTAGGCTACAGTGAGTCAGAACAATACCATTTGAATCCCTAAGGGGGCATAGGACTTGCTGGAGAAATTTTTCAAGCTTAAAGAGAACCACACCGATGTCCGCACGGAAATCATAGCCGGCTTCACCACCTTCATGACAATGGCTTACATCATTTTCGTAAACCCCGACATATTATCGGCAGCCGGGATGCCTTTTGGTCCCGTTATGACCGCCACAGTAATTGCCGCCGGGGTAACCACCATTTTGGCCGGCCTTTTATCAAACTACCCATACGCCTTAGCCAGCGGCATGGGGCTTAACGCGTTTTTCGCTTTCACCGTCGCAGCTAAAGCCGGTTGGCAAGCTGCTTTGGGCGTAGTGTTTTTGGAAGGCATTTTGTTCTTGGTGCTATCACTCACGGGCGTCATAAACATCATCGACGCCGCAATTCCTCAAACACTGAAACGAGCAGTAGGGGTAGGTATCGGTCTATTTATAGCGCTTATCGGCGCTTCCAACGCGGGCATTATACAATCTGACCCCGCCACGCTCATCACCAGAGGAAATTTCACCGACAAAGGCCCTCTTCTGGCACTCATAGGGCTGGTAGTCATAGGCATACTTATGTCTTTAAAAGTTCGCGGCTCAATGCTCATTGGAATTCTCATAACAACACTGATTGGAATCCCCATGGGCATCACACACATAACCGGAAGCATTATCGGCAAACCCGATTCTTTAGCGCCCTTGCTTTTCAAGATGGACATAAAAGGCGCCTTGGGCCTTGGATTTATGACGATTTTCTCGTTCTGGTTTGTGGACGTTTTTGATACTGTAGGCACACTTATGGGGACAGCTTCCCGCGCGGACATGCTGGACAAAAACGGGCAGCTTCCCAGGATTAAAGAAGCTATGACGGCTGACGCAGTAGGAACCTGCCTTGGCGCGGCTTTGGGTACAAGCACCGTCACCACCTATGTGGAATCAAGCGCAGGGATTGCGGAAGGCGGCAGAACAGGTCTGACGGCAGTTGTCGTAGGCGTTTTGTTCTTGGTCTCACTTGTTTTTGCGCCGCTGGCCGGGATAATCCCGGGCGAAGCCACTGCTCCTGCCTTGATTATCGTAGGCGTATTGATGATGTTGCCTGTTAAAGACATAAACTGGGCTGATTTCACCGACGCCCTTCCGGCTTTTATCACCATCGCTATGATGCCCTTTACCTATTCAATAAGCGACGGCATTTCGGCCGGTTTCATTATCTACCCCATCGTTAAGCTTGTAGCGGGTAAAGGCAAAGAGATCCACTGGCTAGTGTATGTTCTGGGAGCGCTTTCTGTGGTTCACCTTTTCCCCGGTTTCTTCCCGTTCTAAGAACGCAAAAAGGGGCTGTCATACCCACAGCCCCTTTTCAAACCTGACCCAAAACCCTACATGGCCTCTTCTTTTACGGAATTGTGGTTAGCAAACTGGCTGTTGTAAAGGTCAGCGTAAAAGCCCTTGTCCGCCAAAAGCTTCAAATGCGTTCCTTGCTCCACTATCTCGCCTTGATCCATGACCAGTATCAGGCCGGCATCTTTTATAGTCGACAGCCTGTGGGCGATTACAAAACTCGTTTTGCCGCGCATAAGGTCCTTCATGGCGTCTTGAATTTGAATCTCTGTCCTGGTATCCACGCTACTGGTAGCTTCGTCCAGAATAAGCATAGCCGGGTCGGCCAACACAGCCCGGGCTATAGTCAGAAGCTGCATTTGGCCTTGGGAAATATTGCCCGCGTCTTCTTTCAAGATCGTAGAATAACCCTCAGGCAAGGTCCTTATGAAGTGATCGGCAAAAGCCGCCTTGGCTGCGCTCACGATTTCTTCATCGGTCGCGTCTTGGCGACCGTAGGCAATGTTGTCTCTTATCGTACCCTCAAAAAGCCAAGTGTCTTGCAGAACCATCCCGAAAGCCCTTCGAAGGCTCGCCCGCGTAATATCGCGAATATCAATACCGTCAACGGCAATTCGGCCGGAGTCTATTTCATAAAACCGCATAAGCAGGTTGACCAAAGTGGTCTTCCCCGCCCCTGTTGGCCCGACAATAGCAACTGTCTGGCCGCTTCTTACGTCAATGTTTAGGTTTTCCATCAAAGGAGTATTGGCTTTGTAGCCAAACTCCACATTTTCGAACCTGACGTCCCCCCGAGGGTCATAAAGTACTCCGGCGCCGGGACTATCCGGTATCTCCTCCGGTTCGTCCAAAATTTCAAAAACGCGCTCAGCCGCCGCCACTGTGGACTGAATGATATTGGCTATATTGGCAGTTTGGGCAATAGGCTGAGTAAACTGCCTGGAATAGTTGATAAACGCTTGGATATCGCCGATAGCGATACGCGCTTGAGCTACAAATATACCTCCAACCACACAGACTATCACGTAGCCCAGGTTACTTATTAGGTTCATCATGGGAAACATCACGCCGGATATAAACTGCGCCCTCCACGAATAGTCGTAAAGGCGAGCGTTTATCTCCCCAAACTC
>CAZXSP010000073.1:0-6570 GCA_964643285.1 uncultured Eubacteriales bacterium
CCCATGCGCCGACGATCTGATTTGATGATTTATGCGCTTACTGCCGTATTGTTGCTTGGCGCCGCAAGCATCTGGTGGCAGGGAATTCGCCCATCTTCTTTTGATATTTCGCCCATTCCGACAGACTCTGGGGACCAGGACCATACAAACCCCGGGCAAACAACCGGGGAAACATCCGGAGCTCCGCCAGAAAAAGCCCCGCCCATCTGGGTTCACGTGGCAGGCGCTGTTCAAAGCCCGGGAGTTTATTCTGTCGAGGAGGGCAGCCGCGTTCACCAAGTCATAGAATTGGCAAAGCCTTTGGATGACGCCAACTTGGACGCCCTGAACCTCGCGTCCGTTTTGCGCGATTCGGACAAGATTTATGTTCCCTCGAAAGAAGAATTGGCGCCGGGCACAAATCCAGCTGCTGCGGGCGGGACGGTTCAACCCACCGGGCCCCGATATCCCGTCAATATAAACACAGCCCCATCCGCTGAGCTTCAATGGCTGCCCGGAATCGGCCCTTCCTTAGCCGGCGCCATTATAACGTACAGAACCGAGAACGGATGCTTTCAAAGCCCGGAGGAAATAAAGAACGTGTCGGGGATAGGCGACAAAACCTTCGCCAAGTTCGCCCACCTCATAGTGACAAAGTGAGCAAAGAAAAGGGGCTATTTGCGAGCAGCCCCTTCTCCATAGAAACCGCGGCCTTTTCGGCCGTGTTAAGCTATTACTTCTTGATGGCTTCCGCCAACCCGTTTTCCCATTTGCGTTTCAAAGTCAAAACGGACTCGTCGATCACCACATCGCCGCCGCAACTCAAGATCTTTAGAGAATCGCCGCCCACAGTGCCCAAAATGGCAAACGGCACAGAGCCCACCCGGCACAACTCCCGCACTTGTTCCTCTTTGTCGCCGTCGAAACTCACCACTACGGCGGTATTGCACTCGCCAAACAGCATTGCGTCGGGCCGCGGTTTAGAGGCCCCGACCCCATAGGACGAATCGTCCCCGAGACCATCTGATACTCCGCCAACGCACACAGTGGGGCCCAGGGAGACCTCGGCGCCTAAAATGCCTTTTGCGGCATTTTGTCCCAGCATGCAACATTCAGCCAAGGCTACGGCTAAACCGCCCTCAGCCAAGTCTTGGGCCGAGCTAAACAAGCCAAGCCGGGCGCCGGAAACCAAAAGGTCTATTATGGCTTTTTCCTGACCCAAATCGGGGTCCGCAGGATTACCGGCTACAATCCCGTGTATCTTTTCCAAATATTCACTGCCTGCCAATGCTCCGGCTTCGGGCCTGACACGCCCTATCAGAGCGATTTTATCGCCTTCATTTCTGAACCCCGGCCCTGCGACTTTCCCGACATCCTCGATAATCCCAAGCATACCGACGACAGGCGTGGGATAGACGGCTTCGCCCTCAGTCTCGTTGTATAGGCTGACATTACCACCGGTCACAGGGGTATCAAGCGCCAAGCACGCCTCCGCCATACCTTCTACAGCTTTTTTGAGCTGCCAGTACATCTCGGGCCTTTCGGGGTTTCCGAAATTCAGGCAGTTACTTATAGCAACCGGTCTCGCGCCTGTAACAGCTACATTCCTGGCGGCCTCGCTAACAGCCCATTTAGCCCCGGCTTTGGGGTTTAGATACACCAGTCTGCCATTGCAATCGGCGGACATCGCGATTGCCCTGTCAGTGCCTTCAATTCTCACTACACCGGCGCCTCCCGACGGTGGGCCTGCCACAGTGTTGTTACCTGCCATGTAGTCAAGCTGGGAATACACCGGCTTCTTGGAAGCCACGTTTGGCAATGCCAATACAGTTTTCAAAATACCTCCAAATTCCCCGAATTCGGGAGTCCGGATGTTGTCCCAGTTAATGCCCCTGGTCTCGCGTATATATCCCGGAATTTCGGCTTCCGGTTTGTATATAGGCACTCCTTCGGTCAGAACAGAGACCGGTATAGATGCCTCCAACACCCCGTTGTGGAAAACTTCAAGGTTGCCGGTGTCGGTAACGCTGCCTATTTCAACCGCGTTTACGCCCCATTTCCCGGAAATTTCCATAACCTCGCCTATTTTGTCGGGTCGGACAATCAAAAGCATCCGTTCCTGGCTTTCGGATAGAAGCACATCGTAGGCTGTCATATCTTTTTCTCTCATAGGAATTTTGGATACTTCCAAGTGAAGCCCCGTCCCTGCCCGGGCCGCGGTTTCGGCGCAAGATGAAGCTATTCCGGCCGCACCCATGTCTTGAATACCCACCACAGCGCCTTTTTGCATCATTTCCAAGCACGCCTCTATAAGCAGCTTTTCCATGAAAGGGTCCCCAACTTGAACATTGGGGCGTAAATCCTCGGTGTCATCCCCAAGTTCCTCGGAAGCGAAGGTGCACCCGTGAATGCCGTCCCGGCCTGTAGAGTGACCTATTATTACAATAGAATTGCCAACGCCGTAGGCTTGGCCTTTGTGTATTTCCTCATGCTTCATGAGCCCCGCGCAAAACACGTTGGCAAGAGGGTTCTGTCTGTAAGGTTCGGCAAAAAACGCCTCGCCGCCCACTGAAGGCACGCCCAAGCTGTTGCCATAGCTGGATATCCCCTTTACCACCTGTTGGAACAGAAAACCGGATCTTTCATCGGAAAGGGGACCAAATCTCAAAGAACCCAAAAGCGCCACCGGACGGGCGCCCATGGCAAGTATGTCTCTCACGATTCCGCCTATGCCTGTAGCGGCCGCCTGAAAAGGTTCCACCGCGCTTGGGTGATTGTGGGATTCAATTTTGAACGCACAAGCCAATCCATCACCCACATCCACAACGCCTGCGTTTTCACCGGGTCCTACCATGACAAGCGGGCCTTTTGTGGGCAACGTCCCAAGCAGTGATTTGGAATGTTTGTAAGCACAGTGCTCAGACCAAAGTACTGAGAACACTCCCAGCTCTGTATAGTTTGGCTCCCTGCCTAGTTTTTGGACAATGAGGTCATATTCGCTGTCCTTCAAACCTACTTGCCGCCAAACGGGAATTTGGCCTTCCTTGTTCATTGACATAACCACACCGCCCTTTACAACCTGTCGGCAAGCGATTGAAACAATCTTTTGCCGTCTTCGCCGCCGGTCAGACTATCCACGCACCTGTCGGGGCGCGGCATTAAACCTAATACATTCCCGCTTTTGTTCAAGATACCCGCAATAGCGGAATTCGCATATCGAAAAATGACCCTTCCGGAAGCCTCCAATTCGCGGAGCTCATCTTGGGGAAGGTAGTATATCAAATCCTTTTTTGCCACGGGCATCCGCAGGGTTTCCCCATGCTTATACATGCCGGTGAAGATGGTATCACTATTCTCCACTTTGATACTGACCCACCCGGCACAAAACTCGGCTGTATCGTTGGGCAAAAACGCGCCGGGCAATAACCCCGCCTCCAAAAGCACCGAAAAACCGTTGTCTATCCCCAGTACCGGGCCACCTTTTGCGGCAAAACGCTTTACCTCCTGAATCACAGGTGTCCCGGCAGCCAAAGCCCCGGGCCTTAGGTAATCCCCGTATGAAACATCACCAGGAAGGATAATGGCGTCAAAGCCTGAAAGATCTGTGGCATCGTAAAAAACGCCTTCGCACTGTTGGCCCACGGTACGGCGGATTGCCGTGATTGTGTCATTTTCATAATCTGACCCCGGGAAAACCACTACTCCGAACTTCATTTGTCACACCGGCTTTTTAGGTCTGCAATGTGAAACACTTCCAGCACCGGGTTTGCCAAGAGTTTTTCGGCCATCACTGCCAAGAGACGTTTCGCCTCTTCTTCGGATTCGGCGTCCACATCGACAACGATGTGTTTCCCCACCCTTACACCGGAGACCGGTCCCAAACCTAAAGTGTTCAGAGAATTTTTTATCGCGTCGCCTTGGGGATCGAAAATACCTTCTTTTAGTTCTACGGTTACCTTGCCTGTAAACCTCATTTCGGACCTGCCCCCTATGCTTTTGCAGTGAAAACTATCCGCCCAGCCCTACCCTTTCAAATATGCTGTCCACATGCCTGAGCGCTTTTTCCAAACTGAAACAGTCTTCGACTTTATCTTTGCCCAAAATCCCGACGATGTCTTTGTGTGCGCGTACCCTGTTTTGAAATGAAGGGGGGCCATCCCAAGAAGCCATGGCGAGCCCCTGGACCATTGCGTACGCTTCTTCTCGTTTCATTCCGGAAGCCACCAATGCCAGAAGCACTTCTTCGGAAAAGACCAAACCCCCGGTAAGGTTCAAGTTGAAAAGCATTCTTTGGGGATACACCCTCAAGCCTTCCAAGATTTTCGTCATGCGCGCCAAAGCATAATCAAGATAAGTTGTGGCATCAGGTAAAATTATACGCTCTACTGATGAATTGGAAATATCCCGTTGGTGCCATAATGCCACATTTTCCAAAGCAGCCACCGCAAACCCCCTGATAAGCCTGGCGGTGCCCGTGATCTGCTCGAGGCCCACGGGGTTTTTTTTGTGAGGCATGGCAGATGAGCCCTTTTGTGCCGCGCTGAAAGGCTCTTCCACTTCCCGAACCTCAGTACGCGCCATTCCCCTCATGTCGGTCGCTATTTTCTCCAAGCTGGCCGCAACCACCGCCAAAGTGGTAACGCAAAAAGCGTGCCTGTCGCGTTGTATTATTTGGTCGGAAATGGGCGCCGGCGATAGTTCCAACTTTTGACACACATGCTGCTCGACGAACGGGTCCACATGAGCGTAGGTGCCTACAGCCCCCGATAGTTTGCCTACGGAAATGTCGTGTCGGGCAATTTTGACCCTTTCCAGGTTCCGTCTCATTTCCTCGTACCACAAAGCCAAGACAAGCCCGAAGGTCATGGGTTCGGCGTGCACTCCGTGGGTACGCCCAATCATGGGTGTTGCTTTGTAGCGCAGAGCCATATCTTTCAATACAGCGATCATGCTCTGAATATCTTCTGAAATGACTCCCAAAGCATCCCTCAGAAGCGACGACAACGCGGTGTCCACTACATCGTAAGAGGTGAGGCCGTAGTGGATGTATTTGCCGGCTTCCCCGGCGGATTCCGCGACCTGGCTTACAAAAGCTATTACATCGTGCTTAACCTGGGCCTCAATTTCATTAATTCTGGCAACGTCCACTTTTGCCTTACTTCTTACAACCTGTGCGGTCCCCGGGGGAATTCGGCCGAGCTTCTCCCACGCCTCTAGGGCCAAAATCTCAACTTCGAGCCATTTTTTGTATCGGCCTTCGCTATCCCATATCCGGCTCATTTCCGGTCTTGTGTACCTTGGCAGCATATGCGTCACTTTCCCGTAATTAGTAGTCTATGTCCAGAAGCTCCCCTGTTTCGATGTCGTAAGTATACTCAATATCCGACTTGCCCGTCTTATCCATTTCGACTTCCAGCCGCGTTTTTCCGTATTTTGTTTCCAGCGACCACTCGGCTAAGACCGCGCCGTCTCCCAGATGGTTCAACGCTTCAAGCACCAAGGTTTCGACTTTTTGTACTTGGTCTTTGGTAATGGCAACAAACTCCTGCTCACTTCGTGTTGTCTCTATTTCCCTTTCGAGCACGTCACCGTTTACGGGGTCGATTTTCAGTTCGTACGTTTTATCCCCATTAAACCCTTCTACCTCGTACTGGAACTTACCATGTTCTTTTTCCAACTCAATTTTGTACACCTGCGTTTGGGGAAATTCAGCCATATAGATGTCGAATGCCCTCGTCGCGCTAACTTTTACGTCAACATGCACTTGGCTTGGAGATGAAGGGTCGCCGCCGGTTTCACCTTCCGGAGTCCCCGCCTCACCTTCAGGCTCTTGGCCTTCGGGCTCTTCACCTTCAGGTTCTTGGCCTTCCTTTTCGCCGGCCCCGGAAGAATCACCTAATTCACCGTCAGCATTTGGGCTGCCACTGACGCAACCCGAGACCACGACAGCCAATGCCAGAATCAAAACTAACATCGCCAATAGCGGTTTTCGAATTCCCACGGAACCACCCTTTCGCTATTATTTCGACCGAAACAATCACCTGTAATCCTATCCCAAAAACTAACACAAGAGAATATACCACAAAATGTAATACATCGGTTGTTTTGAGTTGCTGCCGCGTAAGGAAGAATTTGAGCTGAAAAAAAAGGATCCCGGAAATCCAAAGCCTGGCGAATTCCCGGGATAGTACCCTTTAGTGGTGCCTAAACGCTATGAAGATGTATATTAGACCGATACCAATGTAGATTTGTGAAACATGGGTAAAATAGTACAGAACGTAAGCCAAACCCAGTAGAGCGTAAGGTATATTTAATTTTCCAAAACTCACTGTTTTTCACCCACCTTTTTCTCCTGCTCCCACGCTTCTTGTGTTCATTCTATCAGAATAAGTGTCCTTGGACCTGTGGTTTATGAGTATATGCGGCTTGGGTTCTCTATCTCTCGTTTCAACCCCATGTGATACAGCATATTTCGGTCATTCCCACTCGCAAAATGAAACTTAATTCTAAACGCTTTTGTTTGGGAGATTTGATATCATTTGATTTTTCCTGATACCTATTATCCTTATCCTATGGGCTTGCCGAACTTTT
>CAZXSP010000074.1:0-6511 GCA_964643285.1 uncultured Eubacteriales bacterium
CCATAAAAAATCACTTCAGGAAGCAGTCTGTTAGGTAACATTGCGAAGAAAAAAGTCCGCCAATAAACGGACAAAAGGACAATGACAAGGATCGTATAGCGGAAACAAAATATTAGAGATGTCCATATGTTATCTTTAAGCGACGATAGGGTTGCCCCGAGAGACTCTTGGAAGTATGAATCCGATGCTTCAGGGTCGTCTGCTGAGAAGACATGCCAACAATCTTTGCCAAATATTGCTTTAAAGCGGGGCCCCGCATAAGACCATCCTTTCGCCTGTAGCTCGGCCAACAGTGTGTCATCCAAATCCTTGGGCCCTTTCGTCAGTCTATACCTGATTGATTTTCCTTCATCTTTTGCGGATTCTACGAACTGATTATTCCCAACAAATCTCCAGCCCTCTTTTGCCATGTCTTCCAGATAACTCTCGTATTCCCTAACGTACAAAACCGGAAAAGGTGGTCGTTGTCTGCGAACACTTGCCACGCCGAAACCTCCTTACGGACTTTTCTCGGAAAGACGCTTTAGCCGATGAAATCAAAACATTCACACTCTTACCACATTCCAGGTTCGTCATCACCGCCGCAAAACCTTGCTGCAATGACAAAGAAGCCTATCTTATAAAAAACACTCGCTTGATCTTACGGGCATTCGACGAATGGCGTGAGCCGATGGGTGCGGACAGACTGTACAACGCCGAGGACGTAAAGAATAATAGGACAGGGGGTATTGCTTTATGAAGCCCGAGACTTTGACAACCTTAGCTGGTCGAACAGTTATCGCAACGATACTGACTGTAATCCTTGTACTGACAACGCTGTTCGCGGCAGCTTGTTCGCCTAAACCCGTTGAATTGAGTGACGCCGAGGCCCAAGAAAATGCGGAAAGGCTAATCGACCTTCTGAGCGACCCTGACGACAAAAGTGCCGAAGCCGTGAAAATGTTTTCTTCCCAGATGGCGAAATCGTTGCCTGCTGACAGTGTAAAGCAATTGTGGCCTGACTTGATAAGCGAACTTGGCGAGTACCGCGGTAGAGGCGATGTTAACCTTACAGAGGAAGCCGGGTACAAATCTGTCCACATTATTTGTTCTTTCTCAAATAGCGATATAAACTGCAGAGTGGTATTCGACAGATCGGGCAACGTGGCGGGGCTTTGGTTTCTACCGGCAGAGCCTTCCGCAAGCCTATATTCCCCTCCCCAGTATGCCGACGCTGGCTCATTCACCGAAACACCTGTCACTGTGGGTTCCGACAGTTGGCCGCTTCCGGGGATTCTTACTTTGCCCAAGGGTGAAGGCCCCTTCCCGGCCGTAATTTTGGTACACGGCTCAGGCCCAAACGATATGGATGAAACCATCGGGGAGAATAAACCCTTCAAGGATTTGGCGTGGGGGCTGGCGTCAAAAGGGGTCGCGGTACTTAGGTACGAAAAGAGGACCAAGGCACACCTCAGCCAAATGGCCGAACTCATGGCTTCCATCACCGTAGAACAAGAAACCTTAGAAGATGCCGTGCTGGCCGCTAAATTGATAAAAACCCAAGACGGCGTAGATCCCCAGCGAATATTTGTGCTGGGCCACAGTTTAGGCGGAATGCTCGCGCCCAGAATAGCGACATCTGCACAGGAGCACACGGCGGAACCAGCCGGATTCGCGGGCATAATTATGATGGCGGCCAACGCCAGGAGCCTGCCCGATCTTATGGAAGAGCAAGTTGATTACCTGGTTTCGGCAGAAGGCGGCATTTCTGCCCAAGAAGCTGCGTCGATAAAAAAGGCATGTGACAAGATTCGAGACGGCCGGCTTCATTCCGACGAAGTCATCCTTGGGGCAAGCACCGTCTATTGGGAGGATCTAATGGGCTACGACCAGGTGGCGGCAGCAAGCGAACTGGAACTGCCCGTCTTGATATTGCAGGGCGAGCGGGATTATCAAGTAACCATGACTGATTTTGGCCTTTGGAAGGAATCCCTCGAAGGGAAACAAAACGTGGTTTTCAAATCCTACCCAAGTCTAAACCATTTGTTCATTGAGGGTGTCGGCAACAGCCTCCCCGCCGAATATCAGGTACCCGGTAATGTCCATGAGCAGGCCGTAGACGATATAGCGGAATGGATTAAACTCCAGTAGGTACCGCCAACATCATACGTGGTTCATCGGAATGAAAATATCGTCATGGGGTATGGACTCGCCCATATTTAAGAAATCCCAAGATGACCAAGTGAAGCGGGTAGAAGATGTAGAACATCCATTTCAGCCACGCGGCGTGCCTCCCGTACCCCAACTGCCCGTTGTATTTTGCCAACAAAGGGATGGCAAGGAATACCCCCAACTGAAATAGCGGTCTCCACCATACCCCCGACTGAAAGGCCATAAGACTTGACATACATGCGAAGCCCACCGCTACCAGCGAAAACGCCTGGAGCTGCTTTTTGCCATCACCCCGGAAAATCCCAAAAAAGAAAATCCACAAAACAGCAATAAATGTCCAGTCGCCGGGGACGGACGCCAAACACAAAAGAGACACCGCCGGTATTTTATACTTTTCTTTGACCGAAGGGCTATGCCACACAACAAGCGATACGAGGCCAAGGAGCAGTGGGTAAATCACGCTGGTCTGTACCACAAAATGCCACCCGTTGTCGTAATAGACGGGGACCACTCCTTTTTCGAAATAGACGAAGGCCGGATGAGAGATGAGCGCAAACAAGCCAAGTCTCTTGGCGTACCGCTTTACATCCCGCGTATGATGGTAACCTTCAGCGACAAAAAAGCACATGATCGGGGCGGTAAGCCTACCGATAGCGTGCAACACCTGTCCCAAAAGCGTGGCTGTGGGCACATACGTCCAGGCTATATGATCGATAAGCATGGCAGCGATAGCCATAAGTTTGAGATTGCTTGCGGTAACGATATTGCCACCTTCAAACACTTTAGGTCTTGCCGCCGGTGCAACGTTTTTCCTTCCGGCTTTATAGGATGAACATGAGAGCTATAAGGAAATAGGCCCTCCAAGCGGACTTTCGGGCTGTCAGATAGGCTGCACCGAACAAAACGCCGCCAAAGAAACTCAAAATTCCCATGCTCAACTGCCCTTTGGTCAGTGCGTGAGCCAAACCCCAGGTAAGCCCCGTCAAAAGACCTCCCCAGGGCACATTTGGATGACCAAACCTCATTTCACCCGCCTTTTGGCCGAAGCCAACCAGATGCAGTATGAGTAGAGTTTCTGCTGCGTAATACACATACTGGAAAACGAACCTGGGCAGGCCCAAGTTGGCAAACTCCTTGGCGATCTTCCAGCCGTTCCAGTCGTGGTAGCTGATTAGCAAAGAAACGAGCACAAGCAAAGCAGCAACGGCCCAATCCCGGGCGCTCATACCCCGGGCATCTTCAGGGACAGCCCAACTGGCGGGGAGTCAATAGTCAAGCGTTGAGTTTCAGTTTTGGGTAATATGAAATGTAGAAACCTACGTCACGGGTAAGAAGCCTATCAGACAAGAATAGGGCATGTGCCCCAATGACGAAATCACTGGCAATGTGTTGGCGAGACGAGATGGGCTGGCAACAGTCGGGGCAAAGAACTTGAACAACGTTTCCGCAAGAAGAGCACTGCAAACCGTTCTGGCGCCTGCTTAAATACGTCCTCCAAGCTAGGGCGGCGGCGTACAGGGATTCCCTGGAAGACCGCACCAAATCAATGCCTGTAGCTGAAAGGAATGTTTCCAAATCGTGCTGACTCTCGAACTGACAGGACAGCTCGGAATAAACCATTTCGCAAACGATCAAAGCACCCTCCGCCCCGGCTTTGGTCAAAAGGGCCTTTGAGGCGCTAAGGTGTATAGGGTCTGCCAACAAAATATCCAGCAACACACAAGTATCGACTGCGCTAACCATCTTTGCGGCTACCCCTCATTTCGCGCATGATATCGTCCGTGTTTCTGGGCCCGTCTTTTGCAAGGTGGCCCACAAAAGCATCAAATTTGGATCCGGAGGCTGCTTTCTCAATTATGTATCCTGCAGCGGAATCCCTTATGATCAACACATCGCCTTGTTTAATGCCTAACCGGCGCCTAAATTCTGCGGGGACCGTGATTTGCCCCTTACTGGTCACTTTCACCGAATACTGACGCTCCACCATGAACCTCCCCTTAAGTAAGGTCATTATTTCCTTACCTCAACTGTAAGGAATAACAAAGCCAAAGTCAATATAGCCCGACCATTCAGCAGTTGACACTGCCGGGCAGTCAAAATCGGCTACCATAGCGCTATACCACCCGCCTACCAGTGTCTGCAGACGTCCGTGAGGTTGATCCAATATATTTCTGTGACAGCTTGCCTTTCTTCATCAAAACCTTCTCCCGACAAAATGCCTCCGTTATTTATTGCAACCTTTGCGGATGCTCTATTGCTCTTATCACACGAAATCATTACCTTCTGAATCTGTAGGGCTCGCGCCTGAAGCAATACAAACGCAAGTTGTTTGGTCCCGTAACCTTTTCCCCTCTCTGACGGACATATTCCGTACCCGATATTTCCTCCGTCCTTTTTCAGTTCCTCCGTCAAATGATGACGCAATTGAATAGAACCAATGATCTTGTTGTCTTCTTTACGTATTGTGAAATATGTCGTGGCAGGTGTGTCGTATAGGGACGGTTTTTTATGCTTTTCAAGCTCAATTTTCCTTAACCACTCATCATAGTCTTCATAGTGAATAAACCCGCTGCTACCATTTATGTGTTTTTCACCATGGGATATATACTCTTGCCTATATTCCATGGCTTCCTTCTCATATTTTTTGGATGCCTCAACAAGCGATAAGTCAGACATCATATTGTACTCACCTTATTAATCCAGCACTGATAACCAAAGCTTTTCCGAATATTCTTCGATAAGTTGTTGCATCAAATCTTTAACTTCATAATGTTTAGGCGGAATATGTTTTGCCCCGCTAACTAGAACATTTTCTGCCCTGTATTTTCCCACTTTTTGTTTGTCTATCCCTTTCAGTATCAGAGAATGTATGTTTTTAATATTCCATTCTGAAATCGCTTCTTTATTGGATACTAGATCTTCGATAAAAAGAATGGCGTCACGGTGATTGATAGTTTCCAAGTGTTCAGCCATTGTTTTACCGCCAATAGTAAAACCTTCAAGTACAACCTTGGTTTCAGACATGGTCAAAGTATTTCCTTCAATAGGATTCGAATTATATGTCAATTCTACAATGAGTTTTTCATGGAGTGATTGTGCAAGTCGATTTGAAACTGGTTTTGCCGCATCGTTGGGAATAGTTCCATTTCTTCCGGGTTTCATAACTTCTTCTACCCCACCTTTATCTGCTCACCATACTTCTTAGGGGCCGGGCGCTAACCGAAAAGTTGACCACCCCAAGAATCCATTCCTGTGCACGGGTTTTTGTCAAGAAAGCCGGCGTACTCGAAAAAGGTGAGTTGCTTGGAAGCACCAAGTTGGCGTAGGGTGTGTGTTTATCGCTTTGTCTATTGG
Source organism: uncultured Eubacteriales bacterium (assembly GCA_964643285.1). Classification (GTDB taxonomy): domain Bacteria; phylum Bacillota; class Sulfobacillia; order Fermentithermobacillales; family Fermentithermobacillaceae; genus JAXGZG01. The sequence goes on from CAZXSP010000074.1 coordinate 5,506, forward strand.
TGAAGATAGGGCGACATAGCAACAAGTCAAGGGTACCTGCTTATTCACCTGAAACGATCTCTTCCTGCTCGTAGTAGTAGGAATAGTCTACACCTTTCATGAAAACCTCACGGTCTTTGATTTTATCGGTAAGCGCGGATTTCAATAAGTGTTTTATTTGTGCCGGACTCGAAACGCTTTTTTCCATAGCGGAAAGGTAGTCCTTCTTGTTGACTTTACTCCAATCAACACATAGTTTCAGGTTCTTCTTCAGCATCAGGTCAAACCAAATCCTCATGCTTCTGCCGTTGCCCTCCATAAACGGGTGGGCGATATTCATCTCCACATACTTATTCATAATTTCTTCGAAAGTACTTTCAGGCATTTTATCGATGCTTTTGAGCGCTTCAGGCAGGAACCGCGCTAGGGCGAATTGAAAACCGCCTTTGGCTATATTGTGCGTTCTGATTTGCCCGGCAAAATCATAAAGCCCGCCAAACAGGTAACCATGAACCTGCTGCAAGCTCTTGACCGTTCCTACCTCCAATGTTTCAAGCAAGGAACTGTCAAAAAGTGCATATGCCTTGCTTTTGCTTTTTCCGTCTACTGTTTCGTCGCTGTATGTGAACCATTCAATAAAACGATTTGCTTTTTTGCTTGGAAAATTCTTTGCGAGCTCGATGATACCGCCATAATCAAGGACATTCGCAGCATGTTTTTTTCCATCAGGCGCAACAAATTTGAACTGGGTAGTGGCGCTACCCAGTTGGTTATTCTCTCGCTTTAGTTTTGCTTTAAGATATTTCCAATAGTTTCGGTTTTTTTCATAATTGCTTTCGCCACGCAAAACTCCAACTATATCAAGCACCGAGAACCACCATTTTGAATTTGCATCGTCCCACACAGCACGCACTTCCGCATCGTCAAAAAAACGAATGGACACTTTGGTCATTTTGAAAACCTCTACTTCTTCTATGTAATATTCGTCTCACACCCTTTATTAACCCTACAAACAACGGCTTGTGAC
>CAZXSP010000075.1:0-2991 GCA_964643285.1 uncultured Eubacteriales bacterium
GCAAAAAGGAATCTTGGTTCACGGACATGGCAAAGAAGGGCTTGCACCTTCGTGAACTTGGACGAATTTTCGTTACCTTTACAAAAGATGAGCCGAAAAATACGAAGTATCGGGTAGACATCATGGCTACTCCGCCGTCCGAGGAACAGCTACAAGTATATGAGGAATCCGGTTGGCAGCTTGTAACGGGACGAGATGAGCTGTACGTTTTCTCGTCACCCGAGGGGGACAACTATCCTGAGCTTCACACCGACCCCGTAGAGCAAAGCTTCACGCTTGAGATATTGAACCGTAAGATGAGAAACCAGGTTGTTGTATTGTCACTTTGTATGGCGCTATTTCTGGGTGTGATGCTCCACATGCTGTTTTTTACCCCGACACCAACTTTGTCCATGATGGAAACACGGGGAATCCAAGGAGTGTTGTTGGTATTCATCCAACTGTATGTCTTTTCCACCGTAATAAGGAATTATATATCGGTGCGTTGTCTGCGAAAGGTACTGGCCAATGGAAAACCCATCAATCATCAGGAAGACTGGCGCAAGTGGCGAATGGCGGGTAATATCATAAGTGCTTTTTTCCTCATTACCGCTTTGTTAACAGCAGGCATTCCGTTTGTGGAGATCGCGAAAAGTGAGACATATACCTTACCCCGGGGGCAGGTTGACCTTCCCGTCGTGAGGCTCCAGGATATTGAAAAGAATCCTTCGCTTGAGCGCGATCCTTGGCTCGTCATAGATGGTGTCGAGTGGGGGAATTTCGCAAGCTACCGCTGGTCGCCTCTTGCTCCTGTTAAATATGAGGTAAACGAACATGGTGTCGTCCAAAATGAAGTGTTGGATGACAACGAGGGCCCTTACTCACCAAGCATCAAAACGCTGTATTATCAGCTGACCCTTCCATCCATGGTCGATAGCCTAATAAACGACCTGATAAAGCGGCATATACCGGACGAAGACTCGGAATTCAGTGTTCAAGAGGTGGATCATGCTTTATTCGACAGGCTCGTTGTAGCACAGAACGGCAACAGGAAGGAAATCATCGCTAGCTACGGCAACGAAGTTACCTATGCCAGCTATTACGGAAAGGAACAAGCGTCTGCCGTTATCGACCTGCTACCGCAAGCGTTCCCGCGAACCAGACATATTGATCAGTTTCACAAATAGGCTACCCGTTACGTGATGCGGTACCGAAACGGAAAGGTGCATCGGGGGGAAGGCATATGACAGGGTTTTGGCTTTTCATGTTTATCATGGTGTTACTCACGCCGCTCTCCATGATAGCGTTTGGCAGTTATTTTAAACGAAGTGCCCCGAAACAAATCAATGTAATTTTCGGTTACCGTACTACAAGGTCAATGAAAAATCGAGACACTTGGGAATTTGCACATCACCATTGCGGCAGAATCTGGCTTTCAGCCGGAATGGTGCTTGCCGTAATCACAGTTGTTGCCATGGCGTTTTCGTGGGGTAAAAGCATCGACTATATTGGGCGTCACGGGGCGATTCTTATGATCGCACAAATCCCCGTCCTACTTCTATCGATAATTCCTGTGGAACTGGCGCTAAAAGAAACCTTCGACGAACAGGGCAGACGGAAACTGTAAAAGGTCATACTAAAGGAAATCGCCGCGGGTATTGCACGCGACTGAAGGAGGGAAACACGAAACACGAAAGGTCAGCATTCGGTCGAATATGTTTACCGGCCAACGATGCGCCATCTTCTTGCGCTGCTGTCATTTGACTGGGTCTCCCGGTTGCTGTAGCATGGGTGGATTATCAATTTGGAGGAATGGCATTTAATGAGAGAAGTACTACCGGGTTTTGAAAGTTTAGGTGTTCATCCGGCGATTATTAGGGCTCTGGACGAAATGGGATTTGAAGAACCAACTCCTATTCAAAAGGCCGCGATACCGGGCTTGCTTTCGGGACATGACCTTATTGGACAAGCGCAGACGGGCACTGGGAAAACGGCGGCTTTCGCGATCCCTATTCTACAGGCAGTAGACCCCAATTTGCGTTTTCCCCAGGCAATTATTTTGGCGCCCACGAGAGAGCTGGCGCTGCAAGTGACAGACGACATCAATCGAATGGGGAAATACATGAATCTTAAGGCCCTGGCAGTGGTTGGGGGGCATTCAATAGATAGGCAAATGAAGGCTCTAAAAACTGGCGCGCCTATTGTCGTGGGCACTCCCGGCAGGATAATGGACCACATAAGGCGCAAGACCCTAAGACTTAATGATGTTCGACTGTTCGTTCTGGATGAAGCAGACGAAATGCTCGATATGGGCTTTGTTGACGATATTGACAACATACTTTTGAGCGTTCCTGAAAATAGGCAGACAGTGTGCTTTTCGGCAGTTATCCCTCAGTCGATCATAGGAATCACGAAACGCCACATGAAGGAACCGCTCCAAGTAAGCGTAGACAGGGAAGAACTCACTGCGTCTACCATAAAGCAAGCGTATTTTGAAGTTCGTGACAGCGACAAAGTCGAGGCTGTAACCAGAATAATCGATTATGAAGACATAACCCGCGGGATATTGTTTTGCAGGACCAAGCGCGGCAGCGATGAATTGGCGTCTTCTCTTCAAGGAAGAGGGTACGCGGCCGAGGCAATTCACGGGGACCTAAACCAAGCACAGCGAAATAGAACTCTGGAGCGGTTCAAAGAAGGCCAAGTAGAACTGCTTGTGGCAACAGATGTCGCCGCTCGGGGCCTGGATGTGGAAAACGTCACTCACGTTATAAACTATGATATCGCACATTCGCCCGAATACCACGTTCACAGAATCGGACGCACGGGCCGAGCGGGCCGTGAAGGGGTTGCGTTTACCTTTGTGAGCCCAAGAGAGTATCGCCATCTTAAGCTGGTTGAGCGGGTAACGAAGTCAATGATTCCAAGAAGACGGATTCCCACCGCTTCAGATTTGTCGGTGCGAATTATCGAGATGCTTAGTGAAAAGGTGCATTCTTTGGTAAGCAGTGG
>CAZXSP010000075.1:3091-4352 GCA_964643285.1 uncultured Eubacteriales bacterium
CGAACTATGAGTGTATAAAGGAGGATGTGGCCATGCCGGAGTTTGCTCGAAGAATGTCAACGATGGCACGTTCCGCAGAGATCATTGGCGGGTTGTACGGCACCATGAACGATCCCGAGATTATTTCGTTTGGCGGGGGTTGCCCGGCTCAAGAAGCTTTGCCCATAGAGGAGCTGCAAGAAATCGCTTCCCAAGTTTTCGCCAGGGACAAGCGTGGCGTTGAAGCGTTCCAATATGGGGGCATTCAGGGTCTGAAAGCCCTGAGAGAAGTGATCATCGAGAATTTGCTTGCTCCTAACGGAGTCAACGCTAACCCGGACCAGGTGTTGATCACAGCCGGTGGAATTGAGACCATGAATCTTGTCTGCCAGCTTTATATTAGTCCCGGAGATGTCATATTGGTCGAAGCACCGACCTTTGTGCAATGTGTCGAGGTTTTCGAAATGTTCGAAGCCAAATGCGTTTCTTGCGTTATGGACGACCACGGGTTGGTAGTGGAAGATGTCGAAGAGAAGATCAAGAAGTACAACCCCAAAATTGTATATGTGATACCCACGTTTCAAAACCCAACGGGTTTAACTTTGTCTTTGGAACGCCGCAAGCGTTTAGCCGAATTAGGGAGCAAGTACGACGTCATCATTTTGGAAGACGATCCTTACCGGGATATCCGCTTCAGCGGAACGCATTTGCCTCCCATTAAATCTTTCGACAAAACGGGTCACACCATTTTTGCCGGCAGCATGTCAAAGATATTCTCTCCCGGAAGCCGTTTGGGGTATACAGTGGCGGACGAAAGCATCATGAAACACTTGGTTAACGCCAAAAGCGCCACCAACTCCCACACCAGCATGATTTCACAAGTGTTGTGCCAGGAGTTCTTCCACCGCGGGCACTTCCCTCAGCACCTTGCGGAGCTCCGCGAAACTCACAAAGAGCGTCGGGAAGTTATGGTGGAATGTCTTAAAACAATGTTTCCCGCGAACACAAAGCACACATTCCCTGATGGCGGGCTGTTCATCTGGGTCGAGCTTCCCGAAAGCATAAACACGACCGAGCTTCTAAAAGAAGCCACTGAAAAGTACAAGGTGTCTTATATAGCCGGGGAAGGCTTCTTCACGGACGGCGGCGGCAAGGGCCGCAACTGCATGCGCCTTAGTTTCAGCGGAGTAAAACCCGAGATTATCCGTGTTGGCATGGAGCGGCTGGGCAAGCTGGTTTCATCCAAGTGTGCGGGCTTGGAATCGGCTTCGTCCTAAAAAAG
>CAZXSP010000075.1:4452-6509 GCA_964643285.1 uncultured Eubacteriales bacterium
GCCCCTTTATTGAGCAGGGCTTCCGCAATCGGAATTGTCCCGAAAATGTCGGCGTATATGGGGATTCCAACTATTGTCGCCAAAAGAACAGCCGTGGGATTTCCGGTGCCCAAAACTTTTACGATCCACTCCTGCGGTATCCAGTTATGGATAACAGCGCCTATTCCAACGCCTACTAATATATAAGGGAATACTTTTTTGAGGGTATCGTTTACTTGTCCCTTGGCAAAGTTTGACCGTTCACGTTTTGTTAAGCTCGGGGTTTCAATGTCTACATTTTTCCCTTTGGAAATGAAGTCCTGAACGTATTTCTCCATATGCAGTTTTTCTATTATAGTACCGCCAATAATAGCCACCACCAGACCGAGAGCTACATAAAGAACGGCCACTTCTGTTCCAAAGATACTCATCAATAACACTAACGATCCCAAGTCAACCATTGGAGAAGAAATAAGAAAGGAAAACGTCACCCCTAACGGCAGTCCTGCACTGGTAAAACCCATGAACAACGGAATTGACGAACATGAACAAAATGGTGTTACCGTCCCCAACAATGCAGCAACGGTATTCGCGCCGAACCCACGAAAGTGGCCAAGTATTCTTTTGGTTCTTTCAGGCGGGAAAAAACTTTGGATGTAAGAAATAAAGAAAATCAAAACGCAAAGCAAAAAAACGATCTTGATAGTATCGTAAGCGAAGAACTGTACGCTGGCGACCAGGCGGTTGCCAGTATCCAGCCCCGAAGCAGATAATCCCCTGCCTATTGCTTGATTGAGCCAATTCATACCGAGTATTTGATTCTGGAAAAAGTCCCAAATACTTTTTACCATGTCCATTGCAATAGAATCTCCTTTTCGTAATTGGACAATCATATCTAAAAAACTCGATGTTTAAGGCATGAAAAAGGCCCTGTCATCGGATGAACGGCTCTTACAAACAACAGGTACTCTTTTCAGTCGTTAAATTTGGTGTGGTGAGCACCTTCAAGAGCGTCAGAGCTTCTGCACTGCCTCTCTTACTCATTTTGTAATACACCCATTTTCCCTCGGGTCTGCTGTCTACGACCCCGGATTCACATAGAATCTTCATATGGTAGGACAGAGAAGACTGTGGCATATCAAGTTGTTCGATTAGAACACACGCACATTTTTCCCCGCCCCGAAGCAGCTCGAGAATACGCAGGCGCTTTTCGTCGCAGAAGGCTTTGAACACCTTTGCTTGTTCATCGTATATGAGAATTGTAACTTCACCCCATATCCAAAATGTTTGATATGATGTAGTATACTCTTCAAATTCAAAAATATCAATGCGAGTGTACGGAACATGGTATCATGGTTCAAATATGACATTCGCCGCGTGGTAATCTTCAGACAGTGTTCAATTGTTTTAGCAAAATTCTACTGAATAAAGACGTGCTGTGGGCGGCGGTGGTATTTGGAGCGACCGGTTTGGTGATGTTCAAGCGAGGAGTCTAGGCATGGAAAAACATGTGCGCGACACATTCACCCAGGATATATTGGCTGAGGCTATGGTAAGAATGGGCGCTGACCCTTCCTCTGCCAAACCGTTGGACGGCTTTGAGAGTCACGTATTTGAGGTCACCAAGAAAGGCGTGCCTCACATTCTACGCATTTCCCACAGTTCTCATCGATCTTGGCAGATGATAAAAGGCGAATTCGAATGGCTCGATTACCTAATAGGTCACGGTCTGCCGGTAGCAAAGCCTGTGAAATCGCTGGCGGGACACGATATTGAGGTGATTGGAAGGCAAGGCAATGCCGATGTTCGGGAGAGTTCGAAGGCAGACCATTCAATTGCATATTGGACGGCGGGTGTTTTCGAAAAAGCGCCGGGAAGGCTTCCGCAGAAATCTGATCAGACAGGCGCGCTTTACCGCCGGATGGGTGCGCTCACCGGGCGTATGCACGCACTCACAAAGGGTTTCGCGCCTTCACGCCCAGAATATCGGCGGGGGACTTGGAAGGATCAAGCGAGCTCTATTCAATCGGATCTGTTCCGGGAAGAAACCGGGGTTCTTGCAGTGTATTCGGAACTGC
>CAZXSP010000076.1:0-256 GCA_964643285.1 uncultured Eubacteriales bacterium
CCAATGTTCTTACAGAAGCCGGTGTAGGGTCGGTGCTCAGATGGCTTCCTTGGGAACCGGATCAGGGCAAAATCCGCAATTGGGATTTTAACAAAATGATTCGCCCCACAACCTTGCCCGAAACCATGGAAGAACTTGTTTTGGAGCAAGCAATAGCCCGCGAGGCGCTTCGCTTGTCCTTGGAGCATCACAGGTCTTTAATAAGAGGGCTTAAGGGAATCCAGCAGAAAAGAACGGCCGGAGACGTTTTTGACCA
>CAZXSP010000076.1:266-1702 GCA_964643285.1 uncultured Eubacteriales bacterium
CCGCCACCGGGCACACCTTGGTTGACCTTCTGAAAATCGGCATTATGGTCGGGTCCGGCGGAGTGCTTTCCTACGCTCCAAGGCGCGGGCAGGCCGCCATGATCATGATTGATGCCCTGCAACCGGAAGGCATCACAGAGCTTATGCTAGACAACCAGTTCCTCTTGCCCCACCTGGGTGTCATCATGGACGTGGATGAAGATGCTTTTGAACAAATCTTGGAGAAGGAATCTATAGTGCCTTTGGGGACAGTGATAGCGCCGGTAGGACCTAGGCTACCCCAAGGAGCCACCATTGCCAGAGTTGAAATAGAAGACGAGATCTACTTAATATCCTCAGGCGACATTCAAGTTGTGAAGATCCCACCGCAAAAAAGTGTCACGGTTAACGTAACCCCGGAAAAAGATTTCAATATAGGAAACGGCCCCGGTGTGTCTTTGGTTACACAAGCCGCGGGGGGGCACGTTGGAATTATATTAGACGGTAGAGGAAGGCCCTTGCATATTCCCGAATCCGAGCCCGAAAGGCAAGCATCGTCTCGAAGGTGGTTAACTGCATTAGATGTTTATCCTCTCAGTGTAAAGGGCTTGTCGGGCGCGGGCTCCAACCCGGAGGTGAAATAAAATGGCAATATCCAGTAACATCAAGGTTATTCCCCATGCCAGGCTAAAAAAGACAAGAAGCCTCAATATGCCCGGGGAGGTATTGGTCAAAGCAGGTGATGTGGTAACTCCGGACACCGTCCTGGCCAAAACTGACTATGTCCGGGGAAACCCCAGGATAGTGGACTTGAACGCGGAGTTTCGGATGCGTCTCACCCCCGAGATGGTCGACGAAGTCATGCTGAAAAAAGTGGGCGATGTGGTAAAAGGGCAAGAAGTCATGGCCAAGTACCAGAAAAGTTTTTGGTCAGAAATAAAGGAAGTCAAAGCCCCTTGCGATGGAAAGATAGAGTATATCTCCAGGATTCAAAAGCGCGTAATCATCAGGGAAGACCCCAGATCTTCAAAACCCCTCATAATCGTTCAAGCGGCAAAACATTTGGATATACGGCCTTGGATGCTCAAGATGCATACGCAGGTGGACGAAGGTGATTTCGTATATCAGGGTCAGACCCTTGCGGCGATTCCTCAGAACACACTGTTTGGGGAATCCACCACGGCTTACGTTTACGCCCCCATGAGCGGCATTGTGGAGGAGATATCCGGCAAAACAGGGGACATAAAAATCGCGAGACCCATAAAGCCCGCCAGGGTCATTGCCCATATAGCGGGGGTTGTGACGGACACAATTCCTTTGGAAGGCGCTATAGTAGAATCCAACGGGGCGTACCTGGAGGGTGTGTTTGGGGTAGGCGGAGAAAAATTCGGCGAGCTCATAGTGGTTACTTCCGGTCCTTCCCAGGTTTTATCACCGGAAGAGCTTTCGCACCTGTC
>CAZXSP010000076.1:1802-6320 GCA_964643285.1 uncultured Eubacteriales bacterium
GGGCTTTGGGGTGTGGTGCAGGATATACCTGCCGAACCTTGGCAAGTGGAATCTGAGGCTTTTATGGAAGTGGCAAAGATAAAGCTCGACACAGGGCCCGTTGTAATGGTGCCCGAAGCCAATTTGGAAGTGTTTCGGGATTAGTCAGGCTATCCAAGGACCCAACCGTATATGTTCTCACCCGGTCGGGTCCTTTCGTTTTCAGGCGGGGTTTTCAGGCATAATCACGGCAGCTGCCAAATAGAAGAGCACGCCCGGAATAATAGCCGTGCTTACCGTCAACAAAGCCACGCCCAGCCTCACCAAAGTTTCATCTACGTTTAAGTACTCTGCTATTCCGCCGCAAACGCCGGACACCATGCGCCTTGTTCTTGAGCGGTACAGTCTTTTCTCCAATGTGTCTCACCTGCGCTCTCTTATCTATTGTAGCCTATTGCCTACTATTACTACGTAGCGTTCCTTTGCTGGTAACACCATGAGCGATCCGAATTGTTACACAATTTTACAGGTGTCATAAACTTCTTGCAAAAGCGCTTATGTGGTGATAAGTTTGTCCAAAGATGGCGAGGTGACGGCATGGACAGTCCCAAAGAAAGAATAGGTACTCTTATCAGCAAGGAAGAACTGGACAAACGCGTAAAAGAGCTTGCCGCACAGATATCCAAAGATTATTTGGGCAGAGATCTTCTTCTCATCGGGGTTCTGAAAGGTAGTTTCATGTTTTTGGCTGATTTGGTCCGAAACCTCGATTACCACGTTGAGCTTGATTTCATGGGAACCTCGAGTTATGGCGATTCCACAAAAACGTCGGGAGAAGTCAGGATTACAAAAGATTTGGAAAGAAGCCTGGCCGGCCGCAATGTTCTCATTGTTGAGGACATAGTAGATTCCGGTCTCACTCTTCGTTATTTGGTGGATACCCTCAGAACCAGGCAACCCGCCAGCGTCAAAATCTGTACACTGCTTGATAAGCCCGCCAGACGCAACGTCAGAATAAATATCGATTATTACGGCTTCATAGTCCCTAATGCATTTGTCATCGGCTACGGCCTGGACTATCAGGAGAAATATCGGGGCTTACCTTATGTAGGGGTTTTGGAGGATTTCGAAGATGGAAACAGCTAAAGAAACGAAAAACCCTAAAGTGGGGGTTTTGGTAGGCAGCGCGTCAGATTTGGAGGTATTGAACCCCCTGTTTGAGACCTTGGGGGATTTCCAAATACAATACGAGGTAGCGGTTATCTCCGCCCACAGGACTCCTGAGCTTCTGCATGCTTACACTTCTGCCGCCGCCCACCGCGGGATAAAAGTGATCATCGCGGCGGCGGGGCTTTCGGCGGCTTTGCCCGGTGTAGTGGCTGCATCGTGCGACTTGCCGGTTATCGGGCTGCCGGTGCAAACAGGACCTTTAAACGGCATAGACGCTCTTTTGTCCATTACCCAAATGCCCCCGGGCGTGCCTGTAGCATCAGTGGGAATAAACGGCGCTAAGAATGCCGCTTTATTTGCCGTAAGAATTTTAAGCCTTGAATGTTTTGAAACAGCTCGCCGGTTGGAAGATTACAAAAAAGCGATGAAAAGTGACGCCGCAAAAAAAGGCTTGGTTCCTTCCGAAAAAGGATTACCCACATGGGACGGGTCTACACAAGCCCTTTCGTAGGGGAGCGACAAAAAATGGGATCAATTCACGATCAATGCGGAGTATTCGGCGTAGTAGGGCATCCCAAAGCGGTAGAAATGTGTCATTTTGGCCTTTATGCTCTGCAGCACCGGGGGCAAGAAGCCGCCGGAATCGCTTTCGGGCAAGGCCCCAAGATTAGAACCAGCAAGGGTTTGGGCTTGGTTTCCGATGTATTCCAAACTCTTGGCATCCAAGAAACCCCGGCGGAAAGGGCCCTGGGCCATGTTCGCCACGCCACGCACGAAGAAAGCACTTTAGAGAACGCCCAACCCATTACCGTTAAAATGTGGCGGGGATGGGTATCCATAGCTCTCAACGGGGGTCTTTTGAATGCCGCCGAATTGCGAGAGGCCCTGGAACAAGAAGGCTCAATCTTTCAAACCACATCCGATACCGAGGTTGTGGTCCATCTGATGGCAAGGTCAAAGACCAAAGACATGGAGACCGCGTTGGAAGAAGCCCTGAAGCAAATAAAGGGTGCTTATTCCTTGGCGGTGCTCACCCCGGACGGCATCTTGGCAGCAAGAGACCCGTTTGGTTTTAGGCCTCTTTGTATTGGCAAAGTTGACGGCGCTTACGTTGTTTCCTCAGAAACCTGCGGACTTGACGCGGTGGGCGCCGATTTTGTCAGCGAAGTTTTGCCGGGGGAAATCATTTCCATAAGGATTGACAGGGATTCTAAAGCGTCCCAAGGATGCTGTGATATCAAAAGAACACAAGCTTCGCAACCTGAAAGACCTTCACTTTGCGTGTTTGAGTATATTTATTTCGCCCGGCCCGATTCCCAGATTTCCGGCCTCAACGTACACGCCGTGAGGAAAGCTTTGGGGCGTCAGTTGGCCAAAAAGGGTCCGGTAGACGCCGATTTTGTTACAGGTGTTCCCGATTCTTCGCTTTCGGCGGCTGCCGGTTTTGCCGAAGAAATGGGGCTTCCTTACGAAATGGGGCTTATAAAGAACCGCTACATCGGGCGCACGTTTATAGCCCCCGATAAAGCCTTAAGGGAGTTTGCCCTTCGGGTAAAACTGAACCCGTTAAAACGCCTGATCGACGGGCATAGGGTGGTGCTGGTGGATGACTCTATCGTGCGGGGCACCACGTCTAGGTATATAGTGGGGCTTCTCAAAGCTGCGGGAGCCAAAGAGGTTCATGTGAGAATAAGCTCTCCTCCATACAAATTTCCTTGTTTTTACGGCATAGATACGCCTATTGCCCAAGAGTTGCCCGCGTCTACCTTGGACGTGGACGCGATAAGGCAGAGCATTGGCGCCGATAGCTTGGCTTACCTAGACCTTGACGACCTGAAAAAGGTCTTGGGAGAAAATGTGCCCGAGTTTTGTTGTTCTTGTTTTACAGGTGATTATCCGGTTGACGTGTCCCAAGTACCCAGCATAAGGAGTGAGCCCAAATGAGTCGATACCGTGAGGCCGGGGTAGATATAGATGCGGCTGCGTTGTCTGTGGAAGGAATCAAGAGACTGGCCCAAGCTACCTACACGCCGGGGGTTTTGTCAGGTATAGGCGGGTTTTCGGGTTTATTTCAAGTGGGAACGCCCGGTGAAAAGGACCTTGTGCTTGCCGCGGGGGCCGATGGAGTCGGCACCAAGATTCTCATCGCCCAACAAATGGGCAAGCACGATACCATAGGAATAGATTTGGTGGCCATGAACTGCGACGATATAGTGACTTCAGGCGCCAGGCCTTTTTTCTTTTTGGACTATATTGCCGTGGGAAAACTGGACACCGGTGTGGTAACCGACCTCGTAAAAGGCGTCGCGAAAGGATGCCAACTGGCGGGCTGCGCCTTACTTGGCGGTGAGACGGCGGAGATGCCCGGGGTATATGAAGAAGGCCAATACGATCTTGCGGGTTTTTGCGTGGGCGGGTGCATGCGTGACCAAATAGTGGATGGTTCCAAAATCCAAAAAGGCGATGTGCTCATTGGTCTTGAATCGTCCGGCCTTCATTCCAATGGTTACAGTCTGGCCAGACGGGTGCTACTGGAAGACGCGAAAATGTCGGTGGAACGCCACATGCCTGAATTCGGCAGGACATTAGGGGAAGAGTTACTGGAACCGACCAGGGTGTACGCAAAATGTTTGGAATTTCTGCAAAGTAAAGTTGATATCAAAGGAATGGCCCACGTTACCGGCGGAGGTCTTTTGGGCAACGTCCCGAGGGTTTTACCTTCCGGGCTTTCCATGGAATTATCTTACCATTGGCCTGTGCCCCCGATTTTCAAGCTAATCCAAGAAATTGGGCAAATATCGTCCGCGGAAATGTACCGAGTGTTCAATATGGGCGTGGGAATGGTTGTAATAGTGTCACCCGACCAAGCGGACAGCGCCTTGGAAGCGTTGTCGCAATGGGGCGTCCCCGGCTTTATTTTGGGGGAGGTCGTGAAACATGTGTAGCGATATGGCATCCCCGCTTTCTTTGGGTGTCTTGATTTCCGGACGCGGCACCAACCTGCAAGCGATACTTGACGGGTGTGAAAGCGGTTCCATTCCGGCCAAGGTGAGCGTCGTCATTTCCAATCGGCCCAAAGCCTTGGGATTGGAACGCGCCAAAAATAAAGGAATCCCCGCTTTTACAGTATCTCACCTTGATTATGGCCCGTGGCCAAAAGGAAGACCGCAGTACGAGGCCGAGGTTCTGGAAATACTCAAAGCCCATAAGGTTCAGCTTCTTGTGTTGGCAGGCTACGACAGACTGGTGGGTGACAATCTACTTAACGCATACCCATCGCGTGTCATTAACGTTCACCCCGCTTTACTTCCTTCGTTTCCGGGGCTTTCCGGCCAAAAAGACGCTTTGGAGTACGGGTGTAAAATCGCG
>CAZXSP010000077.1:0-5890 GCA_964643285.1 uncultured Eubacteriales bacterium
ACTAACCACCGCTGTTGTGGTCTTGCCCTTTCTTATTTCGTTGGGGACACTGACCTGGTTTACCTCACCTCTCTACTGGCCATTGGCTTTAATTGTAACTGTCCTAATACCGGCTATTCCTACGGCCTTAGCGCTTCTGGCCGTCGTAGCCATTATGAAGTTCACAGGCCGTTCTAAAAGAAGGGACCTTTTTCGGGTCATTTTCGGACTCGTGGCTTTTGCCCTAGTAATGGTGTTCCAGTACCTCAATATGAACCTTACAAGGTACGGACCGGAACACATGATGGAAATGCTCATGGAAAGAAATGGCCTTATACAGGCTATGGCCGGGTATTATCCTCCTTTGAAATGGGCTGCCTGGGGGCTCACGGGAAATTCCATGGGCCAACGGTTGGCCGGCATGGGGCTTTTTGCCGGAGTTTCTCTCGCGTCTCTTTACGGCACAATTGCGGTTGGACAGCGTTTCTTCTTCGGAGGTTTGTCCCAAAGCGCTCCGGCAGGGGAGGCCAAGGCGCGGAAGAAGCCTAAAGCCGTCGAACTGAAATTCGACACGCAGCAAAGGTCGCCTGTTTTGGCAATGTTTTGGCGAGAACACAGGTTACTTACCAGAACACCCAACTTCTTTTTGGTGGCTCTTACAAACCTGGCGATTGTCCCTATCCTCTTGCTGGTGTCTACTTTTTCGGCAGGCGCCGCGGGTGTGGGTTCCCTCCAGTCCATAAAAGGCATGATGCCTACGGAGATGCTTGTGCTGGGCACGGCCGCTGCCCACGGGCTCGTTATAGGAATAAACCAAATTGCGTCAAGCGCAATAAGCCGTGAAGGGCCTATGTTTTGGTTCAGTAAAGCTATTCCCCTTTCCCCAAAGAAGCAGGTGCAAGGTAAGCTTTTGTACGCCATGTCTTACTCAGCGGTTCAACTGATTATTTTGTTAGTCGCTGTCCAGGTTCTGCTTGGATTGGGCACAGCGAATCTGGCCGCTGTAGCGATTTTGGGAATCTTGGTGTCGTGGCCGGTTGGTATCATAGGCTTGCTTACAGATTTAGCTATACCGAAGCTCAATTGGTCAAACCCGCAGCAGGCAATGAAAGGTAACTTTGGAACCCTTTTGGCCAGTTTGTTCGCGGCATTGTATATTGGCGCGCTGTTTTTGGTTACAAAGCTGTTGTATCCCGGGCTTTTAAATGGTTGGGGTCTGTATGCCGCCATGGCAGTGCTTGTAGTAATAAGCGGCAGGCTGTTGCAGATGAGCTTGGATAGTGTATCTGTAACGCGTTACCCGAAAATTCAGGTGTAAACATTTTGAAAAGGGTGGTGGAGATTATGGGCATGCTCGAGCGCGCCTTGAAGATCAAAGAAGACATGGTTAATTGGCGGCGGCAAATTCACCAATATCCCGAACTGCAGCTGGATACCCCAAAACCGCCGAGTTCGTGGTACAAGTGCTATCCAACCTTGGCGTGGACATTCGTACCAATGTGGGCGGTGACGGCGTGGCGGCACTATTGGAAGGGAACGGCAAAACGTCAACAACCTTCGCCGTTCGTGCCGACATGGATGCCTTACCCATAACCGAGGAAACCGGATTGCCCTTCGCTTCCAAAATACCGGGCCGGATGCACGCTTGCGGGCACGATGCCCATGTAGCTATGGCTTTGGGTGCCGCAACCGTGCTTAGCCGGATGAGGGATGAATTGAACGGCAACGTCAAGTTCATATTCCAACCGGGAGAGGAAGGCGGGGGCGGCGCCAGGCTTATGATCGAAGATGGGGTCTTGGAAAACCCCAAAGTGGACGCCATCGTCGGCGGCCATGTGGGGTCTTTGTGGCCGGTTGGTTTGGGAGTTGTGGGCGTGAAGGAAGGGTCGCTTATGGCGGCAACCGATAGCTTCACTTTGACCGTAAGAGGGAAGGGCGGCCACGGGGCGGCGCCGGAGCAATCGGTGGACCCTATCATTGTGGCGGCGCAAATAGCCCTTGTTTTACAGACCATCGTCTCTCGTGAGATTTCCCCGGTTACCCCCGCTGTAGTGACCATAGGAACCATTCAAGCCGGGACAGCGAGCAACATTATCCCGGATTTCTGTGTAATGCGGGGTACAGTGAGATACATTGACACCGAAATGGCGGAGTTTATTCCCGGGCGTATTAGGGAAATTGCTGAAGGGGTCGCCCATAGCATGCGGGCAAAAGCCGAGCTCGCCTACAAACGCGGATACCCGCCGCTCATAAACGACCCTCAAATGACTGCTTTGGTAAAACGGTCTGCTTCCAAAATTTTGGGAGCCGAAAAGGTACAAGATTTGGCAGATCCCACCATGGGCGGCGAGGATATGGCTTATTACCTGCAAAAAGTACCGGGCACCTTCTTCGCTTTGGGCAGCTCAGACCGGGATGCAGAGATCGTATACCCTAATCACCATCCCAAATTCGATGTAGACGAAAGCGTGCTGCCTTTGGGAGCCGCCGTGTTTTGCCAGTCGGCGATTGATTTTCTAAACACCGTCAAGGAATGACCAGTCGGGCCGGTTGAAATTCCAGTCGGTGGCATCCATTTCTTTGAGGAATTCGGACAAATAGTCAGACAGAACTTCTATTATTAAGCGTCCTTTTTCAGGGGTGGCCGGTTTTGGATCGCCGGTTGCCCCTGTTTTTGATGTCTCGGGGATACTGGTGAAAACTTTAACCTCCTTGGGTGTTTTGGGCCATTCACCTTGCGCTATGTCCATGTTCACACAGCCGGGCAGCAGGTGAAGGGCAACAGAAGTCTCAGCTTCTCCCGCGTGTCCGATGCCATAATCTTTCTCAAATGTGCCTTGAGGCAAAAGCTTGGGCCCCGATATCCACCACGCCAAAGAGGCCGCCATTTTTGCCTGGGGGTAGGCCCGTTTGATTTTCCTCATGGCCACGTCTATGGCGGAGTTGTTTCCCCCGTGCCCGTTTACTATGAGGAATTTGTGAATGTTCTGGGCTATGCAAGACTCGGCTGCCTCGAATACTATTTGGGACAGTGTTTCAGGCGTTAGAGTGATAGTAAAAGGGTACGGCATGAGCTGGTCGCTGACCCCAAAAGGTATGGCCGGAAGCAAAAGAGCGCCGTCGACTTTCTTGGCGGTCTCCTCTGCTACCGCGTAGGCGGCCATGGTATCGGTTCCCATGGGCAGATGGAAAGCGTGGTTTTCGGTAGCTCCAAGCACTATTATGGCTTTGTCGAAATGCAGCTTCTGGAAGCTGTGGCGGTTCAAATGTTCCAAACGGTACCGGTCGGAGTTTTTCAAGGTTCTTTCCCCCTGTGTGGTCGCACTTGTATACACTTATTGTAAACCGAATCCGGACACTGGGGTATAATTTGCCAAGGGGGCAATGTATTGAAAGACAGCGGGTTTGCGAATATTTCTGTAAATGCCAAGAGGCTGTGGGAAGACCTGAATGAGCTTTCCCGTATTGGCCGCGACGGAATCTCTCCGGGAATATCCCGCGTGGCGTTTAGTGCTTCAGACATGCGGGGGCGAAAATGGCTTTTGGAAAGGTTCAAGGAAGCGGGGCTACATAGCAGCATAGATAGCGTCGGCAACGTGATAGGCCGGCTTGATACGGCGAAATCGGCCGCAAAAAGCGCCATAATTCTGGGTTCTCACACCGATACGGTGCCCTCAGGCGGAATGTTTGACGGAGCGCTAGGAGTTTTGGGTGCTTTGGAGTGTATTCGTTCTTTGGTTGAAAAAGGGGTTGTTTTAGAACATCCCGTGTACGTCGTGTCCTTTTCCAACGAAGAAGGAGGCATGACAGGGAGTAGGGCCTTGTTCCGCGGTATCGATCAGTCTGAGTGGGAAACAGTGCGGTCTCTGTTAAATGCGGGTGAGGTCAGCGCCCCGCCGCCTCCGTTATTTAGCCGCAATTGCGCGGGCTATTTAGAGCTTCACGTTGAACAGGGTGGAGTCTTGGATGCCGCGGGTGAAGATATCGGCGTTGTCGAAGGAATCGTGTGTATTCACTCGTTTGACGTGGTTTTTAAGGGGCACGCCAATCACGCGGGCACTACGCCCATGCATCAAAGAAAAGACGCGCTTTTGGGGGCTGCCCGTTTTGTAGTAGATGTGGGCGATGCGGTTACCAGCCTCGGTTCGGGTCAGAGTGTCGCCACCTGCGGGCAAATAAGCGTCACACCGGGCGGGAGAAACGTTATCCCGGGCACGGCGAAGGTATCTGTGGAAACAAGAGATCTGGACGATATGGTAGCCTGCAGAATAGTTCAAGGGCTTCGGAAGCGCGCCGCGTTTATCGCCGAAGAGATGGGTCTCCAGGTGTTTTTGACCGAAACATCGGTGATCCCGGCGGTTTTGACCCACGGCACAGTGAGGGATGCTGTGGAAATGTCCGCTGAAGAAATGGGATTGAAGTGCAGAAGGATGGCTTCCGGCGCGGGGCATGACTGTATGATAGCGGCAAAGGTGATGCCTGCCGATATGGTTTTTGTGCCCAGCAAGAACGGAGTGAGCCATAGCCCTGACGAATGGACCGACGAAAAGCAGTGTGAAAACGGCGCCAACGTGCTTCTCAGGGCACTTCTGAGGCTTGATGCCGCTCTTTGACTTTATTGGCCCGAAGCCTTTTGCCTATGAAACCGGCGCCAAGGGCTTTTAGGGCGTCACCCGGCAAAAACGGGGCTGTTCCCATAAGAAAGGCTTTGCCCAAGGAAATATTCAAATGGTGTGAAAGATATCCGACACCAAAAAAGTGCAGCAAAATAACACCGCCCAAAACATTGGCCAAAAGGAACCTGCCTGTGGTGACAGCGCGCTTGGTAAGCATGGCTATGGCCCACGCTCCCAAAACAAATCCCCAAAGATATCCTCCCGTGGGCCCAAAGAGAGTGCCCGCACCGGCTTGTCCCCCGGCAAAAACGGGGAAACCCAGACAGCCCAGGGCAAGGTAACCCAACATACTGAAGGCGGCGGCTGTAGGTTCCAAAACACTGCCCGCAAGCATCACTCCGAAAGTTTGGCCTGTTACAGGAACAGGACTAAACGGCACAGGCAGCACAACTATGGACAAAATGGCGGTAAGGGCAGATATTAAGCTGGCTTTTAGTAACGAAGATAGGGGCAAAGTGTTGTCTCCTCCGTTCGGTTAACCATATCGTAAGTATAGGTTAACCACCTTATGGAGGCAAGCTTTTTTCAACAGGATGGCCGCAGCGACACATCGCCTGCGGATACATACACCGTGCCGCTATCGTCTGTTTCCAGGACAAGGCGCCCCAACTCGTCGATACCCCTCATAATCCCCGTTTGCTTGTATCCGTCTGACACAGTTGTATTTTTTATGATCACAGGCTGGTTAAGGTAAGCGGATATTTCGGTGATTTGTTTGTGCAAACCGTCAAGGCCATTTTCCACAAACTCACAATAATTCGGTTCCAGATTGTTCAGGATACTTGCCACCAACCGATTTCTGTCTACCTTCTCGCCCAGTAAAGCGGTTAATGTAGTTGCGGTATGTCTTACTTCCGGGGGCAGCCGGTCCTGGGGCATATTTGCGTTTACGCCGATCCCAACCACTACGTGGGATACAATGTCAATTTCCGCGCGCATTTCGCAAAGGATTCCCACGATTTTTTTGCCGCCCACAAGAACGTCATTGGGCCATTTCAGCCGTGCGCCTATGCCAAAAAGTTGGTTGAGCGCTACAGCGGTAGAGTATCCCGCCATGAGTGCCAAGGCGGGCACTTTTGCAGGGGACAGAGATGGCCGCAAAATAACGGATAAAAAGACACCGCCGTAGGGCGACCCCCAAATTCTTCCAAGACGCCCTTTCCCTGAAACTTGCCGTCGGGCCAGCAGGACGGTTCCGTGGAGGCTGCCGTCTGTATCTGCCAGGGATTTGGCAT
>CAZXSP010000078.1:0-5833 GCA_964643285.1 uncultured Eubacteriales bacterium
CCTTCACTCTAAAGGTTTTCGCTTTTATTTCCGCTGTTCAGTTTTCAAGGACCGATTCAGAAACCACTTACTCGGTTCCCTTTTCGCTCTCCCTTTCGGGGCGAGCAAAGGTTACTATAGCACCCCGTGAAAGAGAGATCAACACCTTATTGAAAAAAATTTTACGGCTTTTACGGCAACCTAGTCGACATACCGCATAATTGCTTGCCGGTTAACCGCAAATTTTCATAATTTCGGTTTCATCATGGGGAACAAAATCACGTCGCGGATGGAATCCATGCCGCAAAGCAGCATAACTAACCTTTCAATCCCTATCCCCAACCCGCCCGTGGGCGGCATCCCATATTCCAAAGCAGTGATGAAATCCTCATCATAAGGATGAGCTTCATCATCGCCTTTGGCCTTTTCCCTGGCTTGCTGCAAAAATCGTTCTTTTTGATCGATAGGATCGTTCAGTTCCGAAAAGGCGTTCCCGAGCTCCCTGGTCAAAACAAAAGGTTCGAACCGACAGGTCATGCTGGGGTCATCGGAGCGTCTTTTAGCCAAAGGTGAAATCTCGACCGGATAATCGATCAAGAATGTCGGCTCAATCAGTGTTGGTTCGACGAAAGCATCCAAAAGTTTATCGATGACGCCTGCTTTGGTGATGCCTTTGTCGAGTTTCAAATTTAGCTCGCGCACTACTCTTTCTGCATCGGAATCGTCCTTTAGATCTTCACGCTTGATTCCTGCATACTTTTCTATTCCATCCCACACGCTAAGCCTTTTCCAAGGCGGCGCAAGATCGATCAAATGTCCTTCAGCCTCAAGTTTGGTTGTCCCCAGAACTTCCAAAGCGCAACCTGACACCATGTCTTCAACTAGTTTCATGATGTCCTTGTAATCGGCATAGGCCTGATACACTTCTAACATATAGAATTCGGGATTGTGTTTTGTGTCAATTCCCTCATTACGAAAATCGGGCCCTATCTCATACACTCGTTCCAAGCCACCCACAATAAGCCTTTTCAAATACAGTTCAGTGGCTATGCGCATGTAGACATCAATATCAAGCGCATTATGGTGGGTTACGAAAGGCCTTGCGTTCGCTCCCCCCGCAATGGTCTGCAAAACAGGGGTTTGAACCTCCAGAAAACCTCGTTGGTCCAAGTAACGCCTTATATAAGAAATGATTTTGGTCCTTTTGACGAAAGTATCTTGAACCTGAGGATTGACTATCAGATCCAAATAACGCTGGCGGTACCTAAGATCAACATCGGTAAGGCCGTGCCACTTTTCGGGCAGGGGCCTTAGTGATTTTGAAAGCATAGTCCAGCTTTTTATCTCAACAGTGGGCTCGCCTTTCTTCGTTCGAAAAACCTGACCTACAATGCCCACGATATCGCCAATATCAAGAATATCCCGAAAATTCGCATACTGCGTTTCGCCCAAAACATCAAGCCTGGCGTACAATTGTATGCGTCCTGTTCTGTCCCGGAGATCCGCAAAAGTCGCCTTACCGTGGCCTCTAAACGACATTAATCTGCCCGCGACGCTGACTTCTTGCCCAAGCATTTCTTCACAATGGGATGATATGTCTTGGGCGGTCGAAGTGGGCTCGTATCGGCGTCCCCATGGGTCGATGCCCTTTTCGCGGGCCAGGTCAAGTTTACTTCTTCGTCTGTGAAGCTCTTCATCGAGTCTCGATTCTGGGTTAGCGTTGGCACTGGTGTTGGTGTTTGAATCTTCGGACAAGTCGAGAACCCCCCGGGCTTAATCTAGACTTCGATTCCCAGCACCTCATACCGGAAAGTACCGGCAGGAACCATCACTGAGACAACCGACCCTGCCCGTTGGCCCAAAAGTGCCCGTCCCACAGGCGATTCGTTGGAAATCCTTCTCTTTGCAGGATCAGCTTCCTGGGAACCCACAATAGTGTACTGAAGAATGCAATTTTTAGCGAGATCTTTCACTTTGACAGTGGAGCCCACTGAGACAATATCGATGTTAGTCTCGTCAATCTGGGTGATTTTTGCATGCCGCAGTATTTTCTCTAAGGTCATAATGCGCCCTTCAAGGAAAGCCTGTTCGTTTTTGGCGTCTTCATACTCGGCATTTTCCGATAGATCGCCAAATTCACGCGCCGCCTTAATCCTCTCGGCGACTTCCTTCCTTCTCACCAGTTTAAGTTGGTTTA
The DNA here is from genome assembly GCA_964643285.1 of uncultured Eubacteriales bacterium. GTDB lineage: Bacteria > Bacillota > Sulfobacillia > Fermentithermobacillales > Fermentithermobacillaceae > JAXGZG01. The sequence continues at coordinate 2,177 of CAZXSP010000078.1, forward strand.
GCTCCATTTCCAGGTTTTCTTTGCCTTCGGGAGAAAGCAGCACTTCTCGCTCAGCCATCGTACCATATCTCTGCCTTTCTTTCGGGAATTGTTCGGTTAATCCGGGAAACGCATATCAGTGTATGTCTACCAAACCGGCTCTATGCTCGAAGATCGGTCGTCTTCCGCTACTACGCGGCACCCCAAAAAGACATAAAAACCGCTGCCAATGGATAGCGGCAGTGGTCACAATTGTTAACCTCTCAGGAAGGAATTATATCATGCCTAAACTTTCAGTCAATGCCGGTTGTCAAAGGGTTTGTTCAGCCGACTTAACCGAAATGGCCAAGACAGCCCTGGCCCAAGGATATCTTTTTTTAGTAGCATCAAAATCCGGCCCATCTGCTGAGAATTGAGCCTTGCCCCTGATCAAAAACCCTGTTCCCACATAGGTTCTGCCTTGAACTTCCCTGTTAGCTATACTCAAAAGTACCCGGTCGTCTACATTCACGTTTTCTTCAGTTTGGCGCATCCTACCGGCGAGAATGAGCAAGCGATCATCCTTGGTCAAAACCAGATAGCTTTTCCAAGTGTTGACCAAATGCGGCCCTTTTTCTCCGTGACTTACTATAGAAACTGCCGAATCCGGAGGGCTCGTTATGACTTCCAACAATTTTTCGTCTAGCATCTTATGCACCCCTTCCTTCGGGCAACCGTGGCATTTACCGGACTAGGTGGCTGATTTGCGGCTACCTTGCCATGCTTGTTTCAGGTTCAGCTTTTTTCGGGCATTCTCCTTTATCCTAAATATGTCTTCGTGAGAAACGGGTTTCTCAAAACTCCTGAACCCTGAAACGCGGAACCCGTGCTTTTTGGCAAGCCTTCCAATACCAAGTACCCTTTCCAAGGAAAGATCCCTTCCCAAACTCCAGTCGGTATAATCCTCTTCAAGAGCGAGAATCATAGTCTCCGCCATACAGGCGTAACTGTGACCCGGGGGAAACCCGAAATCAAGCCCAAAATCGACCTCCCCCGGTACTTCCACGATACCGCCTTCTATTATTAGCACGTCGTCCCGGACCGTTTTGACGCTGACTGAAACGTTTCTCGGGCGCGACACATCACAGACGAGGGCTCCGGGTTTGAGATCTAATGGTTCGATAATGGCGTCCAATGCCGAACTCACGCAAATAACCACATCGGCCTTGGGCAGCTCTGCTTTTAGGTCCCTTGTCACCCGAGGCACCATTCCGGTTTTTTCGGTAATCTCCCGCGAGGTTCTGTCCAATCGGGCTTGGTCTCTGGCACACAAGGTCAAATGCCTGCCGTTATCGGCCAAGATCAAAGACAGTACTTTTCCTATGGCTCCGGTGGCGCCCAACACTAGCACGTTAGCCTCATCCATATCTATTCCCATAAGAACAGCTGCTTTTTCAGTGGCCTCCAAAGCCGTCCCGGCTGTATAGCTGTTGCCTGTAGTCACTGCGATATCCAGATTTTGGCGGATGGTAAGACCTGCGTCGCCTACCACAGCTGTAAACGCCCCCAGCCCAACTACCTTCGCCCCCAGTTTTTCGGCCAGTCTGCCGGCATCCACAATTTTCTTGGTGACCTTATCTTGCGGCCAACCCAGCATTAACCGGGGTGTCAAAGGACAGGTTACGAACCAGCCTTCCGCCGCCCCATATTTTGATTGAACCCCGGATATGTGCGACGCCTTAAAAGGCGGGGTAATGGACATGGCCGCTTCTACCGCCCATTGCGGCAGTTTCGAGGCAATGGGAAATTTCCTGGCAACATCCGAAACGCTGATGGGGTGAATAATGAAACCAAAAGAACCCAAAGTAACCCCTCCAAGGGGACATGACATTTTGACGTGTTAAGACGAAATCACATGGAACCACCAAAACCGGGAACAAGCGAGGGCGGGTTTAATACCTCTATTCGAGGCTTGAAATCTAGCTTGTCTAACAGCCCGTTTATCTCGTCGTCTGTTATTTCTTCAACACGTTTTCCTAACAAACTTACTAATAGGGCTTCCATTACATTCGTTCCGAAAGATCTTCCTTCCATCTCGGGGGTTGTGGTGATCAATGTACTAAGCCCTCGGCGTTTCAACTCCTGGACATCTTGTTCTGTAACCGTGTTGGTGATTATGGATTTCCCCGACATGTCGTCAGGCATGTGCTTTGCGATGTACAAAAAATCTCCGGCAATGATATCTGCTTCTTCATAGAACCGAGAAAACTTTGGTTTGCAGTCTTTCGATTCCTGCTCCTTGCCCGTGGGATACAATACGGAAAATGGCAATCTAACTGCAATGGGCCCTATTATGCGCGCAACCTTCTCCAAAGCCGATAAAGATTTGATAGGGATAGGTATGCCCAAAGCGAAAATCAAATCGCCCAATATTAATTTGCTGCCGGTTTCTTGTAAAGCCTCAGCCATTCCAAAGCGGTCCAAGCCGCTTACAATCAACGTAGTCGTATTCTTGAAAGGGACGCCTGCCACTTCGTCCAAATACCTGATAACGCGCCTTTCAAGTGTCCCTTTAAGCCTGCTTCCGTCCACAATGGGGGTAACTTTAGCCGCATTTGCAATGGGAAGGGCATCTCTAAACATTAGTCTCGAACGACCCATTCCGACGTAAAGATCGATACCGCCCATGCCAAAAGCGTCTATCTTGCCGTCAAGTTGCGATATAAGCTCAATCGCCTTGGGAATAGAGCCGTCGGTTCCGATTCTTTCTAAGATTATCTGTTCACCCAAGAATTGTTGCTCGGTACGTTTATTCCTTTTTGATGAACCCAGGCTAACGCTGACCACATGTTTCATTAGGAGTCTCCTGCCCCTTTCATTCCCCTGATAGTGTTTCTAAGCGCATCCGGGTTAAGATGAACGTCACCTGACATAGGAGAACGCCCAATAACGATGCAAGCCACATCAGTGTTTTTGTCCATGATTCCCTGGAAAATATCAAGCCTCTTATCCGAACCTATGAGTATGACTTTTTGGTATTGGCGGACCTTGGTAACCAGCCTCATTAGTTCGTTCAATAGGTCGTTGCCCGTTTTTTCTCGGACAAACTGCCATCTTTCCTTGTCGTTCATGATAAAGGAAAACTCGACTCCTTCATCTTCGCACACGGCCTTTATGTCATCGCAGTTTGAGATGGGGAACCCTATAACGGCAATAGAGCCGCCTTTTCTGACCTCCCCCAAGCTTTCCAGCCGTGAAATGAAGGTGCGGTCGATACCCACTTTAGCGGCAACTTCTGATTGAGAAAGACCACGGGCCCTATCATTCAAAATGGTTTCAACAATCTCATTGAGTCTTTGCCGATTGACCACTTTATCGCCGATTCTGACAAACTCCACGTGCCACCCCCCGGCAACCCATGATGTGCACACTTTTGTGTACATCATATCAGTAGGGTACTGGAAGCGCAATAAAAATAGATGGTCCGGAAGAGCCTAAAGTGAGGCAGAATCCAAAATCTCAAGTATACGCTGAGGATTTAATTCGTGGTTTAGCATATCCCTATAGGCTGCGGCGTTTTTTACTCCGCGAAGATAGTACGCAAAATGTTTGCGCATATTCAAAAGCCCCCTGCGCTCCCCATAAAAAACCATGGCGCGTTCCAAGTGCTCCTTTGCGATATTCAATCTTTCTTGAACA
>CAZXSP010000079.1:0-5680 GCA_964643285.1 uncultured Eubacteriales bacterium
AGGGCGATGATAGCGCCGAACATGAGCCAATCGGGTTTCGACGTTATGTTTTCGAATTCCGGACTTATGTTTATGCCGCTGTCCATGAGTTCTTTCGGATAAGAAAGATCCATCTTCATGAGTTCAGGGTGCAGGGAGAGAAGCCTAAAGTCATTGGGCGCGAACCGGGCGGCATGTGCAATAACTGCGCGGGAAACATCCATTTGCTCTTCCTTGAGAATCTTTGTCACAGTGCGGCCGTCGGCGCCAAACTGATATTCGCAGTGAACCGTTAAGGAGAATCCGGTTTCGTTACAAACTTTGGCGGCTGCACGAAGGGCGCGCTCCTCGTGGTGAGATAGGTCGCTGATGGCAATTTTGATATGCCCGGGCAAAATCCCTGTATCCCAAACCCCATATTTTATCTCATCAAGCATGTAAAGACGGAGTTCGTTGTCTGTCATGGCGCGATACTTCTCCGGCCACGAATCACCTGTATAAAGGCCGGTTGATATTACAATGTTCACGCCTGATTTCCTGGAAATCTCCTTGATGGCAGACACTTTGTGGCGAATTCCGGGCACGCTTACTTCCAGAATAGTCTTGCCCCCCGATTGTTTATAATCCTGGACTTCTCCCAGCATGAGCTCCTCATCTTCCAGACTGAGTGCATCCAGGTTGCTTGAGAAATGCCGCCTTATGATAGCCACATTGTCCAGAGACAGCGGGTCGTCTTCTGTGTATCGGTCATCTACATAGGGCGGCACGCCGAGCTTTTCCTGCCGCTTTAGGAGCACCCAACCGCCGTCCATCATTACGTGCTCGTGCATGGTCGTGAACCCCAAATCTTCAGGGGAGATAGGGCCCAGGACAGTCATGACTTGTTTCGACATCATCTTCTCTCCTTCCGTACGCCAAACGAGGTGATATGTACACCCTATTTCCATAAATATGTACTTACTGTGCTGGGTATTTGGCTACCTAACGCCAAAATCCTTTTTGATGTGAATTAGATGTAAAATGTACCGGGATAAGATTTGGGGGTGTTTTAGGTGGCCAAAGCTTACGTTGCCAGGGTAAAAGCGGATGCCAGGGATGTTCATAAGGTTTTGAAAGATGGCATGGCGCACGTGGAACTTCTTTCTGAGGATATCTTCGATTGTCCTGACGGAGAATCTTATGTCGCCGTTCTGCTATATGAGCAATTTTTTATGCGAGTAGGAAATCAGCTCGCACTGATGCTTGTGGTCTCGGGTACATCCCGGGAAGCTACAGTGAAAGCTGTTGCCTGCGCAGGAAGCAAAGACATGCTGTTAGGCCTCGATATGGGCGCCGCCGGGGATTTCGCCTCGGAGCCCATCAATTTGTTGGGGAGGGTTTTTTCAGGGTACATCAATCCACCATCGGATTGGAACGACCATTAGCCGCCGGCTTGATTTTTGAAGCCCGTTACCCGCGCTGAAAACACAAAGTTCTGAATTGTACAGCAGGATTTTCCGCGAGCGGGTCGAACTCCTGCAGTGAAAGGGGGAGACACTAATGGTAGAGGAGCAATCCAGAGAAGTACAAATCGCCGTATTGGAAGAATGGTCTAAACAGGTAAAAGATGAGCAGCAAGGCTGCCGCAGAAAACTTGAAGAGCTTGGCAAAGAAGAAGCAACCCTTTTGACTAAATTGGCAATTTATGAGCGCATGATTGACGATGCAAAAGTTCGGGAAACACCTATTGAACATATCAAATCTTTGTACGACAGCGTTAAAGAACGGTTGAGTGTGTTGCCCGATGAACGTATCTCTGTGGAAAATCTGCACCAGCAAATAAGCGCGCTTAGCGATCACATCGAGAGGGAAAAAGCCCGGTATTGGATTCAGATTTAGAAGGCTTAGATTCCTGGGCGCCATAGAAATGTTTTATGCTATATACCTCCGTTTGGCAAAGTGTCCATCGGAGGTGTATCGCTGTCTTGCGCTCCATACTGTTAGCGGCTTACCGCAGCTCCCGTTCAACGGACGCGATTTGGGCTTCGCTTGTTTTTTCCACAAAATTTATGATGTTATCCAAAATACTATCGGCTTGGGCCCTGTTCGCCGCAACGGCCGCTATGCCGATGGTAATCGTTTGCAGAATGTCTTGAGTTGCCACTTCTGCCACAGAAACGTTAAATTTGTGACTTATTTTCGTTAGAAGGCTTTTTACCTGGGCGCGTTTTCCCTTTAATGAACGAACCCAAGGGGCGTCGAGGGTTATAGTTACTGTGGCGATAATCATGCCCACATTATATCACGGGCGTAAGAGTGAGGCCCCACGGTAAGTTATAGGCATACCACAACAACCTCACCAATGGTACAATTTACATAAACAGGTGAATTGGGGATTGTAAAATGTCTTATCAAACGTCTTTGTCCTCTTCGTTTAATGATACCAGGAACCGCAGCTCTCGACTTTCCCCGCAATCGGGGATGTGTTCTTTGTGTGCTGAGGATTGCCCGGGAACATGTGAAATCGCGCTGGCGGCTGTGCTTGGCGCGCAAACCGTTTATCCGACAACCACCGGCGCTAATCAAGTGGCTTCTGAGAAAAACTACCCCATCGATTTCTCACATTTCAACATCAACGGCAGGGTATTTGGCGCTCAAGGAGCCCCGGAAGATTACTCGAGTACCGGTATTTTTAACGTGGCGCTTTCCCGGGAATTCGGCGACGCCAACCCCGTAAAAATGGAATTGCCGGTTATTTTGCCGGCCTTAATCAAGCTGAACTGGGAAGACTATTTTGCGGGCGCCGCTATGGCCGGAGTATGCTGCGTTATAGGGGAGGACGCCAGAAGCAAAGATCCTGCCTTGGAAATCAAAGGCGGGCGAATTACCGGTTTCCCAATGCTCAAAAAAATAATAGATTCCTTCGAAAAATACTACCGGGGCTTCGGACAAATTATTTTACAGTGTAACGTGGAAGACGATATGTTGGGGCTACCCGAATACGCTTTGTCACACGGGGTTAAGGCCATTGAATTCAAGTTTGGTCAGGGCGCCAAAGGAACGCAGCCGGCAAAAAGGCTTGGCGGCCTTGAGGAAGCTCTGGAAAAGAAACGTCTTGGCTCGATAGTACATCCTGACCCATCCGATACCAAAGTGCTTGAGGCTTACGAGGCAGGTACATGTCCCAATTTCTATTCATACGACAGGTTGCCGCTTTGGGATGAAGCTTTTATGGCGCGCAGGATAGAAGAGATCCGTAGCCTTGGTGCTCGAAATGTATATTTCAAAATGGCGGGGTATGACCCGTCAGATCTGGAAAGAGTTTTGCGAATGGCGTCAGAATACAAAGTGGATATGGTTACTTTTGACGGCGCGGGCGGGGGAAGCGGTTACAGCCCGTGCAAAATGATGAACGAATGGGCGTTACCCACGTTGTGCATGGAAGATGCCGTCGTAAGGGTCGCCAAAAAACTTAGCCATGAAGGCAAATATGTCCCGGCAATAGCCATTACAGGGGGCTTGGTTTCTGAAGATCAGGTGTTCAAGGCTTTGTCGTATGGGGAAGGTTTTGTTACAGCTGTAGGATTGTGCCGTTCCAGTATGGCCGCGGCCATGACGGGAAAAACCATCGGGGCTTTGATAGAGGCCGGCAAGACTCCAAAGCTATTTCAGAAATATGGAGACACTGTCCAAAGCATTTTCGCGGACCTGCCTGACTTGCGAGCCCTTTACGGTACAGAAGCCAACAGTTTTTCTCCCGGTGCTATTGGTGTGTTCTCCTATTTAAACAAAATCGCTTTCGGGTTAAGGCATTTCGCCGCGCTAAATCGCAAGTTCAACATCAATTTGCTGGATAAAAGCGATCTAATTCCTTTAACCGATTCTGCTAAGGATCTTATTACAGGAAAGTGGTTCGATTATCGGCTTCACAGTTGAAGCTGATTTAGAAAGGATAAATCTCGGAGGGAATGACGCATATGGTAACGCTTACAGGGGACAGCCTGACTTTGGAAGATGTCGCCAAAGTGGCAAAAGGTAATGAACCGGCAGAGCTTGCAGATTTGGCGATAACCAAGGTACAAAAAGCCCGTGATGTCATAGAACGGTCTTTGAAGGACAAAACGCCCGTGTACGGAATAAACACAGGCTTTGGTTCTTTGTGCAATACGTCCATAAAGCCCGAGCTTCTGTGTGAGCTGCAGCATAATTTGGTGCGCAGTCACGCCAGCGGCACGGGTGCGCCCTTTCCCTCTGAAGTAGTAAAAGGAGCTATGCTTCTCAGAATCAACAACTTCTGCTCAGGGTATTCCGGTGTTCGCCCAATAGTAGTGGAAACGCTGCTTTCTATGCTTAACAAAGGTGTTATCCCCGTTGTAAGGTCGGAAGGATCTTTGGGAGCCAGCGGAGATCTTGCCCCTTTGGCCGATCTTGCTTTGGTTGTTATCGGGGAAGGGAAGGCTTGGTTTGAAGGCGCGCTCATGGGTGGGCGCGAGGCCATGGAAAAGGCCGGGATAGCGCCTTTGCAGCTGGAAGCAAAAGAAGGTTTGGCTTTATTGAACGGCACTTCTTTCATGACCTCTATGGCGGCCCTAGTGTGTGGAAGCGCAATTCAATACCTGGAGGCGCAGAATGCGGCGGCTGCCCTGTCGCTCCTGGGTTTCGACGGTACCGCGGCGCCTTATGTCCCGGGAATGGTAGATGCCAGGCCGCACACCGGGGCCCGTTACGTTGCCAAACACATGAACATCTTGCTAAAAGGCAGTACAGCTGCGGTGGGGAACAAGAAGGAAAGGGTACAAGACCCTTACTCTTTCAGATGTGTACCCCAAGTCCACGGTGCCGCTCTTACGGCTCTGTTACACGCTGTTGATGTCATACAGACAGAGTTGAATTCTGCCACCGACAACCCGCTAGTGATCGATGATGAAGCGGTAAGCGGGGGTAATTTTCACGGTCAACCAGTTGGAACGGTGATGGACTATCTTTCATTAGCGTTGACTTCCTTGGCGACCATGTCGGAAAGAAGGGTGAATCAGCTTGTTGACAGTCGGCTGAGTGGTTTGCCCGCCTTTTTGATTCCGGAGCCCGGCGTGAACTCCGGGTTTATGATATCCCAGTACACGGCAGCTTCACTTGTTAACGAATGTCGGGTGTTGGCAACGCCGGCTTCGATCCAGTCAATTCCGGTCAGCGCCGAACAGGAAGATCATATCAGCATGGCTACATTTGCCGCACAAAAAGCTCTCCAAATCGTATCCAAAATTCAAGTGGTTGCCGCCATTGAGCTTATGATCGGCGCGCAAGCAATAGATCTTCGTCTGGGGCGGTCCGGCTCTGTACACGATCGTATGGGATTATCCTTGGGCGCGCTTCACAAAGCAATTCGTGAAAGGGTGCCGTTTGTTTCACGCGATCAGCGCTTAAGCGGCCACATAGATGTGCTTACCGAATTCATAGGCCAAGGGCAATTGCATCTTATCTTACAGAAGGGGGGCTCTGCCCTCAACCTCCTCTTCCAATAGCCGCCAGACGTCTGAATACAGTTTTATAAAATCCCGGTTTTCACGCAGGGAGATAATATCTCGCGGGCGCGCCAGTTCTACATTTATGATGCGTTTGACCTTGCCGGGACGCGCAGTCATAACTAAAATTCTATCGCCTAATACTAGGGCTTCATCCACGCTGTGCGTTATGAAGATTGTGGTTTTCTTGGACTCATGCC
>CAZXSP010000080.1:0-5557 GCA_964643285.1 uncultured Eubacteriales bacterium
GTGCCAAATCCTTAAATTTGCCGACAAAATTCAGAAGCTTTTCGAAAGCTGCTGTAGTTCTGTAATCCAGTACCTCGGCGTACAGCTTATCTATCTCGGGAATTCGGTCTCTGCGGTTGGAATCCATAGTAAAAGCACCTCGCTTTTGATGTCACCCGCACAGACAAGCGGGTAGAACGTTTCAATATACCAGCGCAAGCAAATTAGCGATGCTATCATCCGCGTTTCGCAGGTCGACAAAAACACCGGAGTTTCCACGGTTGCGCTTAATGTTCTGCGCAGTCACAAATTTCCCTCTATAGAACCTGACATTAAATAAAATTGAAGAGTATGCGGCTTCTGACCCACGTTTTGTGCGAGGGAAAACCTCACCCGGAAACGTCTTGATAAGAATTCCCGCCAACCGTTATCGATTTGGTGGAATTCACACCGTTAGCCGGAGCTTTTTCAGGGAGACTATGGGCTGAATATCGATATCGTAAGTAGTTCGAATTTCACCAATTGGGAAGATTTGGGCTCGAGCTATGATAAAATCAGAAGAAGAATTGACTTACGAACTTCAGCAAGTGGATATCCTTGTAGTTGTGTTGGACGGGAATACATATTCATCTCGTTACGCCGAAAGGATTGCCAATGTTGGCCTTTATCCGGCCGAATCCGGTGTAAACTTGACTTAAAGAGGGAAGCAAAACTTACAAAGGCTGAAGGGAAAACGGAAATGAAGCTTGTTGACTTTACACATTCCCACATAGAGCAAGCGAGGGAGCTCGCCAAGCAAAATTATGAGGAGGAGCGGACCTCTGTTACTGCTCTACCTCCTATAGCAAACATACCCAACTTAGCCGAATTTGCCGACAATAACCTGGGTGTTACTGCTGTTAAAGGGATTTGGTCGCCGCTTCATGCTCATGCCGTCGTCGGTAACAAAGAAACAATCTATAAACAGCTTTATCAGGCTGCTGCTGAAAAATGGGTGGCGGCAGGAGCAGTCAGTCATGCAATAACTCTTTATGCGCACGAAAGTGAAGCGATTTGCGGATTTTTTAAATATGGTTTTGGGCTTAGGTGTATCGATGCCATATGTTCGTTAAATGATGAAATGCCGGCAAAAACACAGAAATACTGCTTTTCAGAATTGCCAAAGGAAAATGCCGCTGATACGACAGCACTTCGCAACATATTGAATCATCATCTTGGCAAATCTCCATGTTTTTTAACGTACCCGCAGACCAACCGACAGGATGCCATAAATATTGTGAATCACCGTAATTCAAGAGTTTTCACAGTCAACGATCCTGACAAAATCATCGGATATATTGAAATCATGGAACGCGGCGAAAATTTCGTTTGTGGTTCAAATGATATGATGAACATCTGCGGTGCGTGCCTGCTGCCTGAATATCGCGGCACAGGATTATTCACCGACCTGCTTTATTATCTGATGAATACTCTAAAGGCCGAAAGCTATACGCTGCTGGGCGTGGATTTTGAGAGTTTCAACCCCACCGCTTATGGTTTCTGGCTCAAGTATTTCACTGCATACACAAACAGCGTCGTCCGCAGAATTGACGGGGTGACCACCTGCTAGAAGTCAAGCCTTCCAACAATTCTTCGCAAACCGCGGATGGCCATTTACACTTCCTTATCGGACGCGAACGCGGCCTCCCATTCCTTCTCTTTGAACCCGACCAACACAAAATTGTCGCTGACAAGTATCGGCCGTTTCACCAACATCCCGTCTGTGGAAAGGAGATGAAGGCATTCGTCCTCTGTCATTGACTTTATTTTGTCCTTCAAGTCAAGCGTTCTGTAAACCTGCCCGCTTGTGTTAAAGAACCTTCTTACAGGTAACCCACTCTTCCCTAGCCACTTTTTCAATTCATCATAAGTTGGGTTGTACTCTTTAATATCACGCCAGTCGTATGTCAGGCCTTTTTCATCAAGGTAAGCTCTAGCTTTCTTACAGGTTGTGCACTTGGGGTAGCAAACGAAAAGCAAGTTGATGACCTCCTTAATCGTGACGGACTCCCTTACCGCCTAAGGGTATTTTCCACTGCCCGAACCGTCAAGGAGTAATTCGCAGAACGAAAGAACCGTTGCTGTCGGCAGGCCTTAATGAAGGTTAATAACGGTCGTTCGATACGCCTGTAACAGCTGAGGCCGAGACGATGGATGCCACATCGAAAATTTCGTTTTAGGTGTGAACGGAGTTAACGCCCATAAAATTCATCCCTTGAAACCCCAAGGACATCTTTGAATGCAGAATTGCTAATAGCGTTCATTTCTTCTTTCCGGATACCATGGCTCTTTACAATGGCCTTTCTCAGATTCAGTTCGATTAGAAATCCTTCTGCCAAGATATAGACACAATCAAAAAAGTAGTGATACTTTTGTCCGTGACTTTCTGCCCAGTTGTCTACTAAGTAGCTTACTGCCGGTTCCAGTTCATCGCTATCAATCGTCCAAGCCGCAATGAGTAAGTTGTTCTCACCAAACACAGTAAAGTGCGGTTTGTTCAGCTTTTCTGTTTTCTTGCGATAAGCAGCGACCAAATCGTGGCAATCACCCCAATGACTAAATGAAGCCAGAATTACGCCAGTAGGCAGGCAATAAACGCTTATCAACCCAGCGTTTATTCGTTCACGATCTCCATCAGTTAGCTCATCAAGTCTTTTCCCGCTGAGTCTACTTGCTGCAGAACCCTTTCTTTGCACTGTTTCCTTCAAGGAATTGGTTACCTCAACGCCAATATCTGATTCTTTTGCGACAATATCAGGAGCATCCGAAAGAACGGCCCCCTCGTACTTACCCGGAAATAGTAATTGAAGCACCTTTAGTGCCCTAAGCTCTTCAAATTTATTTTTCTCAACTGATGTGATCTTCCTAGCCAGCTTACCTCACTCCTACATATCCCTCTTAGCCACAATTAACCACAAATCTAGACAGCCGCAGGCCGAAACCGACCCGCGGCCTTCTATCGCTGATACTTTGTAACCCGTTACAGTTTCAGGAGATTCCATTGGGAATCGCAGGGAGCCGTTCCCATTTGCAGCCCCTTGCCATCCCAAACCAATATGTTATTGCCGTGGTTGAACCCAAACCCGTGTTCAGGATCGTATAACCCCGGCTCGTTGGAGAAATGCATGCCTTTTTGCATTACGGTGTAATCACCCAACGCCTGGTATGGAGGCTGATGGCCTTCCATCCCCTCCCCATGTCCGGGTCTGTGATACACCAGGTGGGTCACTCCATTCTTCACTTGGCAGTCGTGGACAGCCTTGGCAACGTTAGAACAAGTATTCCCCGCCAGGGACTCTCTTGCTTGGATGTAGTAGGTTTCGGTGTGAACATCCCACACGTGTTTCTGCCAGTCGGTCCACGGCGCAACCAAGTAGGAACGATACTGCTCTCCTCCGTAACCGCCAATGCGAACCACACCCGCGATTTGAATTGAATCGCCGGGCTTAACTTCCGCCCACCTTATTTGATTCGGATGCGGGTAAGCGTTTAGCAGTCCTGTTCGTACCCCTACCCCAACCTGGATCCCCACTGCTTGGTGAGGATAGCCGGTGTTTTTGATGTCCTGCATGATCCGGTGCATTCCCCAAACTACGGAAGCGTTTCCTACTTCCCAGTCCAACACACCGATACCCTTCTCTAAGATGTAGTTGCGGGCAAACGCGTGAATTTCAGAAAAGTAGTTCATCGCTCGCTGGGTGAGTGCATTCTCTGCTTCATCTTTCACCATTCTGTGTTTGATCAAAATGTCGGCGACATCCACAAACTGAGCCTCCGGCATCGCGGAGGCCATTGTACCAAAGGCGCCCCCTGCGGGTCGAAAACTCTTGGGCGTCGGGTATTCGCCGAACATATCTAACCGTTTTGCATTCTCGTGGCCGGGCATAATTCCGGCTTCGGCCAACCCACCCACATCTATTCCGATGGTCTTGTTCCCGTAACCCAACTTGTTAAGGGTGTCGCCCCACCATTTGTGAACGCTCATGGTATCGCCTTGAACGACATTCCCCTTATTCACGTCTCCACCCTCGGCATGATGGAAATCAAAGTATCCAAAACCTTCAGTACACCACCACGATTTAACCATGTCGTCGTCAAGGTGAGGGTAGAACCAAATGCATCCGTCTTCTTGGTCCATTGGAAAGAAGCAAGCGAAAGGCCGCTCAGTGGTTGTGTGGATAAACCCACTTGCATAAATCATGTTCCATCTGTTGGTTAGAAAGATGCCGCCGTCAACACCTCGTTCTCGCGCTTCCGACTTGAGTTGACGGACCTTCTCTTTGTGCCATGATAACGGCAACCTGTCGTAGTCGGCCGGGGCCGGTAGCTCATTCATCCGCGCGTCCTGTTCTTTCTTCAACAATGCGAAACTCTCGACATTGGCTTCCGCCCTTGCCATAGCTTTTTCATCGGGCCAAGTTACCTTTGGTCCAAAAACCGGTGTTTTCTCTTTCATTCCCTATCCCCCTTTAGATTGGGCTATCCAAACAACACTGCGGAGGTTTGCTGTCTAGACGCCATGATCAAGTGAACACTATGGTGGAAGACTGAAACTGCATACTCGTCCGGCTACCGCTAGGCTCAGTTAGCTGGTGAAACTTTGTCGGTAATGGATATTGGGGTTTTGACTATCTGAAAAAGGTAATTGGACAAATGTGACAAGATGCCGCCTGGTAGCCCAAAACGCGATTGGATGGCTGGATTTGGTGTCGTGGATATTACCGTCACGAATAGTGTTCAACGCGAGAATACCATTTCTACCCAGTGGAATCAACTGAAGGTTTGTTCAGTGCAGACCCGCCTAGTTCCCAAGTATTATAAACCCTTGCGATCTTGCTCTGCTTTTCCTCGGGCAACTTGACGGGATCACGTTCCATATCCCATAGATAAGGTCTTCAGTCGGTTATGTAAAAGGCAATACATCTCAAACATGCAACGACAAAATCACATACCTGAGATGCTATAAGAACCCTATAACTTACATCAGTTTGGATGCGCTTGGCGTCCCTGTACCGTAATTTCCACCAAAAAAACGGCCCGGAACAGTCGCGGCAAAACTCTGGAATTAAGGTTCCGCGTTAGCCTTCTCGCGCACGTCTATAATGCAATAGTCATCCCCGTCTAGCACGTTCTTTGTATGGGTAACTTCTAACTTTGGATTGTAGGCATGAAATTTAGCTTGATCGACAAAGCAATATATCCTTCCGAGTCGTTCGGCGCCTAGTTTTTGCCAAACTGCGGCCAAAGGGCAAAACGTGGTTCTCACCTGCCCATTATTTTCATTACGCCAGCCTTTGGATGGCAAGTCCGGCACCTTTCGGTAATTAGCGGCTTCCAAGGGGAGACCAAGCTCCAAGACCCCGTCACGTACAAGTTGGCCACATGATTCGCCGTATGCCCACACGGCTTCTTTTACCAGTTTCTCTCCTTCTGCCTCGCCTAAACGTGCGCATATGGCTTCTGCCATATGATAATAAAGCAAGGCCATACGCTGCGCCATTAGCCAAACATCTTGTTCCCCTTGATCGTCCGAAATAGG
>CAZXSP010000081.1:0-5524 GCA_964643285.1 uncultured Eubacteriales bacterium
TCCGTTCGGGTCATCGTCAGGGATAGTTCAAATAGGAAGTAGAGAGTAACGCCGAGGGTGTGCCGCGTCATTTTGGGGACAAGCTTTTCCGGCCATCTTCGGCACTGGCGACGAGATGTGAGTCGCCTTGGGCTTCAAGGCAGCACCGGCGTTCATAACACATCATGTTTTCTGAGGAATACGAGTACCAGAGGGTGAGGATATTGGGACAGAATGCGGACCTGCTCGTTACGGGCATTGGACAACTTCTTACCATGGCGGATTGTTACGAGGCGGCAGACACTGGAGATTTACCTCGGGCTGCGGGTCTGAAAAGAGGTCATAGCGCCGGGCATATCGGGCTTTTGCGCGACGCCGCCGTTGCTTGTAGAAACGGCGTTGTTGTGGCGGTTGGCCCTCGCGACAGCGTTGAATCACAGATCCATTTAGCAGATGGCGCGACTGTGTTGGATGCAGAAGGCAAAACTGTGGCGCCGGGTTTTGTGGATGCTCACACTCATCTTGTTTTTGGCGGATGGCGGGCGGAAGAGTACGCCATGAGGGTCAGCGGCCGTTCCTATCTTGAAATATCACGGGCCGGGGGCGGGATCGCCAGTACTGTTAAGGCTACCAGGGCTATGACCTATCGAGATTTGCTTCAACGGAGTATTGGTTTTCTTGACGACATTCTTTGCGCGGGGACAACTTCTTGTGAAGTTAAAAGTGGGTATGGGCTTGATCAAGTGACAGAAATAAAGCAGCTTCAGGTCATTCAAGAAGCCGACGCCATTCACCCCGTGTCTTTGGTTCCCACCTACCTTGGCGCTCATTCTATCCCCGAAGAGTACAGAAACAGGCGACAAGACTTTGTGGGTGAAATCGCCCACATGTTGCCCATTGTAAAGGAAAAAGGCTTGGCTCAATTTGTAGACGTTTACTGTGATGTGGGCGCTTTTTCCCTGGAAGAAGCCGAACAGATTTTGTCTTTGGCGAAAGAGCATGGTTTCGGTCTGAAGATTCACGCCGATGAACTTGAAAACACCGGGTCAGCCGAACTGGGTTGTTCTTTGGGAGCAGCCTCGTGCGATCATTTGTTGAAGGTGTCTTCTAAGGGCATAAGCGATTTGGCCGCCAAAGACACTGTTGCGGTTTTGCTCCCCGCGACATCGACATTTTTGGGGGTTACGGCAGCGCCTGCAAGGGCCCTATTGGACGCCGGTGCGGGCGTAGCCCTGGGGACCGATTTCAATCCGGGCACTTCCACTGCTATGTCGTTGCCTCTTTGCATGACTTTGGCCTGTTCAATATTGAAAATGACGCCCGAGGAAGCGTGGGTGGCCGCCACTTGGAATTCGGCGTATGCAAGTGGTTTGGGCGGTAAAGTTGGTGCGATTTTGCCCAACTATGCGGCCGATTTAGTGTTTTTTGCCGCAGATGATTACCGTGAGATTCCGTATAGGTTTGGAAGTAATCTTGTTCATTCCGTGGTGAAACGCGGTGAAGTAGTGGTGCGTGAAGGTTCGCGGGTTGGGTAAACCCATTAGAAACGGCAGGCGGGGTGAGAGAAAATGACACAAAAAGACCGGCGGCTTGAAGGTCCGGGGGAAAAAGAATTGGAAAAAGCGTTACAGCCGAGATTCAAAGAATATGAAGAATGGCGGACTACTCAGCTTGAAGCGCAGCCTGTGGATACCGGCCAGGCTTCTGAGGCTTCCAAACCTCAAAAAAAAGGTTTCGGCAAAATGGATATTATCTTTTTGGCTTTAGGCGTTGTTGTGGCAATGATCTGGAAACAATGCACTGCCAAATAGCCGTTCAAAGCGGGTGAATCGATATGGGAAGCATAGCTGAAGTCCGTGGCATAAAAATCGGCAATGCCCAAGATTTGCAGGGGATGACAGGGATAACAGTGGTTCTTTGTGAAGAAGGCGCTTGCGCCGGTGTATCGGTTATGGGGGGAGCGCCGGGCACCAGAGAAACAGATTTGCTTCGGCCTACTTTTACAGTTGATACGGTTCATGGGGTATTTTTGGCCGGGGGCTCGGCGTTTGGCCTGAATGCAGCAGAAGGTGTGGTCAGATTTCTTGAAGAGAAACGGGTGGGTTACGACACAGGAATTTTGAAGGTGCCCATTGTCACGGGGGCGATTCTTTTTGACTTGGGTGTCGGTAACCCCAAAGCTCGCCCGGATGCCGAAATGGCCTATTTTGCCTGCAAACAGGCGGGTTCTAAGCCGCCCGAATCAGGTTCTTTCGGCGCGGGGACAGGTGCCACAGTAGGTAAACTCTTAGGCCCCCAATACATGATGAAATCAGGTTTGGGGAATTGTTGCGCCACCACCAAAGGAGGGCACAAAGTTGGCGCCGTCGTTGCGGTAAACGCCGTAGGCGATGTGATACACCCTCATACCGGGGAGCTTTTGGCCGGCGCCTTTGACAGGGTCAAAAAAGAATTCGTTCTGCAACGTGAAAGAAAACAAGCAACCGCACCCGGCCTTATGACTAATACTACAATAGGCGTGGTTGCGACTGATGTTTATCTGTCCAAGGAAGAATGCAACAGAGTCGCGATTATGGCTATGGCCGGGATGGCGCGGGTTATAAGGCCGTGTTTTACTCCTTACGATGGCGATACTTTGTTCGTCTTGTCCACCGGCCGGAAAAACAGTCTGCGGGAGAAAGATCGGGTAACGGTAGTAACCCAGGTGGGCATAGCCGCCCAGGAGGTAGTGGCAGGCGCTATTGTGAATGCGGTAACATATTGTTCGGGATTTCCTCCCATTCCTGCTGTCAAAGATTTGGATTAGAATAACTGTGTGTAGGCCGGTAGGTGATACCGCCGGACCTTTTGTGACAGCGGATGGGTTCTACAATCAAATTCCAACGGCATCCTTGGGAGAGGAGCCGGAACGGAGGTGCGCCGGAGTGCGCAAAAAAACTGCTTTCTCGGCAAAGCAAATCGCTTTCGCCGGAATCTTGGGCGCCATTACAGTTGTTTTGGGGTCGACGCCTATAGGATTCATACAAATTCCCCCAATCGCCATTACAGTCATGCATATTCCAACGATCATCGCGGGCGTTATGGGGGGTCCGGTAATAGGCGGCATAGTGGGCCTTATGTTCGGGGTGTTCAGCATGTACCAGGCCCAAACTGCAATAAACCCGTTGGACAAATTGATTTTTTCAAATCCCTTAATCGCTCTTGTGCCCAGAATTCTGGTGGGAATCGTGGCCTACTATGTGTTCACCGCATTCCGCGGGAAAAAAGGGACTGCGCTTCTCACGGGTGTCTCTACACTTATGGTAGGTTACACAGGCTATTCGTTGTCTTCTCAGGCCGCGCCGGCAATAAGGGGGATAATAGCTTCGGCTGTGGGAGTTCTAGCCGGTGTAGGTATATACCAGCTGCAAAAACGTTTTGGGCACGGTCCGGCTTTGGCAGCGGCTGTGGGCAGTTTGACAAACACAGTCTTGGTGTTGGGACTCATTGTGGTTTTCGGGTTTATCCCGGGAAAAATCGCTTTGGGGGTCGGGTTGATAAATGGGATACCTGAAGCTACTGTGGCAGTAATACTGACAGATCTTGTTTATCGCGCAACAAGCAAGTTTGTGTTGCGGTAAGGTTAGGGCAAAAAGGGGTGGTATCATGCTTTTTGCAATAGACGTGGGCAATACCAACATAGTCACCGGGGTGTTTGATGGCCCCAACATCCTTGCCCACTGGCGGATTTCAACTAATGGCAACAAGACTGAAGATGAGTACGGAATGATGTTTTTCAATATGTTGGAGTACTCAGGTTTTAAGCCGCAGGATGTTGACGGAGCCATTATTGCTTCAGTTGTACCGCCCCTTACCCCGGTCCTGGAAACTATGGTTTGGAAGTATTTTAAGATAACCCCCATGATCGTGGGTCCGGGCACCAAAACAGGGATCAACGTGAAATACGAAAACCCCAAAGAAGTAGGGCCTGATAGAATCACCAACGCTGTTGCCGCGTTTCGTAAATACGGAGGGCCGGTGATAGTCGTTGATTACGGGACAGCTACTACTTTTGATGTGATTTCAAAAGACGGTGAATATTTGGGTGGCGCTATTGCTCCCGGGATACTGACTTCAACTGATGCGCTTTTTGACAAAGCCGCCCGGCTTCCCAGGATTGAATTGGTTAAGCCTATGTCCGCTGTGGGCAGAAACACGGTTGAAAGCATGCAATCGGGTATTTTGTTCGGTTTTGTGGGGCAAGTTGACGGGCTTGTATCCAGGCTCAAAAAAGAAGTGGGCAAAAAAGCTAAAGTGATAGCCACAGGAGGTCTTGCAGGTCTGGTAGCTTGCGAATCCTCCACTATCGAACATGTTGAGCCTATGCTTACATTGGAAGGTCTACAGATGATTTACGAAAAGAACATCTCCCAAAACCGCCAGTACGGCGATGACGCCAACTAGGCCGGCGTACAACCTGTTATCTACACCGGATAAATAGCATGCGGAAGAGAGTTGCCCCTCTTCCGCGCCGACCAAAAAACAGGTTAGCCCTTGGCTTTGTGTCTACCTTTTGGGCTTGAAGGTGGCACACAAGGTTTCTTCCGAGGTATTCGCCCGGCTATCGCTGGTGTTCCCCATAGGGCCCATAAGCTCCCCTACCTCAAACCCGTGGGAGCGGCTTCCGAGCCTGTCAGTCTGGAAATCCAGTTCGCCCACTTCCATGGTGCTTCTTTCGCTTTTCTTGTTGAAATCTACCGTGATAGCAGGAGCAGTACAAAAATCGCCTTCCTTCCAGTAATGACACGGTGTTACTCTACATTTGACTTCCGGCACTACATATCACCTCCTTCACCTTTTTAGTGTTGCCGTAGCCGTCAACCGATACTCACATGTTGTGTGTGCTACTGCCGGGCGTAGGGTAATAGGCCTTAATGTTGAAAGGAATTCCCTTAAAAGGGCAGAATCTAAATTTGTGGAAGGGGCTGAGTTTATCAGTGAATCCGAATATGTTTCGGGAGTACGATATTAGAGGACTGGTGGGAAAAGATCTCACCGCAGAAAGCGTGTATTTCATAGGGCAAGCATACGGTACTTTTCTCAGGCAGCATGGGATAGAGGAATCCATAGTTGCACGGGATAACAGGCTTTCTTCTTACGCGTATTCCCGCATATTGAATGATGCCCTCAATTCCTCCGGAGTAAGTGTTGTAGATGTAGGCATGGTTACCACCCCCGTATTCTACTATTCGCGCATAAAGTACGGTGTTCAAGGCGGCATGATGGTTACGGGCAGTCACAACCCTCCGGAATTTAACGGTTTCAAGCTTGCTTTTGGCCCGGATACTTTGTACGGCGACGGTATTCAGAGGATTAGGGAAATAGCCCAAACGCGCCGGTTCTTAAAAGGGATGGGGCGGTATCGTGCCGAAAACCCCGTTCCATCCTATGTGGAAGAGCTGGGTAAAAGGGTACAACTTGGGCCTAAAAGGATATTCTCGGTGATAGATGCCGGGAACGGGTCGTCCGGCCCCATAGCCCGCAGGGTGTTTGAAAGGCTTGGCGC
>CAZXSP010000082.1:0-5494 GCA_964643285.1 uncultured Eubacteriales bacterium
TTGCCTTTCATACATGAAGTACAACGCCGGAATTGTGCGCCCCGGTATGTCACCCGTGCGGGACACACCCAGAAACCTTTTTACCGACTCCTCCAGGCTGCGCATGTAGCGCGGGTGCGTACCTGTGTTTCTCACAGCGCCCAGCAAATCCAGATGGGACCCAAATTCCAAAGGACGCAGGCCCCAGAGGACATATCTACCCTGCAACACAGGGATATCAAACGATTTCCCGTTAAACGTCACCACGGTATTGTAAGCGTCAAACACACTCTTGAGCTCTTCCAACATTTGCTGTTCGTTATCTCTGTCTGTCAACAAATATTGCGTCACCACGAAGTCGGCCTCCAGCCATTCTCCAAGCCCCACTAAAAACGGCAGGGTTCCCGCGCCCAGAAGGCCTGTGGTTTCGATGTCAAGATAAAGCCACCTGTTTGGCGGTCCAATTTGCGGCTCAATGTGCTTCAGGCCATCCAGACACGAATTATCGGAAGGAATAAGCAATTGGGCGGCCTTGGTGGAATAGGTGGCACGCACCTTACGATAGTAAGGGCCATCCCGCACATCCAGGGACTCAGGTTCCGGGTGGCGCTTAAATCCGGGTGGCTTCGGTTCAGAAGGGGGAGGGGTTTTGGCCTCGATCTTTCGCACTACCTCTCGAAGAAGCTCGATAACACGTTTATCGGCCATTGCCCTTGGTACCTTCCCCGACCAACTCCGCGAGCACTTGCTTTAAAAGCCCTTTTACGCCGACCCCAACCTGCCCCTTAGGCCCTACGCATCCTGGGCATCCGTCTTTGCACTTGCAAGATTCAATAAGGATCAGGCTCGCCTCCAAAAGCTCTTCAATGACGCCAAAAACCTTTTCCGCCAATCCTACTCCGCCGGGGTAAGAATCGTAAAGATAAACAGTCGGGCGGCCGTCCAAAGAAGAACGCACTTCAACGGCGTACCCCAAATCTTTTTTGTCGCTCATGAGAAAAAGGGGCGCCAAATTCGACAACACATTTGCCAAGCCGGATAATACCGCGCCTATCTCCCGGGGATCCAACCGGCTTACCTGGGTATCGGGGAGGGCAAACCACATTCCTTGAGTATGCATGTTCATTTCCGGTAACGCTATTCTACCTGACCCGACGTTTTCTTGGCTGTACAGTTTTACCTTCTTGAAAATGGTGGCCAACGCAGTCACCGAAACCTCGCCAAACTTGGGGCAAAAAACACTTTCGGATTTCTCTTCATCCACAGTTATAACCTTCACGGCAACCGCCAAGTCAGCGTCTGTATAATAATCCACGTTCACTTTCTTCACATAGGCCTTTTTTGCTTCGTAATCGAGGTTCATGACGTGATATTGCTGCCCGCCATGCAGATAGATGGCTTCCTTGTGGATTAGAAGCGGAGCAGAAAACCAATCAACTTCGCCTATAATTTTTGCTTTGCCGCCGGTGGTGTCCACCACAACAAAGTTTTCCGCAGACGCCGAGCGAAGACTTATGCCGGCCGCGGGAAAAGACTGAGAAGACCAATTCCAACGCAGTCGAGAACGGTACAAAACCCCCTGGTCCTTAAGTGTTTCCAAAACCGAAGACACATCTTGGCCCATGAAGGCAGGAGGGCTATCTTCGAGATCCATAAAAGGCAACTCATAAGCCGCGCACTTCACGTGTTCTTGGAAAATGTAAGGGTTATGCGCGTTTATCAAGCCGTATTCTGCGGATTGTTCGAAAAAATAATCGGGGTTCGAAATGATAAATTGATCTAAAGGAGAAAACCCGGCCACCAAAATCGACGCCGATCCTTCAGCTTTTCGCCCGGCACGCCCAGCTTGTTGCCAGGTGCTGGATATGCTGCCCGGATAACCCGCCAAAATCGAGCATTCGAGATTTCCGATATCTATTCCAAGCTCTAACGCGTTGGTGGAAGCTACAGCCAAGATGTCGCCTTCTCGCAAACGCTTTTCGATATCGCGCCTTTCTTTTGGCAGATATCCTCCGCGGTAGCCTTGAATTTTGTCTTTCTCAAAAGGTTCTTTATACGAATCGCGCAAATACTGGACCAGGAGCTCCACCGAAACCCTTGACCTGGCAAACACGATTGTTTGAACCTTAGCTTGAATGAACTTATTCGCCAATTTGTAGGCCGCATCGATGCACGACTGCCGGACAGAGCCGTCTTCTGTAAAGGCAGGCGGGTTATAAAACACGAAATCTTTTCCCGAGGTGGGGGCGCCGTTTCGGCTGACTTGGTACACTTTTCGATTTGTCAGTGCCGATGCTAACTCCGAAGGGTTAGCGATTGTTGCGGATGCCAAAATAAACTGGGGATTGGAGCCGTAGAAACTTGCGATCCTGGTAAGCCTACTCAAAACGTTCGCCACATGGCTCCCGAAAACTCCCCTGTATCCGTGCATTTCGTCGATGACAACGTATTTTAGAGCGCTGAACAGCCTTACCCAAGTGGTGTGGTGGGGCAATATAGCCTGATGAAGCATGTCAGGGTTGGTAATTATGAGTTGACCCACATCTTTCGCAAGCTTCCTTTTTTGCGCAGGCGTGTCGCCATCGAAAGTGAAACACCTAAGACCCAAATCACCTAAAGTATTCATCTCCAAAAGTTCTGCCAACTGGTCTTGCGCCAAGGCTTTTGTGGGGAATAGATATAAAGCCTTGCTTTCCGGGTCTTTCAAAATACTGTCAAGCACCGTGAGGTTATAACAAAGAGTTTTGCCCGAAGCCGTAGGCGTTACAACGCAAACATCATTTCCCGTTTTCAAATGGTCATACGTTTCCCTTTGGTGGCTGTACAATTGCCCGATACCTTTTTCCTTAAGCACTCGAGCCAAAGATGGGTGGATATCCCCCGGTATTGGACGGTAGTCGCCCGGCTCATCCGGAATGTGACGCCAAGAAGTAACGTTAGAAAAAAACCGCGGGTCACTCCGCAACTGTTCTATTACATCTTTTGCGCTTCTTTTCATCGCTCAACCGCCCTTTTACTGGCACCTATTGGAATTGGTGCAAAAATCTAAGAATGCCTAAGGCAAATCTAACTCCGCTTTGGTATTTCCACCTAAACTGGCCGGCATTGCGTTTTTAGGAAGATGATAGGATGACCTCCTATCCATTACCATAACCATACCACCTTATGTCAACGAAAGAAGGTAAAGGTCAACTATGAAAAAAAAGTGGTTAATAACTACAGTCCTGTTTCTCCTCTTTGCACTAGTACCTATTCGCTCTTACGCGGCCTCTCTCCTTCGCCTGGGCAGTAGGGGACAGGAAGTAACCGCCCTGCAACAAAATCTTCTTGACCTTGGGTTTAATCCCGGACCCGTGGACGGCATTTTTGGAATGCTGACCGAAAAAGGGGTAAAAGACTTCCAGTGGGCCCACGGACTCGCAGTGGACGGGATATGCGGGCCCATAACCTACGATGCTTTGAAAAGGGCTGACGGGGAAACATCGCGAAAAGCGGGATCGCTGCGTGGCAGGGTAATAACCATAGACCCCGGGCACGGCGGCACTGAACCGGGGGCCATATCTCCTTGGGGGGACAAGGAAAAAGCTTTCACTTTGGGAATTGCCCTAAAGGTGAAAACCTACTTGGAAGGGCAAGGAGCCAAAGTAATAATGACCAGAACAGGCGACTACACGCCGGGTACAGGGTGGGCAAATCCGGTTGACGACCTTTTAGCCCGTGTCTCCCTGGCAAACTCAAACGCATCTGATATTTTCGTAAGCGTACATATAAATGCGTATCCTAAAGACCCGTCCGTCTCGGGAGTGATGGGTTTTTACAGAACCAATTCCACGGAATCGAGAAACCTGGCTTTGGGTTTGGCCAAGCGTATTTCCGAAAGCACCGGTCTTCGTAACATTGACACCCAAGTGGGGCCTTACTACGTGCTGAACCACACCTACATGCCGGCTGTCCTGATGGAAGTGGGGTTCATGACTAACTGGAACGACGTCAATTCGCTGCGACAAAGCTGGTTCCAAGACTCTGCGGCCCAAGGCATAGTGAGAGGAATCGGAGACTATCTGGGGCGTTAGAAAAACCATTATCTGCTGCTAAAACCCGGGCTCATCTTCTTTAGGGCCCGGGTAGATATTTGGCTTTATGGCGTCTGCCACCTATTACCTTCGAATCGCCGTTCACTGCTTGTTATAATTATGTTAACTAATTCTGCAATTCTGATATTAGAAAGAGGTATAAATGGTGGCAAAAAGAGGTTTCAAATGGGAAATCGCCATACTGTCAGCCGCCCTGACGGTGGCTGTATTGAGTGTTGCATATTACGGCTACCAAAACATAGGCGTCAAAAAGCCTCTGGAAAAAGCCCTGTTGGCTGATCCTGACGTCCTGTCTTGCGACATAAAGCGCGCTTCCAAGCTGGTGGCGGAAGTTTCGGTATCTCCTGTTACTGAGCTTGCGAGTTTGTACGCCCGCTTAGCCGATATAGTGGAAGAAAAAGCAGGGCCTGACTTCGAATTGGTCATAAAAGATGAAAGAAATGATTCCTTGGAAAGCTTCTATCACTCCATTCATTACTACCTTGAAGAAGCCGCGGTCAGGGGCAACTTCGGCGAAATGATTGAATCGGCCCGTAACACCTTATCCGACAAAGGGCTGTCCCAGTTCGAAATAACTGTTGACAAGAAAAATATATACGTCCAGATGTCTTTGGGAAACGCTTACCTGTACGAAGTATTGGATCGCGGTGTTCCGGGATTTGGGGGCGAGCAAAGATGAAACTGGAATGGGCCGGAGGTTTCTTAGTCGGCGCATTGTTATTCCTATTGCTCAGAGGCGTGAATTTGTTGCCGGCTTTACTACTGGGCGGACTGTTGTATGTGCTGTTTACCCAAGGAGGACAACTGAAAGGACTTGGGCAAAAAAAAGCCGGGTATGTAGTGGGGGACAGGCCCGATGTCACTTTCTCGGACGTAGGCGGTCAAAATGTGGCCAAGCGAGAACTCACGGAAGCCCTTGAGTTTCTGAAAAGCCATGAGCAGGCAAAGATCTTAGGCATAAGACCCCTAAAAGGCATTTTGCTTTCCGGCCCTCCGGGCACGGGCAAGACGCTTTTGGCCAAAGCCGCCGCAAACTACACAGACTCATTGTTTCTTTCCGCGTCGGGTTCGGAATTCATCGAGGTATACGCGGGGCTGGGGGCCCAGAGGGTTAGAGATCTATTTCAACGAGCGCGAAAACTTGGGCGAGAAAAAGACAAATCCGCCGCAATAATTTTTATCGACGAAATAGAGGTTCTGGCAGGCAAAAGAGGCGCGCAATCGGGGCATTTGGAATATGACCAAACCCTAAATCAGTTGTTGGTAGAAATGGACGGTCTAACCGTAGAAGACGACGTTCGGATTTTGGTCATTGGAGCCACTAACCGCTCGGATCTTTTGGACCAAGCCATCCTTCGGCCGGGCAGATTTGACAGGACCGTCAAAGTAGATTTCCCTGACAAAGAAGGCAGGCTTGAAAT
>CAZXSP010000083.1:0-5468 GCA_964643285.1 uncultured Eubacteriales bacterium
AATCGGTTCATTATCCTTTTCTCCAAACGCGAAATATAAGATTGGGATATGCCCAGTAAGTCGGCCACTTGCTTTTGGGTTCTTTCCACGCCGTCTCTTAGCCCGAAACGCAAGTCGACTATAGTGCGCTCTCGCCAAGGAAGCTTCTCAAGCACCAAGCGAAGGACCTCCTTGTCATCTTTCTTTTCCAGGTCGCAGTAAATTATGTCCTCGGGTGTTCCTTTTACATCCGAAAGGCACAACTCGTTGCCTTCCCCATCCACGTTTAAGGGCTCGTCAAAAGACAGCTCAAATTTGGTTTTCATTGTTCTTCGAAGGTACATAAGTATTTCGTTTTCGATGCATTTTGAGGCATAAGTAGCCAGTTTTATGTTTTTTCCAATGTCAAAAGTTGATACCGCTTTAATCAAACCCACTGAACCTATAGATACAAGATCGTCTATGGGAATAGCTGTGTTTTCGAACTTTTTCGCTATATACACTACAAGCCTAAGGTTGCGTTCAATTAGCGTCGACTTAACATCGACATCCCCCGTGTGAAGTTTTAAAAGAAGCAGGCCTTCTTCCTCTTGGCTTAAAGGAGGAGGCAATACCTCCGCGCCGCCCACATAATCGATGCGATGGCCGATGCCCAAGAGCTTCAGGAGCCCGGACCACAAACGAGACAAAGCTTCCGCCAAAGAACTTAAAACGTTCAACGCTCCACCTCCAAAACGAGTAGATAAAAGATTCAGACCAAGTCCGGATGTACCAAAGCCTGGTACAAACCGTTTGGGCTGAGGCGTTCTCCGGACACTCCGACAATGGCGTTTCTGGCTGTTTTTTTTCCGTCTTTGTGCGTGAGTATCACTTTATCGGGGCGAAAACCCGGCAAAACACCTTTTTGTCCCGACAGACTCTCAAATGGGATAAGCCGCAAACGCCTACCCACAGAAGTGTCTGACAAGTCCGCCGGGATTCTGTCCCAAGTGGACAGAAAGAACGAGGTAGCTTCTTTTGGGATGACATTTCGAAGCGCATCCCAATCGACCACCACAACAGGCAGACCGGAGACGGGATCTCGCAGGTTATTTCCGGTATCAACCAACGCCACAAGACCGATTTTTCTGCCCTGAACCGTCACCTCAATAGTCAAAAGGGGCAGCGGCTGACCGGGCCTGTAACCGCCAATACGGGCCAGCACGGGAAAAGCCGACAGTACCACAAGGGACAACAATACCACCCACCAATGAACCGACGGGTCGTATCCCCCCAATAATGACGCGCTCAGCGCTTTGGAAGCACCCGTGTATAAGAGGCTATAGGCGGTTCCGGCAGTGATAGCCGAACACAGGAAAAAGGCCGCTGTCACAGTGACAAAAGAAAGATTCATTTGAGACGGAAAACACACACCAACCATAAACACTCCGAACGCCAGCCGGGCAGGGAATGAAAACGCCGAAGAAAGCGGCAAGAAAAGAGCCGATACGGCATAAACAGAACCCGCGGCGGACGCGGCCAAAAGACGCCATGGCCTTATGTGGCGGCCTGTCAGTTTGCCCGTGGCTAAAAGCAGAAGATAGTTAACCCCCAGGTTAACCAACCATAGAACGTCAGCATATATATACTTGACCACAGATGACGCACCACCCTGCATGGCCATGTGTATTCCGAGAAATCTCGAAATATCACCATGTGAATCTTAGCAGGGTGGCAAAGTAGATTTTGTGAATATTTGCCCCAAGAGAACCTATTTCAGCGTGCCTTTTCGACCTTCTTCGGTTTTCTCAGGAAAAAGGGCACTTCGAGCACATCCTCGGCCTCAAGCCTGACCGAGACTTTCTCTTGACGAAAAGCCCTTCTGGGCGCACCGTCAAATCCTGTCGCTATAACAGTAATCTGAACAGTGTCCTCCAAATCGTCGTCGATCACAGCGCCCCAAATAATGTTGGCGTCGGGGTCGGCAGCCTCCATCACGGTTTCGGTGGCCGCGTCCACCTCAAACAAACCTAAGTCGCTGCCGCCTGTTATGTTCATGAGGACTGCCCTGGCTCCGTCGATACCGGTTTCCAAGAGAGGACTGGAAATTGCCTGCTTGGCAGCCTCCACCGCCCTATCCTCACCGTGACCCACACCTATTCCCATAAGCGCCGAGCCGGTATCCATCATTATGGTACGTACATCGGCAAAGTCCAAATTTATAAGGCCGGGCACACACACTAAGTCGGAGATTCCCTGAACCCCGTGGCGGAGCACATCATCGGCGACCCTAAAAGCTTCCAGTATCGACGTATCGCGTTGTACAACCTGTAAAAGGCGATCGTTGGGAATCACAATTAAGGTGTCTACGTGGGCCTGTAAATTTTGAATCCCTTGGATGGCAGTGTTCATTCGGCGCCGTCCTTCAAAACCGAACGGCTTGGTGACTACGCCCACAGTTAGAGCGCCTATCTCCTTAGCGCACTGAGCAACCACAGGCGCGCCGCCCGTTCCGGTTCCTCCGCCCATTCCTGCCGTGATAAACACCATGTCGGCGCCTTTCAAGTTTTCCAGTATTTCGTCTCTGGATTCCTCTGCCGCTTTTTCCCCTACTTCCGGATTGGCGCCAGCCCCTAACCCTCTGGTTAAGCTGTTACCTACTTGAATCTTCGTGGGCGCCAGCGAAAGGTTCAACGCCTGCGCGTCTGTGTTAACTGATATGAATTCGACACCTTTTATCCCGGCCTCAACCATACGGTTAACGGCGTTTGAACCGCCGCCCCCAACTCCTATTACTTTCAAATTGGCATATCGGGGTTCCTCTGCGTTCACGACCACGCCACCCACCTCTTTCCCTGTTCGCCTTACTTTCAACGGCTTTTACGGTAAAACCTTCACTTAGTACTCTTTTGGGGCTTCTTCCCTGACCATTTCGTCAAAAGATGTCTTCGAATGATTCCTATGTTGGTAAACACTCTTACCCCAAGGGCGACCACAGCCGCCAGGTAAAGCTCTATACCCAAGACGTCGCCCACATACACCAGAACACCGGACACGATGACGTTGCCTACGAAGCCGGTAGCGAAAATGGCTATGTCGAAATCGCCTTCCAAACTCGCCTTGAGGCCTCCCAGGGAGGTATCGATGCCCGCCAGAAGGCTAACTGCGAGATATCTGGCTAAGATACTCGGCAATTGCCAAGGTATGTGTAAGCCGAGCAGGACGCCAAGCATCAACCCGGCAGTAAGAAACCACATCAGCTGCCTCCCCCTTTCTTGGTGGGCTCTGCGAACCGGAAATTCAAAGACCCGCTATAGGCAGGAACGATGACTTCTTCGGCGGCCTTCGCCTTGATCTCAATTCCCCAAAGGGAAAGGCTGTCCACAATACCCCCGGGGAACTTGAGCCCGCTTAAGAGCGTGTCGGAATCTCCAATCGCGATAATGTGTATAGGAGGCGCAACCCGAACCCCGTTAATCATAATTACATTCCCGGCGCACCGAATTTCTGTTGTGGATATAATCCTTTGATCATTGACGGAGACAGCTTCAGCGCCGGCTCCAAACAGTTCGTTTACAACCTGGGCAATATCGTCGTCGTGAATAATGAGTAAGCTTGGATCTTGTCCCGGCGCGGGAGGCTTTTGGGAATCGTTCATATCTAACAAAATGCCCGGCCCTTTTAGATCTGTGAGCCCCGACAGTATCCTGGCCTTTTGGAGCTCGTCCTGAAGCACTTTGACGTGGTCTTCGCTAGCCATCATCTCAGTCACTTTTTCTCTCAATTCCGCGACCTCAACCTTGAGATTGTCCCTTTCTTGCTCGGTCACCCGCAAAAGCACTGACAACTCTTCAACGCGCTGTACCCGATAATTCCCCGGCAGATCGGGACTGGCACGAAATTGTATAGCCAACATAAAGCCGAATAATAAAAATATTACGGTGAGCGCGGCTTGCGATCCACGACTTTTCATCAAATCACCTCCCGACCTTGGATGAATATCTGACCACAGGTTTATCAAACCTTAAATCTATGTGTTCAGCCATAATACCTTCTTGGGCAATATCTTGAAGTATTGACTCCAGCAAAAGTCCCAACCGCACTGCCTCCAACGATTCTTTGCCCACGAAAACTTTGCACTCATCGTCAAGTATAAGGGTACATTCGCGGTCTTGTACATTGATTTCCGTTAACCTTTCGCGCGATATGTCGCCCAAACACGCCAGCACCTTGAAGGCCCAACCGTATTCGCCGGCGTCCAAAAATTGTCCGGGTGAGGCTTGTCCTATAATGCCCGTCAAAGCAACAAGGCTAAGCCATTTTCCATCGTCTTCACCCAAGACGCGCCCTTTATCGTCTACAAGCCATGTACCGTTATCCGTCGGAGCGAAAAACAAAGGGACGCGTTCGGTTACAGCGACGACGATGGTGTTGGGTAATCTGCGTGAACAGGTAGCTTTTTGCACCCAAGGGGAAGCTTCAATGTGCCTTTTTGCCAGGTCTAAGTCAAAGGCAAAAATATTCTTCGGTATTTGGCTCACCCGGGCCAACACATCCTCCCGGGTCACATTGGCTATCCCGCTTACAAGAAATTCGGAAACATCGAAATAAGGAGAACGCAAAAACAAGAACATGCCTACCAGAACCATGAAGGCCGCCACAAGTCCCCAAGTGCTATTCTTTTTGCCGCTCACTTTTTGTTTTGCCGGTACCACCTTGACAAAAAGGTCCTCCTTAATCGTCTACTCGTGACACCTTTGCTCCCAAAGAGCCCAATTGTTTTTCAAACCCTTGATACCCGCGGTCTATATTTTTTATGCCCCTTACCACAGTTCGGCCTTGGGCTGACAATCCCGCCAAAACCAAAGAAGCCCCGGAACGCAGGTCTGACGCTTCAACTTGGGCCCCGGAAAGAGTAGGCACACCCTTGATTATAGCAGTCCTGCCTTCATTTCGAATGCGCGCTCCCATCCTTCCCAGCTCTTCAGCTTGCTTAAACCTGTTATCGAAAATGGTCTCTGTTATCACCGAAGTACCTTCAGCCGTGGACAACAAAGCCATCATTTGCGGCTGCATATCAGTGGGAAACCCCGGATACGGCAAAGTCTTCAGGTCGGTTGGGTACGCCCTGTTGGATGCCCTTACTCTGATACCTTTGCCATTTAAACCGACATCGGCGCCAATTTCCCTCAGTTTAGCGGTGATGGCCTGAACGTGTTCGGCAACTGCATTGGTGATAGCCACATCTCCTTTGGTAATCGCCGCGGCGGCCATAAACGTGCCTACTTCAATACGGTCCGGCATGATGGAATAATGGGCTCCCCCAAGCTTTTTTACGCCTTCAATATAAATCACATCTGTTCCGGCCCCCATGACACGCGCGCCCATAGCGTTCAAAAAGTTTTGAAGGTCGGTGATTTCAGGCTCTTTGGCAGCATTACGTATGATGGTCACACCTTTTGCCAGGCATGCTCCCATCATGATGTTTTCTGTGGCTCCCACCGAAGGGA
>CAZXSP010000084.1:0-5309 GCA_964643285.1 uncultured Eubacteriales bacterium
CTAGGGGCACTTCTTTCTGCCGGCCTTCGCCCATAGTCCTCAAGGTGGCAAACCCTTCTTCTATTTCACGCTCTCCCACAATAACGGCAAACCTGGCGCCTGCCCTGTCCGCCTGTTTCATCTGAGCTTTCAGACTGCGCTGCATTGGGTCAAATTCACAAGACAACCCCAGGGCTCGAATGCTTTTGGCCATACCCAAAACCCTAACCCCCACAGATGATTCCGACCCCGGCACACCCACTATGAACACGTCGATTCCAAGATCAGGTGTTATGGGATTCGTTCCTTTAGATGTCGCCAATAGAAGACGTTCCATCCCCAGCCCAAAACCAACTGCCGGTGTCGGGGGGCCCCCGATTTCCTCCACAAGCCCGTCGTACCTACCGCCTCCCAAAATGGCATCTTGCGCGCCCAAAGGAGGCCACTTGAGCTCGAATACAGTGCGAGTGTAATAGTCCAAACCCCTTACCAAAGAGTTATCTACAGCAAAAGCAATTCCCTGGGACTCCAAAAGCCGTGATACCGTCTCCCAATGCTCCCCACAATCCTCGCAAAGATAATCGAATGTTTTGGGAGCGCCCAAAATTTGCTCCTTACATTTGTCATTTTTGCAGTCGAGAACCCTCAACGGATTTCGCTGAAGTCTTGATCTGCAATCGGGGCATAGTTGAGCTTCCTTTGGGGCCAGGTAATCTACGAGCGCCCGGCGGTATTCACCCCGGCACTCCTTGCACCCAATGCTGTTCATGGTCAATTGGGTACCCGTCAACCCAAGGGCCTTTGCCACATCCATAGCGAGCATTATGACTTCCACATCGGAATAGGGAGATGGGGATCCTAATACCTCTACCCCGAAAGTTCGAAACTCTCTGTACCTTCCCGCTTGGGGCTTTTCGTACCTGTACGCGGGCCCTATATAGAAAAACTTGCGCGGCAAGGCGCCTTGGGCCATGCCGTGTTCCAAAAAAGCTCTGGCGACGGGTGCCGTAAGCTCCGGACGCAAGGCCAAATCACGCCCAACTTTGTCCTTAAAAGCGTACATTTCTTTTTGGACAATATCGGTAGAATCCCCAACCGTTCTCGAGAACAGCTCCAGCTGTTCAAAAACAGGGGTACGTATTTCTTGATAATTGTACCTGTGGGAGACCTCACGCAGCGTATGCTCCAGATGTGCCCATTGTAGAGTTTCCGGCGGCAAAATATCGATAGTCCCTCTGGGCGCCTTGATCATTGTGAGTCCCCTCCAAAATCAGTTGCGCTGAACCCCTTGGGTTCAGGCTTTCCAATAAAGATATCACAAAATCCTAAATATAAGGGTTGTGATTCTTCTCGTAGCCCACGGTAGTAAAACGGCCATGGCCGGGATAAATGCGGGTTTTTGGGGGCAAAACCATCACTTTGTCGTGTATCGAATTTGAGAGCTCACGTGCGTTACCCCCGGGTAAATCGCCGCGCCCGACGCCTCTTAAAAAAATCAGGTCTCCCGAGAACAGATAACCGGGACAGTACAAGGAAATACTTCCCGGAGAATGCCCCGGGGTCTCCATCACTGTCATACTCATATCCGCAAATGTTACCGTATCGCCTTCCTCGATAACCGTCACATTCTTCACTTTTGGCAGGCTGTCGTCGACATACGGAGACATCCATCCCGGTTCCCAAAGCAGCTGACGGTCAGCCCGGCCTATCAAAACGGGAGCATCGGTGTTTTCCTGCAAATAGCCCGCGGCTTCGGTATGATCAAAATGTCCATGGGTCAACACAATAGCTTTTACGGTCAAACCAAGGTCATGAACCTTTTCAAGTATCAGGGCGCCCTGGCAGCCCGGGTCTATCACAACACATTCCGAAGACGGAGGGGCCCACAATATGTAGCAGTTGGCGGCAAGCTCACCCACGGGTAAAGTAAGCACTTCCAAAGCGTAACACCCCCTAAAATTCTTTTTCGCTTGAAAGAAGAATCGTAACAGGCCCGTCATTAACCAGTTCAACTTGCATGTGGGCGCCGAACACACCTGTTTCCACTGATAGCCCAAGCATCCTTAACCGGGATACAAAGTCTTGGTAAAGCGCGTTTCCCTCATTAGGACGCGCAGCTTTTTCAAACCCGGGCCTTCTGCCTTTTTGCACATTTCCATAAAGGGTGAATTGGCTGACCACCATGACTTGCCCGCTTATGTCCAAAAGCGATTCCTGCATTTTTCCGTCCACTTCAAACACTCGCAAACCCGCAACTTTGTCTGCCATGTACACGGCGTCTTTTTGGGTGTCATCTTTTCCCACGGCCAGGAGGATCATTGCCCCCGGCCCAATAGAAGCCACTTCCTTATTATCTATGACCACCTTGGCGGAACTCACTCTTTGAAAAACAGCTCTCAATCAAACTCACTCCAAACTGCGGAAACCTTACCGTATCTTCCCGAAGGTTCTGCTAACAGACGTAATCCCTTTGACGCGGCGTATCCGAAAAACAGCCTCCTCGAGCTCTTTCAAGTCATGTATTTCAAAAGTAATGTTAACCTTTGCGTTTCCGCTGGCTTGACCCT
This sequence comes from uncultured Eubacteriales bacterium, assembly GCA_964643285.1. GTDB lineage: Bacteria > Bacillota > Sulfobacillia > Fermentithermobacillales > Fermentithermobacillaceae > JAXGZG01. The sequence continues at coordinate 2,547 of CAZXSP010000084.1, forward strand.
TGGCGGAAGCGCTCAAGATGTTTACGCCTAACCCCGCCATCACCGAAGTAACATCGGCGAAAAACCCCGGCCTGTCGGCCCCCTCCACTGCGATTTCCGCCGGGAAGGAAGCTTCTTCTACATCTGCCCATGCCGCTTCGATGAACCTTTCTTTATCGGCATAGGCGCTCAGGCTCGGGCAATCCAGACGGTGTACAGAAACCCCTCTGCCCCTTGTGATGTACCCGATTATGGAATCGCCGGGCACAGGGTTGCAGCAGCGCGCAAGCCGTACAAGTATGTCTTTCATTCCCTTGACGATTACCGCGTCCTCAGGCCCCCGGCGTTTTCTTTGAACCGGTTTCTGGGTTTCTTCCTTAACCGGAAGCAAGCTGGGTTTTATTCGCAAGATCTCGTCTTTCAGCCTGTTTGTAACGAATATGGGGCTTATGCCGCCGTAAGCTAAGGCCGCGTACAGGTTCTCCATATCCGGGTAACCCAATTTTCTGAGCAAGGTGTCATAGGCGCCAATATCTTCAATATCAGCCGCAGAAATCCCCAACCTTTGGAGTATCTCTTTTTCTAAAGTGGCTTTCCCTTTCGAGACTTCCTCATCTCTAAGCTGCCTTTTGAAAAATGTGCGGATTTTTGACCTTGCCTGGGGAGTTTTGACTATGTCAAGCCAGTCTCTGCTAGGCCCAAGCGATTGCCTGTTGGTGAGGATTTCCACTATATCCCCGGTATTAAGCTTCCTGGACAAGGGGACTATCCTTCCGTTGACTTTCGCGCCTACGCAGTGATGCCCTATATCGGTATGAATCTTGTATGCAAAATCCAAGGGTGTGGAACCGATGGGTAGATCGACGACGTCACTTTTGGGGGTGAAAACGAATACTTCATCATTGAACACATCGATTTTCAAAGCTTCCATGAATTCACGGGCGTCAGTCATCTCCCGCTGCCATTCAAGAAGCTGTCTTAACCACGACATTTTCTGTTCAAAGGCAGTATCTTTAGACCTTTGCTCATGCTCTTTGTACCGCCAGTGGGCCGCGCTGCCATATTCGGCCGTTTGGTCCATTTCCCGGGTCCTTATCTGAATTTCGAAAGGCTCGCCCGAAGGGCCTACGACGCTTGTGTGCAGCGATTGGTATCCGTTGGGCTTCGGCATTGCTATATAGTCTTTGAACCTTCCGGGCAATGGTCTCCACAAAGTGTGGCATATCCCCAAAGCTTCGTAACAGTCGGTTACCGTCTCCACTGTCACCCTTACCGCGATGAGATCGTATATTTCAGAAAGGTCCTTCCCTTGTTGTTTCAGTTTTTTGTGTATGCTGTAAAGATTCTTTGCCCTTCCCTGGACATCACAGTGAATGCCCTCCCGCGAAAGCCGTTCTTCAAGCCTTGCCATAACAGTGCCGGCTTCGGCTTCGCGTTCTGTGCGCCGGACGGCTATCCTTTTGGTGAGAGATCTGTATTCTTCGGGCTCCGAGTGTTTGAAAGCCAAATCTTCAAGCTGCCATTTAAGACTCCAGATTCCCAATCTGTGAGCCAAGGGCGCGTAAATTTCCAAAGTTTCAACGGCCGTACTAATCTGACGCTCTTGGGGCAAAGCGGACAAAGTGCGAAGATTGTGCAGCCTGTCTGCCAGCCTTATCACGACCACGCGCCAGTCCTCTGCCATGGCCAAAAACATTTTCCTGAGATTTGATACCTGTTCTTCTACTCTTGAGCGGAATTCTATCCTGCTGAGTTTGGTTACGCCGTCCACGAGCTTGGCTACTTCGTCGCCGAACCGAGAACGAATTTCGTCCAGTTTTACGTGGGTGTCTTCCACAACATCATGAAGAAGCGCGGCGCAAAGGGTAGCCACATCCCCGCCCATTTCAGACAAAATAGCAGCCACGGCGATTGGGTGCTCGACAAAATCCTCCCCGGACAGCCGCTTTTGTCCCTCATGGGCTTGTATGGCAAACTCATGCGCCATTTCGAGGACTCGTCTTTCTTCCGGCGGCAAATACTCGCCGATTTTTTGCGTAAGTCCAGATATGACTTTACTCATCCTTCTCTCTTTATAAACTCATCTTATAGAAAGGCGACATGTCAAAGCCCCACGGGCCGACTATGTCGCCGCCTGTTGACAAGGAAAGCTATACTCTAATCAGCAAGCTTAATCAATGAAAGAACCTCGTAGCCTCTTTCGCTAAGATTAGATCTACCCGGCATGTAAGTCAATTCAATGAGAAAAGCAGTGCCGCTCAAAACCCCTCCGAGCCTTTCGACCATATCAATTGAAGCTAACACGGTACCTCCGGTGGCCAAAAGATCGTCCAACACCAAGACTTTCTGCCCGGCCCCCACGGCATCCGAATGCATCTCAAGAGTATCTGTACCATACTCCAGTTGATATTCGCCGCAAATCGTATCGTAGGGCAGTTTTCCCTTTTTTCGGACGGGGACAAAAGATTTGCCCATCTCGTAGGCCAACACCGAACCTATTATGAAACCCCTTGACTCGGGCGCGACAATTACATCAAAATCGAGTTTGGCGCACATCTGTTTTAGCCCTTGTATGGCCTTATGGAACGCATCCACATCAGATAACAGGGTAGTTATGTCTTTGAAACTCACGCCGGGAACAGGAAAATCCGGAATTACCCTAAGCTTTGACGCCAGTTCGGCGGCAAGATCTTCAATCACGGTCAAACCCTCCATAAGGACAAATCGCGGTTCGCGAATTTTTCACACAAACTTTGCCACGAGTCTCTTAAAGCCTGTCCCTCC
>CAZXSP010000085.1:0-5303 GCA_964643285.1 uncultured Eubacteriales bacterium
AAAAGAAGGAGTAAGCTTCGATTCGGTTATCTTGAACGGTAACCCCGCAAGCGAAATCGTAAGCTATGCCACTCAGAAGGGCGCCGATCTTATAGTCTTGGGGCATATCGGCAAAACTGCCGCCGAGCAAATTCTTATGGGAAGCGTCGCCTACAAGGTGACGAACTACGCTAAGTGTTCCGTATTCATTGTGCGATGATCACATTAGCCGAGATAGTGGGCTAAGTACGGAGCAAAGCAGGCAACAAATGCATTGGGGGTATGGGGCGTGGACGGCTACTGGAGCGATGACAGGAACCTGGCGCTTCTCATGGACTTCTATGAACTAACCATGGCTAATGGGTATTTCATAGAAGGCATGCACGAAAAACGTGCTATTTTCGAGTTTTTTTTCCGTGACATACCGGATCGGGGCGGTTTTGCGATTGCTGCCGGGCTGCAGCAGGTAGTGGAAAATGTTTCAAAGCTTCGGTTTACCCGGCAGGATATCGAATACTTGAGATCAAAAAGAATGTTTCGCGACGATTTTCTGAAGTGGCTGGAAGATACCCCATTTCGGTGCCATATACGCGCAGTGCCGGAGGGCACGCCTGTGTTCCCAAAAGAACCTATCTTGGTAGTCGAAGGGCCTCTCGCTCAGGCCCAAATGATCGAAAGTATGGTTCTCAACGTAATGAACCATCAGTCTCTTATAGCCACAAAAGCAAACAGGGTGGTAAGGGCGGCTCGGGGCAGGGCCGTTATGGAATTCGGGACCAGGAGAGCTCACGGGCCTGACGCCGCCATATACGGTGCCAGGGCGGCGTATATCGGTGGTTGCGTGGGTACTGCCTGCACCCTTACTGATTCTTATATGGGAGTTCCCGCCTTGGGCACAATGGCCCACAGTTGGATTCAATCGTTTCCCGACGAACTTTCTGCTTTTAAAGCTTACGCCAAAGCTTATCCCGATAACTGCACACTGCTTATTGACACATACCACGTTGTTGAATCGGGCCTCCCCAACGCTATTGAGGCCTTTCGCAGTGTCGTGGTGCCGTTGGGCCACAGGCCCAAGGGCGTTAGGCTGGATAGCGGTGACTTGGCTTACTTATCCAAAATAGTCAGGCGTGCCCTGGATGAAGCGGGTTTTAAAGATTGCGGAATTGTTGCCTCGAATGCCCTTGATGAAGACATTATCGCCGATCTAATGCTTCAGAAGGCCCCTATAGACTCTTTCGGTGTCGGGGAAAAGCTTATAACCTCCAAATCAGATCCTGTATTCGGAGGCGTGTACAAGCTTACTGCTATCGAGGAAAATGGCGCGATGAGCCCCCGCATGAAAGTGTCAGAAAATCCCGAGAAAATGACACTTCCGGGCGGTAAAAAGCTTTACAGGCTGTACGATAGGAAAAGCGAAAAGGCTATAGCCGATCTTGTCACTACTGATGAACCCGACGAGGAGATTCAAGAGCCCTACGAGCTTTTTGACCCCGATTACACGTGGAAACGCAAAGTGGTAAGGGATTTTGCAGTCAAAGAGCTGTTACAGACGGTTGTTGTCAACGGGAAGCCTGTAGGTAACCATCCTTCAATCCACGACATCCGGGCATACTGCCGAGCGCAAGTCGATTCTATGTGGGATGAAGTGAAAAGGTTTGAGAACCCTCACAGGTACTGGGTTGACTTATCGCCGCGGCTCTGGAATCTGCGGCAGAAACTCATCCAGGAACACTCAGTAAAAAGTTGAGGGAAAAACCAAAATCGGATAGGAGAGGATCTTTTTTATGGGAACAATTTATCGTTGCGGTACTCTTATAGACGGAAACGGCGGTACCCCGTTAAAAAACGCTTCAATTTGGGTTGAATCAGGAAAGGTTAAGCACGTAATAAAATCGGGTGAAGGGACACCGGAAGGTGTCAAGACGGTAGATCTTTCGGGATACACTGTGATCCCGGGCCTTATGGACATGCACGTCCACGTTGATTATTGGTACAGCCATTCAAACCGTGCCGAATATGAAGACGAGTTCGGAGATGCCATGGCGGGGTGTTTGGCCGCAAGAAACATCCGTTCAACTTTAGAAAAAGGGGTTACCACCATTCGCGACGTGGCAAGCGGGATTGCCCTTAAGATGCGCCGAGCGGTGGAACTCGGATATGTACCCGGTTCCAGAATTTTTTCGTCCGGTCGGGGTATTTGCATGACCGGTGGTCACGGCTGGGATGGGTATAAAATGATTCGGGAAGCCGATGGCGTTGTGGAAGTAAGAAAAGCGGTCCGTGAACAGATTAAGGCCGGCGCCGATCTTATCAAAATTCTTACCAGCCATAGGACAGAAACCCCCGAGTATACTCAGGAAGAGTTAGATGCCGGTGTCGACGAGGCCCACAGAAGGGGTTTCCGTGTGGCCTGCCACGCCGCAATTATGCCGGCGGCGAAAATGGCCGTTTTGGCGGGTGTCGATACCATAGAACACGGTACTCACCTTACGGATGAAGTCCGCGCCATGATGGTGGAGCGCGGAACCTACTTAATCCCCACCATGATCGCTTACCACACCACGGCCGGCGCCGCCAGAAAAGCCAAGGAAGATCCCGAGGGTTCGGGAGATTTTCGCCGCGGATTTTTGGCTAAGCACGCTGATTGGTGGATTGAAACCGACGAAATGCTGGAAAGCCAATTTAGAAAGGCTGCTGCCGCGGGCATCAAAATGGCAGTGGGAACCGATCTGGTTATACCGGATGTGGAATTTGCCCCTTATAACGAGGAAATCGAGATGTTCGTGAAGTTTGGTTACGGTGAGATGAATACCATTTGCGCGGCCACCAGAGTTGCCGCGGAGGCCCTTGGGAAATCCGACGAATTGGGTACCGTAGAACAAGGCAAAATCGCTGATTTTGTGGCTATCGAAGGAGATCCGCTGGAAGACATCCGCAACTTACGGAACGTACGGATGGTCGTAAAAGATGGCAAGATTGAAGTACCGGCCCCTATTCCTTACTTCACCAACTGGGGTTAGCCATTGAAATAAAAAAGGCCCGGAATACCCGGGCCTTTTTTTGTTGATGACGGCCGGTTTTATTTAATCGGCTGAATCAGGTGAATCCAATCTCCAAACAAAAACTGCAGCCGGGGTATGAAAAGGCCCAATCTAGCCATTATTGTGGTACCAAATACTGCCCCGAAAGAAACCATAAGTACGAATCTTCCTGCTATACTGGTTTTCTGGACTATTTGGGTTAGCATGCTGTTACTGGGTTGCCCTTTCTTCTCCGCAGAACCGACGATGAAGAAAAATGTGGTTATGGCGGCTACGTTACACAGAGTCGATATCACAGAGTTGAGACTGTTCAATGGCACTATTGCCCCTCTAACTTGGGATATAATCCCCGCGTCTATTACACCGGTGATTGTAACCGCTGAAGCCACGCCTACGAAGTAGGCCAAAGAATATCTGGACAGCCAGCTTATCTTCGGGAAGAAGCGGCTGAACAAAAGTAACCCCAATGTAAGTGGTATTATGACCAAGTAACTACCTTTTTGAATTTCCGAAAATCCAAGGTCGCGGACGTTGGTCCAACCCATGACGGCTAGGTGCGCCAAAGATAAACCTAAGTATAGGTGCTCACAAGCGCGGAAAATCGGATTCTCTTTATACAGGTACGAGTAAATCCCAAGGGACATAATGGCTGCAAGCCAGATCTTCAAATCAGTTGACATGGGGTATCGCCTCCTGAGCATGTGTGGGGTCGGTGTTCTTCTTTTTCATCCAAAATACAATGTTCCCCAGAATCATTAACACAAGAAGATAACCGTGCCCCAAAGATTGAGCGTCCATTGATTGAACTGCGAGACCCGGTTGGCCAAGTTTTGTTTCGTAGTAAGCGGCGCCTTTCACGCCCGAGATGAGCCCTGTCAACTGGCCGTTTTGAAAGTACACTATGGCTTCCGGAGCGGACAGCGCGATAACGCCGCCCAGGCAAGGGACACCGTGTTTTGCCCAGATGTGCCTTACAAGCCACAGGTGATTGTCGCCGGCAGTATAGGTTGAAACCAGTGATATGCCTTCTATATTTTGCACACTTTTCCATAGGGGCATAGAGGACAGGGCGGCACCGTAGTAATCAGTATCGTATGCTTTTTTCATATCATCGGCCATGGCGACCAAGGCGGTCTCACCGCCTGCCCTGTAAGGCAAGATTATTAAATCGGCGCCGTAGACATATCCGTATTCTTCCTCGGACACAGTTTTTATCTTGTCGGCATACATGATGCCGTCAGGGCTAAACGTGGTGGTTATAATGTGATGGCCCTTTTCCATGTGGTGCCTGGCGATGGCTAAGGCCATTGGCCACAATTCACCTTCTGAACTTGGCGCTATCGATAAATCCATTATCACCGCCGAGCCACTTGGGATACTTTCAACCGCCTGATAGGCTGCTTCGCCCTCGGGGCTGTGGCCCAAAGGCAAGCCTAGGGGCTTTATTAGAGGCAAAAGAACTATCGCTACCAAAAGTATCCACAAAATATGTGTTTGCTTGCTTACCATTTAGGTGTTCCCCCCCGGCATGTACGTTCTTTCCAGGCCCAAAATAACCCGCACACTCATCATGACCATGCCCAGTGAACCGCCAATCGTAATGGCGCGAATAGCCGCGGCATTTGGATTGGCCACAATCCAATCGGATATGAGCGGTATGGCGGGGGATAGAGCTGCACCCAAACCTACCTGGCCAAGCAGCACTATTGAACCGACCCCCATCATTACTGCCGATTGCCAGTTTCGAATTCTGAAGGCTCTCCAACAAGCGCTGGTCATGTAAAACAAAGTGAATGAGTACATGGTGCTGGAAGCTGGTTGATAAATGTTCTGCCAAATATACATGTATTGTGATGAAGAAGGGGATTTTGAAATGCCCAAAACAAAATACCCCAAAAAGGAAACCAAGAATATGCAGCTATAAGGCCAATTGGGTTTTCTGCTTCCAATTGTCGCTCCATGAAACCGCAACATATTGACCCCGCCTATTGCCAGGGCAAAAGCCGCGATTATCATTTGCCACCGAACTATTTGGGAGGCAAGGTCAGCTACAGGTTTGTTGTTGATGAAATAGCCTGCCAATATAATGGCGCCGGTTAAAAACGCAACTAAAACGGGCCCTTCACGTTTCATTTCGCTCATCTCACTTTGTCAGAAAGTCGGCCAAAGAATCGAGGCCAAAAGTAGCCATTACAGACCCCAGGATAATAAAAACTACCGACAACACCTTTCCTGCCTCTTGGGCAGTAAGGGCGCCTACTTCACCGGGTTCTTTGGATA
>CAZXSP010000086.1:0-1284 GCA_964643285.1 uncultured Eubacteriales bacterium
ATTGGGGATGGTAGCGGGGTATTACGGCGGCTTCTTGGATGCTCTTTTGGGCCGGCTCTCCGAGATTTTGCTGGCCTTCCCCTATCTTATTTTTGCTATCGGCGCCATGGCGATGATGGGCCCGGGTTTTTGGAATCTGGTTTGGGCCCTATCGTTTAAAGGCTGGGTAGAATTTTTCAGGCTGGCCAGAGCCGGGGTTTTGCAGGAAAAATCGAAGGAATATGTGGAAGCGGCAAAAATCTTGAAAAGAACTGCCCCTGAAATCTTGGCTTTCGAAATACTGCCCAACATCATAAACTCTCTTTTAGTTGTAGGAACGCTGCGCATCGGTTCGATGATGGTCATGGAAGCTTCTTTGAGCTTTTTGGGCATTGGCATTCCGCCAAGAATACCGGCTTGGGGGTCCATGATTCAAGACGGATACCGATTTATCTTAAACGCTTGGTGGCTTTCGGCCTTACCGGGCCTTTTCCTGCTGATTCTGGTTTTGTCTTTGAACGTGTTTGGGGAAGCTCTAAGGGAAGCCATGAACCCCGAGCTGAAAGCTTTTTCTGCAAATAGCGGCCTGTCACAATCCCCTGTTATCCCGATTAAGGAGGTGTCCTAGTTGAAACAAACCGTTAACACCGCTAACCGCCCTGTGTTGAATATCCGCGGCCTGCACGTCCAATACCCCACCCGAAGGGGAATAGTCCGCGCGGTGCGAGGTGTCGATCTCTCCGTTGGTGAAGGTGAAATCGTCGGAATTGTGGGCGAATCCGGCTCGGGAAAAAGCGCCATGCTGTTAGCGGCCATGAATTTGCTGCCGCACCCCGGACGAATAACATCGGGGAGCGTCGAAATACTGGGTCAAAACATAGCTTCGTTGGGTCACGGCGGCATACAAAATTTGCGGGGCCAAACAGTATCCATGGTGTTCCAAGACCCCATGTCAACACTGAATCCGGCACACAAGATTGGAGCACAGATTCGCGAAATATTACAGGTTCACGGGGTTTGGCAAAAAACAAGCCCTCAATCCAGACAAAATATCTTGGTAAAACTCTTAAAAGAAGTGGGCATACCCTCCCCCGAAGATATTTTGAATTACTATCCGCACCAGCTTAGCGGTGGTATGCAACAGCGCGTGTTGATAGCTATAGCTTTGGCTTGCCGCCCAAAGCTTATTTTGGCCGATGAGCCCACTACCGCTTTGGACGTAACCATTGAGGCCCAGATTCTCGATCTTTTCCGCGAAATCAACCGGCAAAACGGCACGGCTATTTTGTTCGTGACTCATAACCT
>CAZXSP010000086.1:1384-5126 GCA_964643285.1 uncultured Eubacteriales bacterium
TCCGCGAAATCAACCGGCAAAACGGCACGGCTATTTTGTTCGTGACTCATAACCTTGCAGTCGCTTCCCAATTCTGCCAAAGAATCGCCGTGATGTACGCGGGCCAAATAGTAGAAGAAGGGCCTATTGATACCGTTCTGGGGAATCCTTTGCACCCCTACACCGTGGGTCTTTTAGGCTGCATCCCGCAATTCCAAAAAGGCGCTCCCCTTACCCCAATACCTGGTGATGTGCCGGAACTTCTATCCAACAAGAAAGGGTGCTGGTTCTACCCGAGGTGCAAAAGAAGTGTGCCAGAATGCAAAAAGGCCGGCAAAGAAAAAGCGGTAAAAACCCCTGACGCAAGGTTAGTTAGATGCTGGCGCTGGGCCGTTTCTGACATGCCATTGCAGCCGGATGTGTTCGAATCAGGCCAAGGGCTTGTAGCGCATTACCACGGAGAGGAAAACCATAATGATTGACATTGCTCAAACAACGAAGCCTGACCACTCGAAACCGCTGGTAGCAGTAAGCGGTTTGAAAAAATATTTCACAGCCCGGCCGACTTTCTTGGAAAGGAGGCTTGCCGGGGCTTCCGTGAAAACAGTAAAAGCAGTGGACGGAGTAGATTTGACTATCCATAAAGGCGAAACTCTGGGCCTGGTGGGTGAATCAGGCTGCGGTAAAAGTACGCTTGGCCGAGTCATAACAGGTTTATATTCTCCTACCCAAGGCTTTGTGCGTTTTTATGGCGATAATATGCAAATGATCTTTCAAAACCCCTACGGTTCTTTGAATCCCCACCATACAGTCGGACAAATCCTTGGCACGGCCTTAAGAAAACGCGGTGTCACAAAAAAGCTGCTTAAAGACGAGGCTTCAGAACTTTTGGTAAAAGTGGGACTGAAACCGAATCACCTGAATCAGTACCCCAGACAATTTAGCGGCGGGCAGCGTCAGCGTATAGGAATTGCCAGGGCCCTTGCTACCCAACCGTCCTTCATAGTGGCCGACGAACCCGTTTCAGCGTTGGATGTGTCTGTGCAAGCGCAAATACTCAACCTATTGGAACGGCTTAGGGAAGAACTGGGATTATCGTATCTTTTGATATCACACGATCTGGCAGTAGTGCACCACTTAAGTGACAGAATTGCCGTTATGTACCTGGGCAAGCTAATGGAAATGGGACCCACCGAGGCCTTGTTCAAAAACCCCCAACATCCTTACACCCGGGCTCTTCTAAGCGCAATCCCCAGAATCGGGCAAAAACGCGCTTTGGCGGCCTTAAAGCAAGACGAAGTAGCTCCATCCGTAAACTCCGGTCCGGGCTGTAAATTTCAACTGCGTTGCCCAAACAAAATGCCCATATGCGAAACCCTTGAACCAAAAACGTCACACGTTCCGGGTCAGCCGGGGCATACGGTGTGGTGTCATCTTCACTCAACCAATTTGGTTCCGCTTTGAGGCAGGCAGCTGAGGTCGTCTGCCCGAGCTGTGATACTGTACCAGTTTCCGTGAAACTCAACCCTATTCCCAATAACCCTGCCGTTTACAATTTGGTGCGAACCGTTCATGGTTACTGTTCCTGCCGGCGCGTAGATCACACCATCAACTTGTGTGGAGTATCCGTTGATTTCTATGCTTCCGTTCTTCGAATAGAAACACACAGCCTCCCCTTGGCCGGTCACAGCGCTTCCATCAAAGGTTATGTCGCCCGTGACCAGGATTGTACCTATGCCCTCAAAACTGCACCCGTTTACGGTTAGATTTCCGTCTATGTAGATTGGAAAATCCATATTCACGCTATCGTCTATGAAAGTCACGTTTCCTGAATATGCCTGCCCCAGAAGCTCAGCTTGTGTTTTTATCATTTCGGAGAAATCCGGCATGTCTACCCAAGACGCCGATTGATATACCTTGCCCCCTACGTCCTGGCTACTGCCTGCCACACAAATAGTCTGACCCCGACAATCGCCAAGAACGGTCATGTCGGAACCTACCATTTCGAAAGCGCCTACGGCCTCGGCCGAACCTTTGACCAACGTGCCTGAACCTGTGAACTTCATATTGTAGTTGGAATGAATGTCACCGTTTATGGTTGTACCCATTCCGGTGAAACCCAACGTGGAACCCGGGTCGCCTGAAAACACAGCATAATCGAACGGTCCCCCGTCCATTCCCACTTTTTCCGCTACGGCGCGCGCGGAAACATCGGAATCGGTAAATCCCAACACTTTGGACAGGGAGTATTGAACATTTCTTGTGCACACCACTTCAATTTTCGATGGGTCCCCGTTGTAAGGAGTCGTAACTTTCGTACACGACTCGCCCGCGCCATTTAGCTGAGCGAAACTGGCCGCAACCGTTTCTGCTACGCCTACATTTGGAAGCCCTTTAGCCCCGGCAAGAGCCGCGGCATCCGCGGCATTTTGCATTCTGGTTTTGGCCATATGTGCCGTGCTAACGTCCACTGCCAAAGCACCCAAGCTCAACAAAACGGTGAGGACAAGCGCAGCCAACACCGGCCCCTGGCCCTGTTCTATTTTTGACATTTTCCCGGCCGGATTCCTCACACTCATCACCCTTAGCATTGTTCTACCAACAACATCGAAAACAAATGAAACCCGATACACTGAATTTTCATGATTACTATCTTATGAACACACAACGCCAAGGGTTACTGCTTTGGAGGAGTTGGCGCAAGGCGCAACTAAACAGTCATTGTGAGACCTTGGTCCTAACGCTTGTGCGAAAGTGTAGCAGAAGGAGCGAATAATATGACCGAATATCCACACCTTTTTAGCCCCATACAAATTGGCGACTTGGTTATGAAAAACCGTATAGCTGTGGCCCCTATGGGAAGCGAACCAAATACTTCCGGCTTCTTGTCAGAACAAAACCTGGCGGCCTACGAGCTCAGGGCAAAAGGCGGCGCCGCGGTGGTGACTCGAGGTGAGACCCTCATTGGACACAAAACCGACAGCGCTCACGGCAATCTGTGCAATCTTGGCGACGAACGTTTTATGCCGGCACATCTTCAATTGACCGATGTGATCCACCAGCACAACGCGCTTGCCAACATCGAGATATTGCATTGCGGCGCCCGTGCCCACCCCAAATATACGGGCGGTGAAATCTGGGGACCTAGCGCTGAAATGGGCGTCTATGGCGTTCCGGTGCAAGAAATGAACGAAGATATGATGGAGGAAGTGGCCGATTATTTCGCCCACGCGGCTTTCGTCGCCAAATTCGGCGGCTTTGACATGGTGATGATCCACGGTGCTCATGGTTGGCTTTTGAGTCAGTTCCTTTCGCCTATTTACAATAGACGCACAGACCGTTTCGGGGGCAGCATCGAAAACCGTGCCCGTTTCCCTTTGATGGTTATAGAACGTATTCGCGCCCAAGTGGGCGAAGGATTTCCCATCGAATACAGAATGTCGGGTGACGAGCTTTTAGAAGGCGGGTACGGTCTCGAAGAAGCCATTGAATTTGCCAAGATGATCGACGGAAAAGTAGATTTGATCCATGTTTCCGCGTCATCTTTCAAGGATGTGAACTCGGGTTGCCGCATGTTCCCGTCAGCATTTTTGCCCCACGGTGTGAATACCTACCTGGCTAAAGCTATAAAGAAGGCAGTAAAAACGCCTGTAGCCACTGTAGGCGCGCTAAGCGACCCCTCTCACATGGAGAAACTTATCGCGCAAGGGGAAGCCGACATTGTGGTGATAGGGCGCCAAATACTGGCTGACCCCTACTTCCC
>CAZXSP010000087.1:0-2180 GCA_964643285.1 uncultured Eubacteriales bacterium
GCAGTTCCGCCCATGAAAGCCACCAAACCCAAACAGATGATTTTGATGGTTTCAGCGTTTAGGAAGTTCTTGGCGCTCATCGTTACACCCACAGAAGTCGCCAGCAAAATTACGACGATGTTACTGAGCTCGTTGGCAGCGGTCTTCGACAAACGATCTACAACTCCTGATTCCCTGAACAGATTGCCCAGCATGAGCATACCGATAAGCGGGGCGATGTCCGGGAGAAGTAGGCTTACTACGATAGTAACAACAACAGGGAACAATATTTTTTCAACACGCGAAACCTTACGAAGCTCCGTCATGACGATGGCTCGTTCTTTCTTCGTCGTCAAAGCCCGCATGATGGGAGGCTGAATAAGCGGTACCAAAGACATGTAGGTGTAGGCCGCCACTGCTATGGGGCCCAGCAATTCCGGCGCCAACTTCATGGCAGTGTATATAGCTGTGGGTCCGTCGGCTCCGCCGATAATACCGATACCCGCGGCTTGCTTTAGGGTAAACCCTAAACCTTTGGCCGTGAGAAGAGCCACATACACACCCACTTGGGCGGCGGCGCCGAGAAGCATCGTAGACGGGTTGGCCAGCATGGGCCCAAAGTCTGTCATGGCCCCCACGCCCAAGAAAATCAAGGGCGGGAATATTTCCTTTTCAACGCCGAAAGAAAGATAATGCCACAAACCTCCGGGCATGGCTCCTTCCGGGCCGTTCATAATTGGAGCAAAAGGAAGGTTTGCCAAAATTGCCCCGAAGCCTATGGGCAGAAGAAGCAAAGGTTCAAAGTTCTTAAAAATAGCCAAGTAACACAATAAGATGCCGATAAGAATCATGACAAATTCGCCGAGCCCCAGTCCTGAAAGCCCGGTTGCTTGCCAAAGCTGCAGAATTATATCCAAGTTGACACCTTCCCTTCAGTTCCGGCTGAATTTTAGAACTTCACCAAAACGTCGCCGGTCTGGACGGATGCGCCTTGGGCAACAGCTACTTCCGTAACCACAGCGTCGTGGGGCGCCAAAATCTCATTTTGCATCTTCATGGCTTCCAAAAGCAACAAAATGTCACCTTTTTTGACACTGGCCCCGGCAGTCACTTTAACTTCTGTAACAACACCCGGTATGGGAGCCCTGACCACATCACCGCTTGCACCGCCAGCTTTAGGTGCTGCAGGCGCGGCGGGAGCCTTGGGAGCCGGTTTCGCCACGGGCGCAGGCCTCGGCGTTACCACTTGCGGCGCCGCCACGGGCGCTTGCACCGGAGTTACGCGGCTAACCTGCGGTTTTATCCCGCCTATTTCTTCAACTTCAACTTCGAACTCTTCGTCGTTAATTCTCACTCTAAATTGACGCACAGCTAATCCCCCTTTTACACCTCATGTCCCTCACAAAAACATCCCGGCTTTACCGGTAGAAATCTAGCGCCGCCAGCCGGAACCTCCGGACTTACCGGCTTTGACGTTTCTTTTAGCATAATCTCTTGATGATTTGCCCCAGGCGCCCGAATCCGAAAGATTTCTTAAGAACATGGCTTGCGGACGAGACCGCATGTATTCTGCTAAAGCAGCGACTATGGCGGCCTTTTTGACGGGGCTTATTTCGCTTTCGGCAAAAGTTATTTCCTCAGATGGAACATCCGCCGAAGGCGCCGGCACAGCTACTTCAACCTGAGCTTTCAACTCTTCTTTGGCTTCATACCCTCGCAGAAGCCGGTGGGTCAAGTTTATGACAAGCGCCAATACCCACAGTACGAGAAATACCATGCCTAAGTTGATACCAATTAACGTAAATGCCCCTGCATAAGTGTCAGGCACTTTTCGACCTCCCCACTCCCAAAACTCCGGGAGTCTTGGTGATTGTCCGATTTTTCATCTATACGGGCATATTGCCGTGCTTTCTTGTGGGAGCCTCGGCCCTTTTTGTAATCAGCAATTCCAAAGCGCCGATCACCCTTACTCTTAACTCTTGCGGGTCAATTACATCGTCCACAAAACCACGACTGGCTGCTACATACGGGTTAGCGAACACTGTTCTAAACTCTTGAATTTTCTCTTGTCTTTTTTCTTCGGGGTTATCGGCTTTGCCGATTTCATCCTTAAACACCACATTGGCCGCGCCTTCAGGACCCATGACGGCAATTTCAGCAGTTGGGAAAGCGTAAACCATATCCGCGCCCAAGTGTTTGGC
>CAZXSP010000087.1:2280-3717 GCA_964643285.1 uncultured Eubacteriales bacterium
ACCCCTGAATTCTGCACGTTCTTGTAAAAAATGTCGCCGTAGCCTTTCAAAGAGTCTACGCCCTCTTGGATTCTGGCGCCGCCCGAGTCATTCAGCGACACAAAAGGAATCCCGACTTTCGCGGCAAGATCCATTACTTTGATAATTTTGGCGGCGTGCATTTCACCCAAAGAACCGCCGATTACCGTAAAATCTTGCGAAGCAGCGCACACAGCTCTTCCGTTTACTAAGCCGTAACCTGTCACCACTCCTTCTCCGGGCGCCTGTACTTTATCCATCCCAAACTCTTTGGCCCGGTGAGTCACAAAAGCGTCCATCTCTACAAACGTGTTTTCGTCAAAAAGGGAAGCCAACCTTTCCCTTGCCGTCAATTTGCCAGCTTTATGCTGACGTTCGATTCTAGCTTTACCGCCGCCTTGCTCGATAGTTTCCCGGCGTTTCGCCAGATCCCTAAGCTTTTCCTCAAACTGAGATAACGATTCGGCCAACTATGACACCTCCGGGAGGAATTATAGACCTATTACGAGTTCAAAACCCATATACCAGGTCTTAGCCAACAGTAGCATAACATGAAACATCTGCTGACGATATGGTACAAAAGCTTGTACTACACCCAGATTTGACATACCGCACTTTTTCCGAACCAACCTTCCTACAAAGCGACAAAGAGCCTTGGGATACGGTCATAAATAGAACGATAATTCTTGAAGCTGAAAAGTGACATCCGTATGGTGAAGCCTGACACCGGGCCGAACTCTAAGCTTTGCAGGAGCAAAATTCAGAAACCCCCGGATTCCACAGTCCATGGCAAAATCCACCACCTGTTGTGCGGCGGCAGCAGGAACTGCTATGATTCCGATTTTTAAATCTTGTGACTTCACGAGTTTGGGCAGTTCCGAAAGTGGGTTCACGACCATGCCCTCGATCTTCGTACCTATCTTTTGTTTGCTTTCGTCGAAAAGCGCCCGGACGGCAAATCTGTAAGCGGGTTCAGATGCTTTTCTACCCGCTAAAAAGCGTACCAGAGCCGTCCCCAGTTCGCCTATGCCAATTACTGACACGGGCATTTCCCTATCCGCCCCTAATATTGCAGTTAGTTCGTCTATAAGACCCGCTACCGGGTATCCAACGCCCTGTTTGCCAAATTCCCCGAACAGCGCCAAATCTTTTCGAACTTGAGCGCTGTTGACCGCCGAGAGATGTCCCAAGGAAGCACTGGATATAAAATCATCTGCGCCGGCACGCATCTCTTTTAAAATTCCCAAATACCCCACGAGACGGCGCACCACGACGTCGGGAATCCTATCTCTTATCACCGACTCACCTCCTTTTTTTGCGTCTAATTCGATTTTTTTTCACGGTTTGAAATTTTGGTCGAAAGCCAACACTCGCGCGCACAAAAGGCCGACAAAAATGCCGGTTGGAATGGCGAAAAGC
>CAZXSP010000087.1:3727-5101 GCA_964643285.1 uncultured Eubacteriales bacterium
CACCACGACGTCGGGAATCCTGTCTCTTATCACCGGCTCACCTCCTTTTTGACGCTCAATTCAGTCTTTTATCATGGTTTAAAGTTTTGGTCGAAGGCCAACACTCTGGCGCACAAGAGACCGACAAAAATACCTGTTGGAATGGCGAAAAGCAACAAATACGGCAAATAGAAAAGAACACCAAAGGTTCGGAGCAATAGGGCGGCTGTCAAAAGCTGCGCCAGATTGTGGGAGAAACTGCCTATAACGCTTACGCCGACCACGCTGATTTTTTTGCGGAAAGCCCACCAAAATGCGCTCATGACCAGTGTAGATACCACTGCGCCCGCGGTACTCAAGTAGTAGCCGGTGTTCAGAAAAGTGCCGGTTATGAGGCTCCCCAAGAGTGTTCTGAGAATACTGATAGATAATGACTGCTTAACGCCAAATCTGACCACCGCGTAAAGGGCCACAATGTTGGCGAGCCCCAGTTTAGCGCCGGGCAACACATAAGGAATGGGGATCAAAGATTCCACCGCATGCAGAACGCTTGCTAAAGACACCAAAATAGCGATCCTGGCTAAGTTTCTAGTCTGGCCCACAGTCTATAGATTCCACCATTTCACGGCTATCCTATAGGACAATCCCAAGACAGATCCCAACCCCCAGAATACCCGTAAAGCCCTTGTGATTCAATACACAAAACTGCTGCCGGACGTCGGGTTTTGTTTTCAATCCTCGCCGGCAACCTTGTTCTTTTGTTTCAGCTTGCCGGCATAAGCAAAAACAACAGCCACGGCGAAAGCGCCCAAAGAAACCCATTGCCCGTAGCTTAGATTTGCAAAGTAAGACTCATTGTCTCTGAGAAACTCCAAAAAGAACCGCACGCCCGAGTATCCCGCGACATAAGTCCAAAAAGCCGCGCCGGGAACTTTGCTTCTGGATGACATACCCAAGATCACAAACACCAGAAGCAAATCGGCCGCGCTTTCGTACAGTTGATAGGGATGCCTCAGCCCCGGGGCAAATCTGGTATGAAATCCCCAATTCCCCGACGTTTCAACGCCATAACAACAACCCGAGAAAAAGCAACCGATACGCCCGATTCCCTGACCAAGCGCAACTGAAGGCGCCAAAAGATCGGCCAAATCCACAAACTCTACTTTTTTGGTGCGGGCGTAAGCAAGAAGACATATTACTCCGCCGAAAAGCACGCCGTGGATGGAAAGGCCGCCGTTACGAGTATCCAGGAAAGCGCGCCAATCCTGGTAATGCTCGATGTTCATAAGCAAATGAAAAAGCCGGCCCCCGACAACTCCGCCTGCCAACAGCAAGACAAAGAGCCAAAACAAAGAATCGGGATCTATGCCTTTTTCTTTGGCCCTTCTTTGGGCA
>CAZXSP010000088.1:0-4904 GCA_964643285.1 uncultured Eubacteriales bacterium
GACGGTACCCCCCGTACAAATAACCCTGCTCCGGAGACAAAAACAGACAAAACATCGTATACCCTGTTCCATTGTTCCTGTAAAGAGCGGGCGAAAGATTCCGGAAGTTTGTTGGAAATATCCCCGGCCACTCTCAAAGTTTCAGTCATGATTCTGTCGAATTCGATCCTATATTCGGGAAATCTGCGATACAGGTCTGTTATTTCTGTCGCTATCTTTGTGACAGACCACGTCATCAAAGATACCAACGATGTTATAAGCAAAATCACTGTAACCAAAGACGCCGGGGCTCTCTGAATGCGCATACGCTTGGTTATTGCCGATACTATGGGTTCCAGCATGAACGCCAGGAAAACGCCCAAAACAAAGGGGAGCACGTAAAACATTACATATTTTAGGGATATATATATAGCCCCCAAAATTAGAATCAAATAAACTATTGTTTTGATAGTCAAAAGAACTCCCCCGGGTTATAACCGCAGTACTGTTTCGTATATCAGGCGAAAAATGAAAACACCGGCGCCGGTAAACAGAAGGCTGTCAAACCGATCCAGAACACCGCCGTGTCCCGGAATAAGGTTACCTGAATCTTTGGCTTTGCAGAGCCTTTTCAAAAGCGATTCAGTAAGATCTCCCAGACCGGCCAAAACCCCGACAATAGCGCCCATTGTCACCGCAAGGCATGTCGGTAGATCTAACAGTCCGGATAGCCGCCAAGACAAAAGTGCTGCCGAACCTACTCCGATTAAAGCCCCTTCCACAGACTTGGAAGGGCTAATTTTCGGCACCAACTTGTGTTTACCGAACAAGCTGCCCCCAAGATATGCGAACACATCTGTCGCCCAAGTGACGAAAAGAGCAAAAAGCGCCCATTCTCTGCCGTCCGGGCTCGTTCGCAAAAGAGCCAAGGTTCCTAACAAACCGCCTATATACATTTCCCCCGCTAAACTGTAAATGGCAGTAGTAGCATTACCCGAAACAACGCTTGCAGTGAGCAACACAAGGGTTCCTCCAAAAAAAGCCGGTATAAAAAAGGCGCCGTCTTGATAAAAACCCATGACTGCCACTGCAGATGCCGCAAAGACAAAAACTAGTCCCAAGTCTACGCCGATGGATGCTACAAGTTTTCTATATTCTATTGCCCCCAAAAAGCCCACTAGACCTACTAGAACCGCAAAACATAGGCCGCCTAAGTGAAAAGCAAACCCTACCACAGGGGCAAATACGATGGCTGAGATCAAGCGCTCTTTCATGACCGGGTTACGTCTCCAAACCTTCGCCTGCGGCCGGAATACTCGCATACTGCTTTGTACAGGTCTGCCGGACCAAAATCCGGCCACAAAGTGTCGGTGAAAACCAGCTCAGAGTAGGCGCTTCCCCACAAAAGAAAGTTTGACAGCCTTTTTTCGCCGGAAGTTCGTATGATAAGATCCGGGTCCGGGACGCCGCCCGAATAAAGGTATTTTGAAAACCCTTTTTCCGATAATTCCTCTCGGTGGCGCAGCCGTTCGTTTTCCTTCAAGTATTTACTGATGCCGTCCAGAATCTCCTGGCGGCCCCCGTAGTTTATGGCCAGCTGAACCAAAAGGTTTTCGCCGCCGGATGTTTCGGAAATAAGGTTTCTGAGCGCATTTACTACTGGAGAAGGGAACCGTTCCCACCTGCCAACCGGCAAAACCCGTACACCGTTTTTCAGCAAGTCGTTTTTATCGGCTTTTGCATATTCCATAATAAGACTAAACAAATATTGCACTTCATCCTTGGGTCTTTTCCAGTTTTCAGTGGAAAAAGCGAATAAAGTGCAATATTTTACACCCAGCTCTAACAGCGCAGGCAAGCACTTGCGCATACTATCAACCCCGGCCCTATGACCCTCTTTGCGCTGCAATCCTTTTTTTTCGGCCCAACGCCCATTGCCGTCCATGATTATCCCTATGTGAACCGGTATGGCGCCGGAAAGTGCTTTTTCCAGCCATCCGGACTCTGTTAAGCCATCCGTTGAGACGTTCAAAAGGCTCACACTTCCATGATTTCTTTTTCCTTTAAAGCTGCGAGTTCATCTGCGATCTTGACGTATTTATCGGTAAGCTTTTGAACTTTGTCTTGGATCCTTTTGGCGCTGTCTTCTCCAAAAAACTTGTCTTTTTCACCTTTTTTAATCTGCTCGTTTACATCACGGCGAACAGAACGCAATGACACTCTATGGGCTTCCGTTTGCTTTTTCATGGATTTGAGTATTTCTTGGCGTCTTTCGCCGGTAAGCTGGGGTAAAGTAACCCTCAGAAGATTTCCGTCGCTGACCGGCATGGCGCCAAGATCGGCCTTTTGTATAGCTTTTTCCAAGGGTGTAACCATTTTCTTGTCCCAAGGTTGGATGACAAGAGTCCTGGGCGGCGTTACGCCGATGGTGGCTACCTGGTTTAGGGGCGTTGGTACGCCATAATAGTCGACCATGACTTTTTCCAAAAGAACCGGAGTTGCCCGGCCGGCTTTAGTAGTGGCCAGTTCTTTCTTGAATCCCTCAATTATGTTCTCCATCCGGTCCTCTGCTTCGGTTAGAATCGTATTCTCATCCATTTTATTCCCTCCCCACAAAGGTACCGACCTTTTCGCCTCGCACGGCTCTTTCTATGTTCCCATAAACATCCAGGTCGAATACAACAAGCGGTATGCGATTGTCCATACAAAGGGTTGTGGCGGTGGCATCCATTACTCCAAGCCGCTTTTGTATGAGTTCCATGTATCCCAACGTTTCGTATCTAATAGCGTTGGGATTTTGGTTGGGGTCAGAATCGTACACACCATCTGTACCTTTTTTGGCCATGAGGATGGCCTCGGCCCCTATTTCCGCGGCTCTTAAGGCTGCCGTAGTATCCGTGGAGAAATACGGATTTCCGCTTCCGGCGCCAAAAATGACAACCCTTTTTTGCTTCAGGTGGTGGATGGCTTTTCTTCTGATGTAAGGTTCGGCGACTTCACGCATGTCTATAGAACTCATAAGCCTAGTATCCAGGCCAAGTTTCTCCAAACGTTCTTGCAGGGCCATGCAGTTCAAAACTGTGGCAAGCATGCCCATGTAGTCGGAAGT
The DNA here is from genome assembly GCA_964643285.1 of uncultured Eubacteriales bacterium. Taxonomy (GTDB): domain Bacteria; phylum Bacillota; class Sulfobacillia; order Fermentithermobacillales; family Fermentithermobacillaceae; genus JAXGZG01. The sequence continues at coordinate 3,089 of CAZXSP010000088.1, forward strand.
GGCCCTATCCATACCTTTGGCCTGCCCTTTTACCCCTCGCCAAAAGTTTCCCCCGCCCACCACTATAGAAATCTCCACATTCATCCGGGTAACATCTTTTATCTGATTTGCAAGAGAGTCAACCACTTCCAGATCCAAGCCGAACCCGGATGACCCCGCCATGGCTTCTCCAGAGACCTTAAGAATCACCCGGCGATATTTAGCGGGGCTATCCGCCAAAGCTGTCATCCCTTTCGGTTTGTTATCGTTCACCCAAAGCCAAGCGAGAGAACTTGCCGATAACGATGTTTTCGCCTAACACAGCCACTTTCTCGGTGACTACGTCTTTGACCTTCTTTGAATCGTCCTTAATGAAAGCCTGCTCCAAAAGACAAATGCCTTCATAGAACTTTGAAAGCCTACCTTGCACAATTTTATCCAGAATGGCTTCCGGTTTGCCTTCAGCCCTGGCGCGGTCCTTTTCCACGGCTTCTTCCCGAAGTACTACCTCTTCAGGAACATCGTCTTTGGAGACGTATTGCGGGTTAGCCCAAGCAATGTGCATGCAAATATCTTTTGCCAGGTCTTTAAACAAGTCGGTCCGGGCCACAAAATCAGTTTCACATTTGAGCTCCAGCAGCACGCCCAACTTGCCGTTGTGGTGCAGATAGGCTTCGACCAAGCCTTGTTCGGCAGCCCGAGAGGCCTTTTTGGCGGCAGTCGCCAAACCCTTCTTCCTCAAGCTATCGATAGCTTGTTCCACATCGCCCTTGCTTTCGACCAAGGCTTTCTTGCAGTCCATCATACCCGCACCGGTACGTTCACGAAGATCTCGGATCATGTCAATGGTAACTTCGGCCACTTGGTATCACTCCTCCTGAACTTGGACTCCTTGTTTGCCTTCCAGCATGGCATCGGCCATTTTCCCGGAAATAAGCTTTACCGACCTAATAGCGTCGTCGTTACCCGGGATAATATAATCAATTTCGTCGGGATCACAGTTGGTGTCCACAATGGCCACCACGGGGATGCCCAGGCGGTTTGCTTCCAAAGTAGCAATGTGTTCTTTTCTGGGGTCGACCACAAAGAGGACGTCGGGAAGCCCCTGCATACCCTTGATTCCGGAAAAATACTTTTCGAGCTTGGCCTTTTCCTTCAGGTGCAAGGCTGCTTCTTTCTTTGTAAGCCTTTCCAAATAACCGGATTCTTCCCACTCTTCAAGTTCCAAAAGCCTTTCAATGCGTTTTCGGATGGTGACGAAGTTTGTAAGGGTGCCCCCCAGCCATCGCTGGTTTACGTAAAACTCTCCGGCTCTTTTGGCCTCGTTTTCTACCGCTTCTTGGGCCTGCTTCTTTGTGCCCACAAAAAGCGCTCGGCCGCCGCCTTGGGATATGCTACGAACAAAATCGTAAGCATCATCGAGCATACGGACTGTTTTCTGCAAATCGATGATATAGATGCCGTTCCGTTCGATGAATATATACGGCTTCATTTTTGGGTTCCATCTGCGGGTTTGGTGACCGAAGTGGACTCCTGCTTCGAGAAGTTGTTTCATGGTAACTACAGACAAAATTAAACACCTCCATGGTTTTTCCGCCGCTGCCATCAAAGGGCGCCTCGACTCCTGACAGAGCACCATAAGCCCCTCCGGCAACGTGAGTGGTTTTTAAGCCTTGGGTAGTATACCACATTTAGTCTATTGCGCCGATGCCATATAACCTCTCATTCTTATAACTGCTTTGGTGTGCAGTTGAGATATTCGCGACGGCGATACCTCCAGAATACGCGATATTTCTTTTACAGTAAGCCCTTCGAAATAGTAAAGGCTTATTACAAG
>CAZXSP010000089.1:0-4822 GCA_964643285.1 uncultured Eubacteriales bacterium
GTCACAACAGAAGCAGAGCTGGCGTAAATGGACATGAGAAGCCCGGCTGCCAGATAACCAAGTATTGCCTCCATTTGCCCAAACCAACCGCCGATGCCCGCCAGAAGCCCGGCTATTCCAAACAAACCCAAAAGCGAAGGGTCCTTTTCAGCTGTAAGCGACAGCATTAACCCCGCTGAGATTCCCGAAATAGAGCCGACACCGGGCCCTCCCAAGTATGCCGCCACAAGTATAAGGCTCATGGCCAACACAGTTTGTATCTGAAGACCCATGACTGTAAGTCCGCTGAAGCCGCCCAAAGCCAAAATAGTAAGAACTGCAAAAGAGTCAGAACGCTTTTCAGCAAGCGCGGCGGGCTTTGGCGAAGGAAAAGCGCCCAATGCAAGAAAACATAATATAGAAGCGCACAATCCTTCCAGGAATATGATGAGATACGTCAGTAAACCCGGTCCTTTAATAAGCGCGACTATTAACCTAGATACCGCCGTTATGCAGCCGCACAGCGCCGAATCTGCCAAAGCCATGGGTTTACGGTCTTTTGTGGGTTTTATAAGGAAGGTGACGGCGAGCATACTCAAGGCATGGTACCCTGTAACTTCCCAATTTCCTATAGTTGCGCTACCCAGAAAGGCTGAAAGCCCCATCGCTGCAAAAAACGGGTCCCCGCCCGAGCGAAAACTCGCGTACAATCCCGGAGCAAAGGGGCTGAGACTGTTTATCAAAGTTGTCCTGCCCAAAAGAAACGAGAAGATTATTTTAGGGATAATATTTGCCGTAATTTGCAGCTTCTTTGTGTATCCGTCGCCTAAAGCCCGCGACTGTGGGATGGCGGTTTTCAAGGCTTGTACCCCCTACCCGTGACATTTGCCCGGCGCGCAACACCACAATTGCGCTTTTCTTCCAGTTTATGTCTTATCCTTTGCGGGACTTGTCATTGCCTGTCCCGGCAGGTGGGGTACTTTTCGCCTCTTACGGACTTTTTGTTCATGTATAACAAAAATATCGACGAAAAAAGGCATCCCCCCAAAAAGGGGATGCCTTTAAAAAGTTTGAACAAGCGTTAGCCGTCTAAGGGTAGGTATACCTTTGAAAACTCCGAGCCGTCTTCCGCGCTTACCAAAAAGACCTGCACGTTACTGGCGGCTGTAGACGTCAGAAGCTCTTTTTTAATGCAGATGCCAAACATCCCCCACCCCATGCCCTGTGTCGAAGTGGCGTAAGACAGCAAAACCTCTGAGTCATTTTCGTCTGCGAGTCGGAAATTGATGTTGCCTTCGAATGCAGTAACCGCCCCTACTAACAGAACATCCCGGTTGTCAGTCAAAGGAGACCCCGGTTTGGGACAAACCAAGATGATGTTTTCGCCGTCAACTGCCATCATTCTGGCGATTACTGTTACGGCTTCACCCCGGGTGAGCCCATTTTTCGGTCCGAAAGAACCGTCAGGATAACCCCTTATGAAGCCCCTCTTGGCAGATTCCACCGCCGAGGCGAGGTATTTGGCTTGTATCTCGTCTTGGTCGTTGAACTCGGTGACCGTTTCACTTGAAAACGCGATTTCCGGGTGGGCTTCCATAAAACGATCTGAGGCCCTTACCAGGAGTTCCGCCATTTCTTCTCTAGGTATAATCTCATCGGGCTTGAGTAGTGCGCCGTAACTATCCGAAACCAGAAAACCCGCCGCTAGAGCACGTTTAATGTAGACAGATGCCCAGTGTCCGTCCAAGTCTTCAAAAGGCACGTCTATTCCTTGAACATCGGGTAACTCCAAAGCTTCTACGAGCAGCTTTATGAACTCACTTCTACTCACTTTATTGTCAGGTTTGAAAGTATTGTCATCGTAGCCGTCCACTATATCCATGGCCTGAAGGGTCAAAACGAACCCCCCCGACCAATGCTGCCAAACGTCCGGCATAGGCCTAAGTAATGCGTCGAAATCGGGCGTCAAAACCCCTTCCAGTTCAATGTGCCCGGCAAGAGTTTCGACTTCCTCGCCTTCTACCAGAAATCTCACGCCGGTAACAGGGTACTGGCAGACAGTATTGACCAAAGCGGTAAGAATCCCCATTTCACCGGAGGCCCCTACGTTGAGATCCATTATTTCTTGACTGAGGTCTACAGTTGCGATTTGGTCCGAAACAATGACATCGATAACGCGGGTATCCTCAGGTATTGTCAACATCATCCTAAACGGCTTCAGGGGAGGCCCTGCTATAAGTTCTTCAAGGGCCAGCTTTATTAGCGCCGCCGTATCCAGGTCATTAAAGGGCGCCACGTAATCGACGGGGAACACATACACTCCACTTTTGAGATACAACGGATAATACACTGTAAAACGCGTAATGTCGTCCGCGCCGGATGCAGAAACCATCGCCAAAGAAAGCGTCTGAAGTATCAGAAAGCCGGCCAAAAACAACACAACAAGCCGAGAGCGTTTTATAAAACCGATACTCAAGGAATCATCTCCTTCAAAATCGACCTTTGGACATTTGACGGCTGCAACAGCAAAATAGTTTCTATCTGCCGGTCGCCCGCCTCACAGTAAATAGGGATTTTCGGTGCTGTTTTACCAATGCCAACAAACCCGGCACAACGACCAGTTGCAGAACTACCCCGGGCAAAGACTCCAGAAGGGATACGGTCAAGGGGGCCCATATTGGGACATTGGGGAAACCTAGCAAAGGCATCAGCAGATGAGCCAAAACACCATATACTATTCTCCCGCTGATAATAGCAATGATCATGGAAACGTAAACGCCTAACCTGGCTTTACGAAACAAATACCCCGTAACAAGCCCATAGACAGCCAATTCTAACACCATAGCTTGAGCGATGGGCGGCATAAAAGGCGGCATCCCGGTGAAAACCGAGCTGATTAGAGGCGTCACAATGCCAACCAACATGGCTATTGCAGGTCCACAAACAAACCCCGCCAAGAACACGGGAATGTGCATGGGCAAAAACACCTTCCCAAGTCCCATGGCGTGGAATACTATGGGAAGAAGTACACCCAAAGCAGTCAGCATTCCCCCGAGAACAACGCTTCGAAGGGTGTTTTCAGATTCAGATCTCAAATGTTGTCGACCTCCGGCTTCCGTATTAATCGTTATCAAACTATAGCACAGGGGGAAAAAACAAGTCATAATCTGTATGATATTCCAAGAGCTAAGAGTGGAAGGATGAATCAGATGTCGAACATGATGAAAGATTTCAAGGAATTTGCCATGAAAGGTAACGTTCTAGATCTCGCAATTGGGGTTATAATCGGCGGCGCCTTTGGAAAAATCGTGACATCCCTAGTTCAGGACATACTTATGCCGGTATTGGGATTGTTCTTGGGCGGAATCAATTTTGAAAACCTGCAAGTGACTATGGGTGACACGGCCATCGCTTATGGTGCATTTCTTCAAAGCATAGTGGACTTCGTCGTCATAGCATTCTCTATCTTCATTTTTGTAAGGCTCATAAACAAGGCAAAAGAAACTGAAAAGAAACAGCCTGCACCGCCGCCTGAGCCTCCCAAGCCTTCGAACCAAGAAGTTCTTTTGACTGAGATTCGTGACCTTTTGAAACGCTAAGCTTCGGAACCTCGCGCAAACTCATTGCGGCTTCAACATAAACAGAGGGTGGGCCGACGGGCTCCACCCTCTGTTTATGACTCCTAAAACATTCCTACGATATTGCCATCCTTGTCTATGTCGATATCCATATAGGCGGGACGGGTTGCAAGTCCCGGCATTGTGCTCATGGCGCCTATCAAGGGGTAAATAAATCCCGCGCCGACGCTGGCACGCACTTCCCTTATGGGCAAAGTGTAGCCTTTGGGCGCGCCCTTAATGGTGGGGTCGTGGCTGATGCTCAAGTGGGTTTTCGCCATACATATGGGAAGGTTCCCGAAACCGCTTCTTTCATAGCTTGCGATTTGCTCCTCTGCTTTGGGTGTATAGGAAACGTCCTTGGCATTGTAGATTTCCCTTGCGATAATCTCAATTTTGTTCTTTATGGGTTGATCCAACTCGTACAGAAAACTGAAATCCGAAGGCATGTCGCACGCTTTCACCACGGCCTCTGCCAAAGCCACAGCGCCTTTGCCGCCATCGGCAAAATGGGTGGTTTTCACGGCATCCACGGCGCCAAGCTTTATAGAGTAGTCTCGAACCATTTTGACTTCAGCATCGGTATCTGTGGGAAACGCGTTTATAGCTACGACTACCGGAATCCCAAAGCGACGCGCGTTTCGAATGTGCACTCCCAGGTTTTCCAAGCCTTTTTCGAGTAAATCCAAGTGCTCTTCAGTGTAGGCTTTGTCAAGCGGCGCCCCCGGGCTGACTTTGGGTCCTCCGCCGTGCATTTTTAGGGCACGTATGGTGGCAACCAAACAAACAGCATTAGGAATCAAACCGCTGTACCGACACTTGATATCAAAAAACTTTTCCATTCCGATATCCGCGCCGAAACCGCTTTCGGTCACAACGTAATCGCCGAGCTTCAATGCGATTTGGTCAGCGATTATACTGCTGTTCCCGTGTGCAATGTTCGCAAACGGCCCTGCGTGAACGAAAGTAGGCTGTCCTTCTAGGGTTTGCAGCAAAGTGGGCATCAAAGCTTCTTTCAACAACACTGTTACAGCACCCGCAACTCCTAAGCGCTCTAAAGTAACGGGCCTGCCCTTTTTGTCCATTGCCACGACTACCTTGCCAATACGTTGGCGCATGTCCTGTAGGCCGGTTGTAAGGGCCAAAATGGCCATAAGCTCACTGGCGACAGATATGTCGAACCCCGTTGTCCTGGGGAAAACGGGGTTTGGAGATCCGTCAGAAAG
>CAZXSP010000090.1:0-4789 GCA_964643285.1 uncultured Eubacteriales bacterium
TATGACGCTCAACAAATTAAAATTCTTGAGGGGTTGGAAGCCGTCAGGCGCCGCCCCGGTATGTATATTGGTACCACTGCTACCCAAGGGTTGCATCATTGCCTTTACGAGGTAATTGACAACAGCGTCGATGAAGCGCTAAACGGTTTTTGCACCAAAATTGACGTTGTGCTTTGGAAAGACGGCACTGCTTCGGTTGAAGATAATGGCCGCGGTATTCCGATAGGGCTTCACCCGCAGGTGGGTATGCCGGCCGTTGAAGTGGCTATGACCAGGCTTCATGCGGGTTCAAAATTCGGGGGCGGGGCATATAAGGTCTCGGGTGGGCTCCACGGAGTAGGAGTCTCTGCTGTTAACGCCCTTTCCAGATTCATGGAAGTCACAGTGAAGATTGACGGCGGTATTCACCAAATCCGCTTTGAGCGCGGCAAAACAGTGGTACCCCTTAAACGAATCGGCAGAACTAAAGAGACAGGAACAAAAACCAGATTTTTACCTGATGATGAAATATTCGATGAGATAAACTTCAATTTTGAAACTGTGTCCATACGCCTGCGGGAATTGGCGTATCTCAACGCAGGCCTCGAAATCAATTTGTACGACGAGAGGAACGAAAAACGCGTCAGCTACAAATTCGACGGGGGCATAGAGCAATTTGTAGGTGTTCTCAACAAGAACAAAACCGTTTTGCACAAGCCGCCAATATCCGGGGCCACCCGGCGCGATGACGTGGATATCGATTATTCGTTCCAATATAACGATGGCTATGCCGAAAACCTTTTGTCATTTGCCAACACTATCCGCACCAATGAGGGCGGAACCCATGAAACGGGCTTCAAAGTAGCGCTTACAAGAGTCGTTAACGACGTGGCCAGAAAGGCCGGGGTTTTAAAAGCGGCTGATTCTAACCTTACCGGCGAAGATATTCGAGAGGGTATCGTGGCGGTGTTGCACGTAAAAGTCGGCGACCCTCAATTTGAAGGGCAGACAAAAACGAAGCTCGGCAATTCGGAGGTTGCGGGTATCGTTCAAGCGGCTGTCACAGAGATGCTTAGCACATATTTTGAGGACAAGGTGCCTCTTGTTCGCACTATTGCCCAAAAAGCCATAGTTGCCGCCAGGGCCAGAGAAGCCGCAAGGCAGGCCAGGGAACTTACAAAAAGAAAAGGTGCTTTAGAGATTACCTCTTTGCCCGGCAAACTTACGGATTGCACCACTAAAGACCCGGCCCAATCGGAACTGTTCCTGGTGGAGGGCGATTCTGCCGGGGGTTCCGCGAAACAGGGACGCGACAGACATTTTCAGGCTATCCTGCCCTTGCGAGGGAAAATTCTTAACGTTGAAAAAGCCAGGCTCGACAGGGCGCTTGCCCACGAAGAAATTCGTTCCCTTATAACGGCTATAGGAACAGGGATAAGCGACGAATTTGATATAAGCAAAGCCAGGTACCACAAAATTATCATCATGACAGACGCGGACGTTGACGGCAGCCATATATGCACCTTGCTTTTGACTTTCTTTTTCAGGTATATGCCCGGGCTTATTGAAAACGGCTTTTTGTATATCGCCCAACCGCCGCTATATCTTGTGAAGCGCGGCCGATCAGAAAACTACTTCAACTCTGACGAGGAGCTTGAAGCGTATCTTTCCAAAACGGGTCGGCAAGGTATTAGCATTCAGCGTTACAAAGGTTTGGGCGAAATGGATTTCCATCAGCTTTGGGAAACCACTATGGACCCCGAACGAAGAACGCTTCGGCAAGTTAGAATTCAAGACGCCATCGAGGCTGACGAGGTGTTTACAGTCCTCATGGGCGACAAGGTCGAACCCAGGAGACAGTTTATCGAGAAGAATGCGCACCTGGTCAAAAACCTTGACACTATAGCCTAGGAGGGCCTCTTATGGACGAAACTACCCCAAGAGTTATCGACACTCTCATAGAAGACGAGATGAAAAGGTCGTACATCGACTATTCTATGAGCGTTATTGTATCCAGGGCGCTTCCTGATGTTCGCGATGGCCTCAAGCCTGTGCAGCGCAGGATTATTTTCGCCATGGATGATTTGTCACTTAGGCACGACAAACCTCACAAAAAATCGGCCAGAATCGTCGGGGAAACAATGGGCAAATACCACCCCCACGGCGAATCGGCAATTTACGATGCCTTGGTGAGACTGGCCCAGCCTTTTAACATGAGGTATCAGCTTGTTGACGGTCATGGTAACTTCGGTTCGGTTGACGGTGACCCGGCGGCCGCCCAAAGGTACACTGAGGCCCGGCTTGCTACCATAGCGGAAGAACATTTGGCCGACATCGACAAAGATACTGTAGATTGGGTATCGAACTTTGACGAATCGCTAAAAGAACCTACAGTGCTGCCGTCAAGGATACCGAATCTTCTGATCAACGGTTCGGCGGGAATTGCGGTAGGCATGGCGACGAACATTCCGCCGCACAATTTGGGAGAAGTAATAGACGCGCTGGTTGCGCTTATAGATGAACCCGACCTGAGTTCTTTGGAACTTATGCAGTATATCCCGGGTCCTGATTTTCCCACCGCGGGACTTATCGTAGGCACAGAAGCCATACGTTCTTTGTACAGCACAGGACGCGGCGTTTTGACGCTGCGGGCAAAAACCAGGATCGAAGAGCAAAAGAACGGGAAACAAGTCATTTATGTAGACGAGTTGCCTTACCAAGTTAACAAAGCGAAGCTCATTGAGTCTATCGCAAATTTGGTGAGAGACAAAAAGATTCAGGGCATAACCGATTTGCGAGATGAAAGCGACAAAAACGAAGGCCTCAGGGTTGTTATAGAAGTTCGAAAAGATGTTGAGGCCAAAGTGGTTCTGAACCAACTTTTCAAACATACTTCGCTCCAAACCAGTTTCGGCGGCATTATGCTTGCCTTGGTAGACAGAAGGCCCAGGGTACTCCAACTGAAACACATGCTTTGGTATTATCTGATGCACCGAAAAGACGTGGTTGTGCGAAGGACCCAATACGAACTGAGAAAAGCTGAAGAGCGCGCCCACATTTTGGCCGGGCTCGCCATTGCGTTAGACAACATAGATGAAGCCATAAGCATAATAAGGTCTTCGCCTGACGGTAAAGTCGCTCAAGCCAGGCTGATTGAAAGATTTGGGCTGGATGAGATTCAGTCAAAGGCTATTTTGGACATGAGGCTTGAACGTCTGACAGGGCTTGAGAGGGACAAGATTTTGCAGGAAAGGGAAGCGCTTTTGAAGGAAATTGAATATTTCAGGGCCGTGCTTTCCTCGGAAACCATGGTTATGGAGATCATAAAAAAAGAATTGAAAGATGTGCGTAAATCTTTCGCCGACGAAAGGCGAACCAAAATCATGGAAAAGGTAGACGAGGTTTCAGATTTAGAGCTCATTCACGAAGAGGAAGTTACAGTAATCCTCACGGGAATGGGATACATCAAGCGGATGCCCCTTTCGGTTTACCGCTCCCAAAGGCGCGGGGGAATTGGGGCCACTGCCATGCAAACCCGGGATGAAGACCAAGTAGATCGGATACTCACTGTGACCACGAGGGAATCGTTACTTCTCTTTACCACCCAAGGCAAAGCCTACTGGTTAAGGGTATATGACATACCGGAGGCGGGTAAGCAGGCCAGAGGCTACTTGGTTTCCAGATTGGTTCAATTGGCCGAAGATGAAAGGGTTACTGCTTTAATCCGAGTGGCTCACGGGGCAGAAGGCGATTTGTTCTTCGTCACTAAGAACGGTATTTGCAAAAGAACACCTATTTCAGAATTTTCCAATGTGAGGCGATCGGGGCTTAGAGCCTTGAGGCTCAGAAACGATGACGCTTTGATCAAAGTTCGGGAGGTAAATCCCGACGAAGAATTCCTCATGGCAAGTTCGACGGGAAAGACCATTCGTATCAAAGTTGGTGACGTAAGGTCTATGGGTCGGGAGGCGGCCGGCGTTATCGGCATGCGGCTTGCCAAAGGCGACTACATTGTAGGCGCCGACAGCACTTCCTCAGGAAGCATGGTTCTGCTTGTAAGCCTTATGGGTTATGGAAAGATGACGCCTGTACGCGAGTTTCCCTTACACAATCGTGGGGGGCGGGGCGTGATAGCGCTTAAGGTTTCTGAAAAAAGCGGGCCTTTGGCCATAATGAGGCTTGTAAATCCGGAAGACGGGGTTCTCTTGCTGACTGCTGAAGGCGTGGCCATTCGCACTGCCCTGTCCCAGGTAAAAGTGGCTCACAGGGCTACTCTTGGGGTCAGGCTTATGCGGATTGAGCCCCCGGATAGGTTGGCGGCCTGCAGTATATTCGAAATGGAATAATACCCGCACAGTCAGTAGGGAGGGAAGCCGCAAAAGGCGGCGGTGTCTATGAAGGAAAGAGCGAGTATAGCCGTAGTAGGCGGTACAGGATTCTATAAGTTTCTGGATGACGTTACTGAGATAAAGGTAGATACTCCTTTTGGTGCGCCCAGCGATCTCATATCGTTAGGGGAGCTCAACGGGGTTTCGGTGGCGTTTCTCCCTCGTCACGGCAGATATCACCAGTTGCCGCCGCATATGCTCAACTATCGGGCGAACATGTGGGCGCTTAAGGAACTGGGCGTCACTAGGGTAATCGGCCCTTGCGCCGCGGGAAGTCTTCAGCCTGATGTGAAACCGGGCGATTTCGTTCTCTGCGATCAATTCGTGGACAGGACGACAGGGCGAAAAGACACTTACCACGACGGACCAAGCGCCATCCACTTAAGTGCGGCCGAACCGTATTGCCCGGAAATGCGCGGCAT
>CAZXSP010000091.1:0-4749 GCA_964643285.1 uncultured Eubacteriales bacterium
TATTTAGCGAAACGCAACACTTTGGTTAGCTTTATTTGATCAGTAAGGCCTTGCCAGCGAAATAGTAAATAGAATCTGAACCGGAGGATGACAATAATGCCATTGCGAGGTCATAAGCGGCCGAACTGTGATCGGCCAGTAGGACGGTTATCTAAGTTTACGTTTGGTAAGTTCCGATCTTTGAGAATTGACGAACGCGGGTCAGTACTGGCGGCGGGTATCGTCATATTGGGTATCTTCGCCGTACTGTTCGCTTCAGGTGTGAGGCACGAAGGCAGTGCCCAGGCGTTGGACATTTTTACAGCCCATCGCCGTGAAGCTTTGGACATAGCACGGGGTGGGATAGACAGCCTGCAAGCGGCATATAACGGGAATTATGACAGTGTTGTCGGGTTCCCCGCCATGCCCGAGCCTACTACTGTAAGCGGGAATTCATCATTAGCAGCCGTTGCGCGAAGGAACACTGATGGAACGGTTGCATTGGTGTCTACTGCTGTGGTGTCCGGGGTACGTGAAACAGTTACAGTAACCTTAGAAGCCGCCACAGGCGGTTTGTTCGAGCACCTTTTTGGAGAAAGAACTTTAGCCGGCGGCGGTTATATTTATCTTAGGAATAACGCAGCCGGGTCAGTTGAGGAGCCTGTCTATTACCCTCCGGGTAAACTGCAAAGAAGCGGAAATGCAAAGATTACCTTCCCGGCATCAACAGGAACTGCCGTTATTCCAGGCACCGATGTGGTGGAACAGGCGATCCTTCAGCGTTTTCAGACGGATGGCGCCGGGTATCAGAATTTACCCGACAACGAGATTTCCAACGTATCTTACAGCGGAAACTTTGTCACAAACAAAGCTGTCACCATGAAAAATCAAGTTCAACTCGACGGTAATCTTGTGGTTAACGGACGCTCGGTGACCATCGCAAAGAACATTACATCCACTATTACCCTAAATGGCGATCTGATAATTAACAACGGTTCCTTGTTGTTTGATGGTAACTCTGTAACTACTTTGTTTTTAAATGGAAACATAGTTGTGTTGGGCGGAAACGTGGAAGTGACGAATAACGCTAAGCTAGACATAGTGGGGCAAGGAATGATTATATCGGTCCCCAAATCCTGGCAAACCGGGATTGAGTTTTCGAATAACACCACTGTCAATATAGGTGACCCTAGAAAAGGCACTACCGCCCTTTCCATTATCAGTACGGGAAAAGCGTCATTGGAGAACAACGGGCAGGTGAAGGGCTCGTTGCTTCTCTACGCAAGCAGCGTTGTCTTTGCGAATAATTGTGTCATTAAGGCAAACACCGCCTCCGTGATTTCGCCGGGTGATGTTGAGTTTAGCAACAATGCCAATGTAACCCTAGGCCGGGGGGCGTTTGAGGAGTGGGTATCGCATCCTGATCTGCAAGGTGCGGGAACAGGTGCCTACAAGGTAAAATCCTGGGTGGAAGGTAATTAGGCACTTAGCAATGCCCATGGTCAAAATCAGCCAGACTTTGGGCAGACAGGAGTGACTTTACATGGCAGTCCCAAAAGGGACAAGCATAGGAATAGACTTATCGAACCCCGTTAGGGTGGCGGCGTATTCCGCTGATACAGGCGAGGTCGTCGCTGTTCATACGGGTAAGGTGTCTTTCCAATACGATTCCAAACAGAAGATTCGGGAGCTTGCAGGCGAAATTCGCGACTTCTGCAAACCTTTAGGCAAAAAGCTTCCCGCCACCGTCGGGCTACCCATGTCCGATTGCCTTCTGTTCACTTTGGCTATGCCCAAGCTCAGCAAGAAAGAGTTTAACAAAGCCATACAGTTTGAAATAGAAAGGCTGTCTCCGGGCGGGTCCGACATCATGCGGGCCGTCGTGCATGAGTGGCCCGCGGGGCTTCCTGCTCCACCCTCGGTGCAAGTCCCCGAAGGCACAAAACTGTATCTGATTATAGCCGCCAAAGTGGCCGCGGTCCTTTCAGCCCAATCCCTCATAAAAGCCGCGGGGCTTCGTCCGCAAGGGGTCGATATTCCCGCCAACTCAGTATCCCGGGCATGCCTGTGGATGTGGGAGAAGGCAAAACATTTGGTCGAAGAAGACACATCTGTCGCAACGGCTCCTGTGGGCGCGGCTTCCGGCAACAGCGAAGCAGGCGACGGCACTTCAGCGCAAGACAGCGCTTCCTATCAGCCATGGATTACCCACGGCAACGGGGTTTCTGTAGACGTTACTCCCGGCGCCCGGGGTATAGCTGCCACAGCACTGGAACCAAATTTGGGCGGGGATACTTCCCAAGATGATTCAGACGATTCCGGGACTATCCTCGACATATCCATCGTGGCGCACACATCCGAAGCCTTAATGTACCTAAGCTACGGCGGGTATCCTTGGATGATGCGTGAAATTCCTTTAGACCCCGACAATCCATTTGTAAACGGGCAGATATTGGCAGGGGAAATAACCCGGTCCGCCAGGTTCGCCGGGGCTTCAGCGGGAGTAAGAGTCGGCGGCAGAGTGATAATCATAGGCGAATCCGACAGGGTTAGCTTTCTTGCGGACTACCTGAAAGAACAAACAGGCCTTCGCACAAGGCTTTGGGGTCATCCCGTTGTAGACTCAGACCCCGAGTACGGCGTAGCCGTGGGCTTGGCCTTACCCCAAGAAGGGGGTGCAAAATCGTGAGCAACATCACCGTTGGAACCAGAGGCACACAGCCCCGAATGGACTTATTAAAGCCCGATCTCAAAGGCTTATCGGAAGAACGGAAAAGGATAGCGTCGCTTCTTCGCATCGTGTTTTTGGGCGTAGCCCTAATCGTGTGGACATTTGTGGGCCTCAAGGTGTGGGATATCAGCCTTCTCGTGTCCGAAAGAAAACCCGAGGAAACGGAAAAAGCCCGGCTCAGCCAGGAAATTTCCGATTTGCAGACGGTTTTGGCAAAAGTCCCCCAAGGGGTTCTTCAAGCAAAAGAAGACCTTTACACCCAAATCGTGTGGTCTGAACGCCTTGGCACCCTAAAGGAAGTTGCCGGTTCAGGCGTGGGATTCGGAGTACACAGGTCTCAAAGAGACGGCGACATGCAAGTAAACGGGGTAGTGCGCGATCCGGCAACCTACGCCGACCTTTTGGATACAATCAGCAAGGTCGATTTCGTAACCCAAATTAAGTCAGCCTCCCTAAGCCAAAGGGAAGGCGCCGGGTACGAGTTCCACCTGAATTTCATTACTTTACCCACCGACGAATAGCGGAGATTGAGGGGTTGACCATGAATCATATTTCATCGCCAAGGTCTTTGTGGACTGCCGGTTCAGTCATCTTGGTAGTGATTTCCCTAGTAGGCGCCGGCTTTTTCTTATACACAAACAACAGGTACAACCAAGAAATGGCTGCAACCGAGTCGCTCCGCATGGATTTGGCGACATTAAGGGCCACCCAAACCAGGCTGCAAAAGTCTGTGGACCATTTGGACCTTCTGCCTCCCATCGCCGACCCTGATTGGGAAAAATCCCTTACCGACCAAATAAACGACGCCGCCATTCAAGCGGGGGTCACCATAGACAACCTTACATATTCCTCAGATGTCGACCAAAACGACGCATCCTTGGGCATAGTGGCGTTCAACCTAGACATAACGGGCAGCGACACAAGCCAAGCCAGATACCTTGAACTTCTTGAAGAAACCGTCGTGGGAATGAGGTTTGAAGCCATCGACGGCACCTTGGGCGGAGGCGACCCTTACTACCTGAGTCTTATGGCAGGCGAGAGCGGATACGCCGACAGCATGAGAATAAGCGGAAAGGTGTACCGCGAAGTAGGGGGCAAATAGCAGGTGGGCCCGGGGTTTTCGCTTGGGCTCTTTACATTTGCCGACGCCGCCGTATTCGTGATTGGGCTGTGTCTAGGAAGTTTCGGGGGAATGCTGGCATCCAGAATCCCCCGGGAAAAAGCATTTACCGGAAGATCTCAATGCCCCAACTGCGGGCACGTTCTGACACCCTTGGAACTCATCCCTCTGGTCAGCTTTCTTTTGCAGAAAGGACGCTGCAAAAAGTGCGGCCAAAAGATAAGCGGAGCATATTTCCTCGTTGAGCTCACCACGGCCGTGAGCTTTGTTTTGTTTGGACGCGCCTTCGGCTACGGCGTAATCGGTATACTCAACATGGTAATCGCCCTTCACTTGGCTGTCCTAGCGGGAACCGACATGATGCACGGCTTACTCCCCAACACAGTCATCTTGTCCGGTTCGGTTTTCGCCCTAATCCTACGCATTGTAGCTCCCTTACTTGCTGTACCCGGTGCGACGGGCGTAGCGGCCGCAGCGGGCACAACGGCCATGGGCGGCGGCCTCACTGTTTGGCTCAGCCTTCGAGACGGCCTCACGGCAGCTCTGGCGGGGTTTGCTTTCTTCTACGCGGTAGCCTTCATAAAACCCGGAGCCATGGGAGGCGGAGACATCAAAATGGCCCTCTTCATAGGCCTCTATGTGGGCTTCAGGCGGATCTTCCCTGCGCTCGGCCTGGGCTTCGTACTATCCTCCTTGTACGCAATCCCCATGATGGCCATGGGCAAACTCAAAAGAACCGACACCCTCCCCCTGGGAATCTACCTTTCCATAGCTACTATCATAATCACCCTGGTTAACTTCTAAATACCTGCTACACCCTAATCCTTCTAGGCCCCCCGACGATATAGGCAATGAGTGATGTGCCTACGCCACCGGTAGGAAACAGGTAACGGCCGCATATTTACAGCATACCGGGGGG
>CAZXSP010000092.1:0-4721 GCA_964643285.1 uncultured Eubacteriales bacterium
AAAAACGAGATATCCCGGTTGAGTGTTTCAAATACATCCTGGTCGTCGAGCAGATATTCTGCTGCAAAGAGGTTAGCCTCATATTCCAGATGCGAGGTCTCGTCAAAAAGCGAAAACTCGTGGAAAGCGTGAAGACCGGTCGCCTTTCTATGCAAAACGGCGTGACCGATTTCGTGTGCCAGGATAATTCTCTGAATTACAGAAGGCAAGTCGCTGTTAATCGTAATAGTACGAATGCGGCAATTATCCATAAAAAAACCTTTACACGAATCTTCGTCTCTCCCGAGCGATTCGTATAAGACAATGATACCCATAGCACGGCACAGCCGTACAGGATCAGTTTCACCGTAGCGTTTTTTTACTTTTGCTACGGCATCGCTGATTTGTTCCATATTCATCAGAAGCACCCCCTTTTTTTATTATTCACAATATTATTATACTACGTGCAGTGTCCAAAAAAAGGGACAGTTACTTCTTGGGACCGAACTTTTCCTTTGCAGCTTCCTTTGAGGTAATATAAGCCTTCATAATAGCATCGAAAAAAGCATCTTTTTGACTTTGCGACAGTTCGCCTCCGGCAAAGAGGGCGGAATTATCGGCAAGAAGTGCATCAACATCCCTTACTCCCTTAGCGCCGTACCTTGCACGGGCCTCTTCGATATACCCATCCTTCTCAATATCTGCGACCGGGTCTTCGCATTCGGGGTCGGAAAGAAACTTTACAGAAACCTTCAGTGCTTTTGCCAATTTCAGCAGCGTTGATTGGCGCGGAAATTTCTCGCCTTTCTCGTAGGACAGTATGGTTCTAATAGATACGCCACACGTCTCACCGAGTTGCTTCTGTGAGTATCCGAGCTCTGCTCTCGCGTCTTTTACCTTATCGGCAAATGTTTTCATAATCCATGCTCCTTTATCAAATCGTACAAAGTTCTAAAAAATTCTTCTTTTCCATTGACAACGGTTCTCATTAGTGCTATCATATATGCGAAACAATACGAACTTATGCAATCATTATAGCGTATCATATACAGATTGTCAAGCACTTAGTTCTAAATAATTAAATAATATTCAACATGTTTCATGTTTATCAGAAGGGGGACGATATATGGAACAAGAAAGAGCAATACTGCATAGTGATCTGAACTGCTTTTACGCTTCGGTGGAAACGATGCTCGTTCCGAGTCTTCGCGGAAAAGCCGTGGCGGTGTGCGGCTCCACAGAGGAACGTCACGGTATCGTACTCGCAAAATCGGAGAAGGCAAAAAAAGCCGGAGTCAAAACAGGTATGGTCACCTGGCAAGCAAAGCGGCTTTGTAAAGACCTCATTGTCGTTCCTCCTCAGTATGAGCAGTATCTTAAATACTCCAAACTAACGCAAGAGATATACGGCAGATATACAGATATGATAGAACCGTTCGGAATGGATGAGTGCTGGCTCGATGTTACCGGCAGCGGTGTTTGCGGCAACCCTATGCAAATTGCTGAAAGTATTCGAAAGGCCGTCCGTGAAGAGTTGGGGCTTTCGGTCAGTATCGGTGTTTCTTTTAACAAAATATTTGCTAAGCTCGGGTCTGACATGAAAAAGCCGGATGCCATCACCGAAATAACCCGCAATACCTTCAAAGAAAAGGTGTGGCCGCTTGATTCCCGCGAAATGATATACTGCGGTCATGCCACCGCCAAGAAACTTGCGTCCTACGGTATTCATACAATCGGTGACATAGCGCAGGGACAACCGGAACTGCTGCGGCGGCTATTGGGTGTGAACGGACTTGCTCTTTGGAAATATGCAAACGGAACCGACCTCTCAAGGGTTATGCACAAGGATTTCATCTCACCCGTAAAATCCATAGGTCACGGAATCACCTGTAATGCTGATCTAATTAATAATGAAGAAGTGTGGAAAGTAATTCTGGAACTGTGCCAGGATATAGGTCACAGACTCCGTGTTCACGAACTCTCCGCCCGGACAGTGCAAGTTCAGGTTCGAGGAAACGACCTGCTCACGTCACAATTCCAGTGCAAGTTGCCTATGAAAACACAACTTCCGAGTGAGATAGCAGCTGTAGCATTCCGGGCATTTAAGGAGCACTACACTTGGAATACCGTGGTTCGCTCGGTTACGGTTCGGGCAATCGAACTCGTGCCGAAGAACCAATCAGAGCAGCTAAATCTCTTTTACGATTCACTCAAGAGAAAAAGACGAGAAGACTTAGAGGATACGATTGAGGGAATACGCTGCCGATTCGGTAAACGCGCCATCACATACGGCATTCTCCTCGGTGACCTTAAAATGCCCTGTGACGGTCGGGACAGCGTGAAAATGCCCGGAATTATGTACCAATAAAATATTTTTTAGAAGTTTCTTGTTTTCTGTTGACAAACTCTTTCATCGTGTGTATAATATAAAATGTAAACCGTTTGGCTCACGGCTTACACAATGACTTTCACCGAAAGTAAATTAAAAAAGACCTATAACCAAAACAAGTTAAGATTAAATATAACAATAAAAACAAAAAGGTTAAGGCATAGAAAGAGTTAAAAGGTGAACACAATGAACGAAAGAAAATTTGGAGAGTTTATAGCTGCCAAAAGGATACAAAGGAATATATCCCTGCGCAAAATGGCAGAACTAATGGGATTATCAGCGCCATTTTGGAGTGACATCGAAAAAGGCCGTAAAAACCCTCCGAAACTTGAAAAATTGGAATTACTCGCAAAACATCTGATATTGACGGACGAAGACAAATCCATCATGCTTGACCTCGCCGGGAAAGAGCGCGATGCGGTTGCACCTGACATTCCTGCCTATATTATGGAGAATGACTATGTTGCCGCGGCTCTTAGAACGGTAAGAGATCTCGGAGCCAATGAGGAGGATTGGGACAAGTTCGTCGAAGACTTGAAAAAAAGAAAGGAATAAAAGGATTCGATGTACACTCCTTCCTTCAAAGTGAAAAACAACGGCGTTCCGGTCTTAAGCAAGAGTGAGATTGAAGTCATAGGTGAAAACTACATTCGGGACTTCTGCCCCGATGCCTTGGGTCACCCTCAAGCTATCAATATCGATGACTTTGTTGAACTATATCTCGGCATGAAAATCGACTACCAGTACCTGTCAAACGATGGCAGGTATCTCGGTATGACGGTATTCAACGACACAGACAAGGTTATTATTTTCGACCCGGAAAAACGTCAGGCAGACTATCTTCACGCAGACGCCCGAACTGTTCTTATTGATAACACCCTGCTTGAGGAAAAACAAAAACAGCGTTATCGATACACAATGGGACACGAAGGCTCACACGACATTTTCCATTCGGGTTACTATTCCTATGACCCGAACCAACTGAGTTTTTTTGATAAGAGCAATACCGCTCCAATGGTACAGTGCCGACAGAAGCCGTTTAATTCCTCTATGAAAACATCAAAACAATGGAGTGATGTTGAGTGGATGGAGTGGCAGGCGAACTTTTTGTCGTCTGTTCTACTTATGCCCGCACAGGCTGTCCGTCTTGTTGCGGAAGAGAAAAAACACATAAATTTAAAAGAGCGACCCTCAGCCATGATTCAGGCTGTGGCGAAAACATTTGATGTTTCGCAGGAGGCCGCTATGTATCGACTTAAGGAACTACGGTGTCTGAACAGCGGTATTGAGCTTATCAAAAGATAAAGCAGTAAATTTCAGCGGGTTTTACCGCCCGCTGTTATTTTTTTAATCTGTATGTTAGCCGTTAGGCTTACGGATAATTAATATAAACGGAGGTGGTGCCTATGAGAAAAAAGCGAAAGGAGGAATCGAATGGTCGAAGTACGTGACTGTAAAGGGCGCCTCGCTTGTGTTGCCAACGAGATCTCAGGTGTGGTTGAATCGGTTTACAAAGGACACAAAACAAAAGTCCGGCTGGCTCTCGGTGAAGTATTTACCGTTGAGCGAGAAGGCATCGTAACGAGTGTTACGAGGGTTAATCAATCGGCTTTCGCTGTTGAAAGCAATTATGTAACATAAAAACAAGTAAATAAGAATCCGCAGAGCTGCTCGACGGCCGGGATACATTTCATCCGTAAAGGATAAGTGTGTCTCGGCCGTCTTTTAGTTCTTCGGACATAAAAACGGCTCCTGCGGTTTCAAAAAAATCGAAGGAGTTATTTTTATGAAAATCAAGTACGAATTTGCCACTGAAACCGTAGAAGTCGAAGTTAGCGATGAATGGGCGACCGTTATCGCAGACCTTGACCGCCGGGACTACAACACTAATCACAAAGAAACCCGCCGTCATTGTTCGCTTGACGCGTACAACCTTGATGATGCACTTTTCCCGTCTGATGAAGATGTCGAGCGTGATTTTATCAAATCGGAAGAAAGTAAGAGGTTACATTCCGCCATTGCAAAACTTGAACCCCGGCAGCAAGACCTGATTCGCCGAGTCTTTTTTGAAGGTCAGTCTTATTCAGATATTGCCCGAGGGAGCTCTCTCCATCGCACAAGCGTTCAGCAGGCTACGGTGCGCGCTTTAAAAAAATTAAAAAAACTTTTGCAATAGACCACCTACATTTGCTGTTTTCGTGGCCTACCTATGAAGGGCAACAAAAAATCGCTCTTCAGAAAGGAAGGTGTATATGAAACATACACTCAAAATCAAGGTTTCAAAAGAACCCGCGGATGGTGGCGTCGTAAGCTGCCGTACAATTTCGATGCGAGAGAAGCTCCTGTCAAAATT
>CAZXSP010000093.1:0-4705 GCA_964643285.1 uncultured Eubacteriales bacterium
GCAAAGCTTGGGGGTCTTGGTACGAGTCGGGGTCTTGAAACAGGTCGACCATTTCTTGATATTGCCCTTCCAGAATCTCGATTTCCGCCTCAATTTCGCCCACTTTGGCACGGTTGTCGGCTTTCGCCTTTTCTTGGCGAGGCTTAGTGGCCACTGTTCTTTTTGTTACCGCGGCCTTTTTTATAGCACCAGGCGAATTTTCGGTATTGTGCCGGTCAGGAGCATTCCCCAATAATACGAAAGAAGGGCTCCGATTGGCATATTCAATAGGAAGGCCAGACAATGATTTTTGCCGCCACTGTGTATACGTTCCGTTAAAAACAAGGATTTGTGTTCCTTGAAAAATCCACAGCTGGGTCGCCAGGCGATCCATAAAGAATCTGTCGTGCGAGGCAAATATGAGGGTGCCCGGGAAGTCAAGCAGGGCGTTCTCCAAAACTTCTTTTGAGGCCATATCCAAATGATTAGTAGGTTCGTCCAAGAACAACAGATTTGCTTTACCTACCACCAATTTCAGCAGCATGAGCCGATTCTTTTCGCCGCCGGACAAAGTGCCTACTTTCTTATGGACATCCTCGCCTGAAAAAAGAAACCGACCGCAAATGTCTCGCACCTCCTGGGGTTCAAGCCCCAAGGTTTTTACCTCTTGAAACACAGTGAAGTCTTCTTCAAGATCGTCCATGAGCTGTGAGAAATAACCAAAAGATACCCCGGAGCCGTAACGAATTTCCCCTTCAAAGCATTTATCAACGCCCGTAAGACATCTTATAAGTGTAGTTTTCCCGCACCCGTTCGGGCCGACCAAGGCGATGCGTTGGCCTCTTCTGCAATCCCAGGTAAAATCTTGGAATAGCGGGCGGTTATCAAATTGTTTGGAAATATGGCTTATATTAAGCACTTCTTGGCCTGACGCCTTTTTTACATCAAACCGTACGCCCATATCCTTTTTGTCGCCTTTGGGTTTTTCAACAATATCCAAGCGGGCCAGCATTTTTTCACGGCTTCGCGCCATGCCTACCTTAGTTGGGGTTCCTTTCCACTTCTGAATGAGCGCCTTCGTTTTTACTATGAGTTCTTTTTGTCTTTTGTACGCCGCCTCTTCGAGACGATACTTCTCTTCTTTCTGACGAACATACGCCGAGTAGTTACCCGTATACACCTGGGCCTTGCCTTCACTAAGCTCAAGCACTTTGTGACAAACGCTGTCCACGAAATATCTGTCGTGGCTTACAACTACCACTGCCCCGGGATAAGACAGAAGAAAGCCCTCGAGCCATTCTGTTCCCAAAAGGTCCAAGTGGTTTGTGGGTTCATCCAATAAAAGAACATCAGGGCCCGTCAAAAGCAACTTGGCCAAGGTAAGTCTCATTTTTTCTCCGCCGCTTAAGACTTGTGAATCTATGTGGAATTGGCGGGGCCCAAATCCCAAACCGGTCAATATGGCTTTTGCCTTGTGCTCAATGTTGTATCCGTCCATAACCTCGAAACGAGCGGTTATCTTGGCGTAGTCGTGGAGCAGTTCTTCCTGTTTCTGGGCATTGTCGGTTTTGGCTATCTCAAATTCCAACTTGGCCATTCTTTGCGCGAGATCGAGCACATCCTGTCTGGAGGACAACACATGGGACAAAACGGTGCCTTGACGCAAAAGGGCAGTTTGAGATGCATAACCCAGGGTGGCGCGCCCCACAAGAGAGAAAACGCCGCGGTCACGTTCGAGTTCCCCGGCCAGAACACGCAAAAGAGTAGTTTTACCTTCCCCGTTTCTGCCAACGACCGCAAGCCGCTCCCCGCGGCTTACGCTGAACGAAAGGGAATCAAAAACGGTGTGAGCACCAAACGAAATCCCAAGGTCTTCTACAGTTAGTACAGTCATTTGAACCCCCAAGGCAAGATTAGGGCCGGACATTCATCCGGCCCTAATTCTTACACAAACTGCTTTTGATGCTGCTTACTAAATACTCATCCTGGATTTCACAGCGGCAATTACACGGCGTATGGCGACCATGAAAGCGGCAGTGCGAAGGTTGGTATCAAGCTCTTTTGCCAAATCCCAAACCTCGTCCAGGCACGAAAGCATCATTGAATCCATCTTGTTGATTACTTCATCGAAGCCCCAATACATACCTTGACGGTTCTGGACCCATTCGAAGTAAGAAACCGTTACCCCGCCGGCGTTAGCCAGAATATCGGGCACAGAGACGATTCCTCTTTCGGACAAGACCGCGTCTCCATCAGGAACTACAGGGCCGTTAGCGCCCTCGGAGACAACTTTGCATCTCATTTTGCGGGCCACTTCGGCATCTATCTGGTTTTCCATGGCTGCCGGGCAAACAAGGTCCACGTCCAAAGTGAGAAGCTCGTTGGGGTCAAGTGACTCGAGACCGGGTTGTGTATAACCCTCGATGAAGTGCTTCGGCGAATTGGCGGTATACTCTTTTAGAGCATTTATGTCGATCCCATCTTTGCAGTAAATGGCTCCCGAGATGTCAGAAACCGCAACCACTTTGACGCCTTCACTCTGAAGCCTTATGGCGGTCCACATACCCACTTTGCCGAAACCTTGCACACACGCTGTTGCTTCTGTTCTCTTAATACCCAGTTTTTCCAAAGCGTGAATGCCTGTGATGGCCACTCCAAAACCTGTAGATTCGGTGCGTCCCAAAGAACCCCCGAAACCCACGGGCTTGCCGGTAAACAACGGTAACATACTATGTCCTACGATACCTTCCGCTTCGTCGACCATCCATGCCATAATCCTGCCGTCTGTATTAACGTCGGGTGCAGGGACATCGACGTCCGGCCCTATGACAGGCATAAGGGCCCGCACGAACTTGCGGCTGAGCTCTTCAAGCTCACTTTCGTTAAGAGTACCGGGGTCCACTGAAACGCCGCCTTTGCCGCCGCCGTAAGGGACGTCAAGAAGCGAGCACTTCCATGTCATCAGCGCGGCAAGTGCTTCGACCTCTTCGAGATCTACCGCGGGATGGTAACGCAAACCGCCCTTGTACGGGCCGCGAGCGTTGTTGTGCTGTACCCTATACCCTTGAAACACGCGAGTTTTGCCACCGACTTTAACCGGTATGTTCACTAGAACGGTTCGCTGAGGCTTTGATAGAAAATCCCTGATCTCTTCGGATAGCTCCAGCTTGTCAGCAGCCTTGCCAAAGAATACCTGAACGTTTTGAAGAAGCGTGGAAGCCATTTTTGTGGATTCAGCCCCTCCCATGTGTAGTTACTGCTCATCTATCATATCGTGAAAACGGTTACAATCCCATAGACAAACGACGTTTTGTCGAAAAGAATGAGTATTTGCCTAAATTTCCGTCATCAAACTCCATCTTGCGTTGGTTTTTCGTAACGAGCCTGACCTATGTATCTCTCATACAATTCCGGATATTCCCGTATGTCTGCTTCGCCTTTAGCGGACAGCCGGTAGACGCCTCTGCGTACCCGCGAAAACCATCCGTAAAAATTATCGCTCAAAATAGACCCGACTTTGGCTTCAAAATCCATGGATTTCAAGTCTTTGGGGGCCATGGGACCAAAAACCTGGAGGTAGCAAGCGGTTTTTACAGATAACTCTCTGTAGGCAGTCACCAGCTTCACCCGACAACTGCCGGCTACATTGTAGTCGTCGGATCTTCCGGCGGCTTCCTTCAGTATGGCGCGCTCTACGTGCTTTTTTCTGCGGTAGGAAACGGGTGTGGGGTGAAACATGACGTGGACTTTTTGAGGCACAGAATGTAAATCAACCAATAGAAGCCCAAGCTCCAGCCTGCGCAAAAGATGACACGTGGAACGCCAGCTTTTGGACATGACAAAAGGCTTTGGTTTGGGCAAAACGACGTACACTGAATCGACCGCCTTTTGCCGTTCCACAGCTTGTTTCAGGATGGGTATGCCGAATGCCCGCTTAAACTCCAAGACTGTCACTTGGCCGTCTTTTACCGCCACCAAGTCGCAATCCTTTACTTCGCTTCGAACGGCATACCCTTGGCCTTCCAAAAAGGACCGAACCGCTTGGTACATGAGGGTTTCTTTCATAGACAGTTCTCCTTACCCCGAAAAAGCCGGGTCAAAGGCAACTATGAAGCTGCCCTGACCTCATTTACACCCTCTTTTTCTGTCACAAGAGACCGTGAACGCCACCGACCCGACATGAAATACAGCCAGTTCAGAAGGGCCCCCGCGACTGCGGACGCAGCCATACCGAACCACAAGCCCCTACTGCCCATGGAGGCGGAAAGCCGCCTGGCCAAAGGAATTCTCACAAGCCACAGTGTAGTTATGGAAAACACCATTGAAGGAAAAGTGTCCCCCGCTCCTCGCATAACCCCGGAAAGCATAAACATGAGGCTATAAGGAATATAGGCAAAACCGAGCACCCGAAGGTATCTCACGCCTTCGGCCAGAACCTCAGGTTCTTTGGTGAATAACCGCAGCAAAACGGTGGGAAAAGAAACCGCTATCAAACTTACAACCGCGGTAATCCCAACAGTGAGATAAACGCTGAAGCGCACTATTTCTTTGACTCTATCATGCCTTCTTGCTCCAAGGTTTTGCCCAACTAGGGCAGTTACCGCCAAACCCACGCTCATGGCGGGCATAAACGCGAACTGGTCCAAACGCCCTCCCGCTCCAAAAGCTGCCACCACACCTGAACCGAACTTGTTGACCAAAGAGGTCATGGCCAGCATGCCCATGG
>CAZXSP010000094.1:0-1196 GCA_964643285.1 uncultured Eubacteriales bacterium
CCTTCCCATTCATGGTGCTTGCAATCGCAATTATGGCTGTGTTGGGGCCTAAACAGCAGAATATAATCCTCGCACTGGCCATCGTCGGCTGGCCCGGTTTCGCCCGGATGACGCGCGGGCAAGTGCTTTTCATAAAGAATACCGAATACGTTGAAGCTGCTAAAGTAGCGGGGTTCGGTCATCCTCGCATTATTTTCGGCCATATTCTTCCCAATTGTATGGGAATCATCATCATACAAGCAACATTAGCAGTCGGTGGGGCGATCCTGTCAGCTGCCGGTCTTGCCTATTTGGGCTTAGGCGTGGATGCCGCCGCGCCTGAATGGGGAATGATGCTAAGCCAAGGAAAGGGTTATTTGCGCAGCGCCTGGTACCTCACCACCATCCCGGGTATTGCCATCTCGCTTACAGTCCTTGCTATGAATTGGATAGGTGATGGATTGCGGGATGCCTTTGACCCCAAGATGAGAAAGTAGGTAAGTGTGATGCATGGTGAAAACTTGCTGCAAATAGACAACTTGCGTACGCACTTTTACACTCCCGAGGGCGTGGTAAAGGCGGTTGATGGTGTATCTTTCAGCATTAATAAGGGAGAGACGCTTGCAATTGTGGGCGAGTCTGGTTGCGGCAAAACGGTTACCTCCCTTTCACTTATCCGTCTTTTGCCCGATACAGCGCAGGTTGACGCCGACCGTATCATTATCGATGGCAAGGAAAGTTTGGGCTTTACCGTACAACAGGCCCGAGAACTCCGCGGGAAGACCATTTCCATGATTTTTCAGGAACCTATGACATCCTTGAACCCTGTATATAGGATAGATAAGCAGTTGGGCGAAGTCTTTCACTTGCATGAACCAAAGCTAACGAAAACCGAAGTGAGGGAACGCTCGCTTGCAATCCTCAGTAAGGTGGGTGTTCCTAATCCGACAGAGCGACTAAAAAGCTATCCCCATGAGTTATCGGGCGGTTTGCGTCAAAGGGTGATGATCGCTATTTCGTTGGCGCCCAATCCGAAAATACTTATTGCCGATGAACCAACCACTGCCCTCGACGTGACCATTCAGGCCCAGATAATCGATCTGCTCAAGAACCTACAAAAGGAGATGGGTATGTCAGTTCTGCTCATAACCCACGACTTCGGAGTTGTCTCTCAAATTGCTGATCGAGTTGCCGTTATGTATGCAGGCAAGATTGTC
>CAZXSP010000094.1:1206-4647 GCA_964643285.1 uncultured Eubacteriales bacterium
GGACCCATGGCACCCCTATACCCGGTTACTCATTCTGTCGATTCCAGGCATCAAGGTTATTCGGGGAGGCAGGCTAGAGACTATTGCCGGTGCCGTGCCAAACCCGCTGCGTTTCCCGGAAGGCTGCCGATTTGCTCCTCGATGCCCTTATGCCCTTGAAATATGCACCAAAAACTCGCCGCCGGAAACTGTCGTAGGTGAGCGCAGGGTCAGTTGTTACTTGAGGGGCGGTGAACCCATTGAGTAACTTGGACATTCTGGAAATCCGTGACCTCCACGTTCATTTTCCGATTAGGGTAGGGGTTCTGCAAAGGACCGTCGGGTATATCCGCGCAGTGGATGGGGTGGACCTAGTTATCCGGAAAGGAGAAACCGTAGGCCTTGTGGGTGAGTCGGGCTGCGGAAAAACTACCATCGGGCGTGCTATCGTCCGGCTTAACCAGCCTACCAGCGGAAGTATTGTGTTCGGCAATGAGGGTGATTTACTCCAAAAACGTGGCCCTGCGCTGCGTGGTCTGAGAAAGAGATTACAAATAGTTTTTCAAGACCCTTATTCTTCCCTTAACCCTCGCCATACTGTAAAGAAGATGCTCAGTGAGATCTTGACTGTTCAAATGGGTTTTAGTAGGCAAAAGGCTTATGAGCGCCTTGGTGAACTCCTGAATCAGGTGGGGCTGAGCCCAGTTTATGCCCATCGTTACCCCCACGAGTTCTCCGGCGGTCAGCGCCAGCGGGTAGCCATTGCGCGATCTTTGGCCGTTCAGCCAGAGTTCTTAGTGTGCGATGAAGCGGTTTCGGCGCTCGATGTGTCCATCCAATCGCAAATCATAAACCTACTGATGGATCTCAAGAAGGAATACAAGAACTTGACCTATCTTTTTATTTCCCACGCCTTGAATGTAGTTGAGCATATCTCCGACCGGGTGGTCGTGATGTATCTGGGCAAGATCGTGGAAGTTGCCGAAACCGAAGAGCTTTTTGTCAACCCGCAACATCCGTATACGAAGGCCCTGCTTTCGGCCATACCGATTCTCACAGGACGTATGAAACGCGAACGAATTATTCTGGAAGGTGAAGTGCCATCAGCAGCCCAAGTGCCAACCGGTTGCCGCTTTCATACACGGTGTCCTTACGCTGATGGGCGTTGTTCCCGAGAGCAGCCCGAGATGGTGGAGGTTAAGCCAGGACATTTGGCGGCGTGTCTAAAGATATAACAGAGCGGTTCTTTCGTTCAACGAATTACTTCTTGACGGTTGTGGCGGTGGAAAATACCCTTAGGCGGTAAGGGTGTTCATCACGATTAAGGAGGTCATCAATTTGCTTTTCGTTTGTTACCCCAAATGCTCAACCTGTAAAAAAGCTAGAGCTTACCTTGATGAAAACGGCGTGAAATACGACTGGCGTGATATTAAAGAGTACAACCCAACTTATGCTGAATTGAAAAAGTGGCTAGGGAAGAGTGAGCTACCCGTAAGAAGGTTTTTTAACACAAGCGGACAGGTTTACAGAACGCTTAATCTGAAAGACAAAATAAAGTCAATGACAGAGGACGAATGCCTTCATCTCCTTTCCACAGACGGGATGTTAGTCAAGCGGCCGATACTTGTCAGCGAGAATTTCGTGTTGGTCGGGTTTAAGCAGAAGGAATGGGAGGCCGCGTTCGCGTCTGATAAAGATGTGTAAATGGCCATCGCGGTCTGTGAAGACCTGTATGGGGCCTGCCTTGCCAAGCCCCATTGTTTTTCGGCCCATTAAATCATGATCTTATTGGGAAGGGTTGCTTCTCTTCACCTGGTCCAAAAACTGGCTATTGGTATCTTTGTAATTATCCTGGGTAACCAAAAGATAAGTATAGCTGTTGTCTTTAGGGACTTCGCCTGTTGTAAGATAATCGACCATAACGCTAGCGGCGTCATATGCGGCGGCCACCAAGTTTGTACTAATGGCGCCAAAGGTTTTGTTCCCTGTTAGGTTACTTTCCTCGAACTCGCGGCGCGGGGATGAATAGGATTTTATAAGTTTTAGAGTTCTGCTTGCATCGCTGAACGAGTAGGCCCTTTCGAAGGCAAGCTCCATAAATCCAAAAAGACTGGTGTTGGAAGATTTGACGAAGGCATCTAGGTTTGGATACCGACTGCGGAATTCCTCGAACTTTTCAGCTTCGTGATTACTGGTGGCCTCGGCGTATTCGTCGTAATCTATTATGATTAGTTCTATTCCCGGATAAGAACCCAATCCTTCCACGAAGGACTCAAAACGTTCTATGTTCGGATCAAAAATACCCCGCGGGCTAATAGCGGCAACTTGCCCTTGGCCTTCAAGCACCTTGTTGGTCAGTTGTGCCAAGGCAATACCAAATTCGGCCGGATAAAAGCCAACATTAGCAATCCTTTCGGTGTAATCGGATGAATATGTATTCCCGCCTAAGGTAACTACAGGGATATCTACTTGCTTAAGCTCGTAAATCAAGTCGTCCGAATGCCAATGAGCTTCCGCGTCACAAAGGATTATGCCATCATAACCACTCTCCAGACATTTATCAACCATTTTTCCGATGTTTTCGTAGTCCCCCAAGCCCGAATTTTCTTCATCAGCGAAATCTGAACTGTTTACGATATCGATATTCAGTCCATAGTCTTCCTGAAAAAGTTCCAACCCTTTAACTACTTGCTCATAAGGGAACCAGTCATCATCTTGCCTGTGTGCCTCATCGAAATCACCAGTTATGATGATGTTGTCGTTTATCCAGGCGAGGTTTAGTTTCTTTATATTTTCCTTTGTTACCAGCCTGCTATTTCCCCCATCGCTTTCAACTCCACCGGTCCCTGCTCCCGTATTTTCCTCAGGCGCCGAGCAACCAACAAACGAGACCAAAAACAGCAAAGCAATAAAAAACGCCAGCATTCTCCTCATTTTGTTCCTCCTTACAAAGTTCATTAACTTACCTAAGTTCGTTTAACATCACGTGGGGCATTGTATCGTACCAAAATCTTTAGTCAAACCCACATCCCCATAGCACACAGTGCCAAACAGCAGGTTTCCACTGTCGTCAAGATCCGGAAGGAATTCGGTGACCTCGCAAATAAGAAATGCGTTGGATTCTTGAAAAGTAGCTTTTGTTCCTAGCATACCTATACACAGCTCAGTATAGCCAACCGTGCCTGCGAACAGCGTCGTTGATTACGCGGTGGCCCGCGAATAGTCCTTGCAGTCGCATAGGAGGTTTAGTAATGAATAGACCATTTGCGCTGGTATATTGAAACGTTCTACCCGCTTGTATGTGCGGGTGACATCAAAAGCGAGGTGCTTTTACTATGGATTCCAACCGCAAAGACCGAATTCCCGAGATAGATAAGCTGTACGCCGAGGTCCTGGATTACAGAAGCACAGCAGCTTTCGAAAAGCTTCTGAATTTTGTCGGCAAATTTAAGGATTTGGCAC
>CAZXSP010000095.1:0-4602 GCA_964643285.1 uncultured Eubacteriales bacterium
GTTATCGAAGACCCCTACAGGTGGCTGGAGGATGGAACCAGCAAAGATACCGTGGCCTGGACCGAGGCTCAGAATAAGCGCACCGAACAGGTATTGAGCCAGCTTTCGGAAAGGCCGGTATTTGCCAAACGTTTAACAGAAATTATCTCCATGGAAACAATGGGAGCCCCCGTGTTAAAAGGCGACATGCTGTTCTACACCCGAAGACCCAAAGGGACTAACCAGCCGCTTTTGTGTTACCGCGTTTTGGAAGGTTCTGTCCTTGGCCAGGAACATATAGCGCTAGACCCTAACATTGCCAGCCGCGAAGGTCTTGTGGCGCTGGATTGGTGGCATCCTTCTGACGATGGCAAGCTTTTAGCTTACGGGTATTCGGAAAAAGGCGACGAATGGAGCGTCTTGCGAATACTGGATGTTACAACCGGCGAACACTTTCCCGATACCATCACTCGTTGCAGAAACGCCGGCGTAGTCTGGAAACCCGATGGCAAAGCGTTCTACTACAATCGATATCCAACCCCGGGCGAAGTGCCTCCGGGAGACGAGTTTTACTACCGAAAATTATTTTACCACGTGGTTGGGACCGACCCTTCTTCGGATATCCTTGTTTACGGCAACCATGACCGCCCCAAGAACGAAATGTACGGTATTTCCCTTTCCGATGACGGCAAACGCCTTCTTCTGACCGTAACACACGGCTGGAACAACACAGACCTTTATTACAGGGATGAAACTGACATACGCGGCAGCTTCACACCGATAATTGTGGGACACGATGCCTTGTTCCACGGCCGTGTTATGGGTGACACTTTGTACGTGCTAACCAACTGGAACGCTTCCCGTTACAAGGTGATAGCCACCAAACTCGATTCCGGGACGAATTTTCAGTGGGAAGACATTATTCCCGAATCTGCCGATTCCACATTACAATCTGCAAGCTATGTGGGCGGACGGTTTGTCACCTGCTATCTAAAAGACGCCGTATCTCACCTTTACACCTGCGATATGCGAGGAAACGACAAAAAGGAAATCGATTTGCCCGTAATGGGCGCCGTTTCAGACGTCACGGGGAATTTCAAAGGGTCGGATTTGCTATTCGTTTTAGAATCTTTCGCTTTGGCGCCTTCAATATACCATCTGGACTTAGAAAAGCCCGCACAACTAACTGCAGTTTTGTCCAGTACACAAGCCCTCGATTACAAAGACATTGTGATAAAACAGGTATTCTACCCGTCCAAGGACGGAACCAAAATTCCTATGTTTATCCTTTATAAGTCCGGGGCGGTTCCGGCCCTTTTGGGGTCAAAGCAAGTTCCCACTCTACTTACCGGTTATGGCGGATTCAACCTCCCCAGAACGCCCGCATATTCGCCCACAGCCATACCGTGGCTTGAACAAGGCGGCATTTACGCCGTGGCAAACCTACGGGGCGGCAGTGAATACGGAGAAGAATGGCACAGAGCAGGCATGAGAGAGAATAAGCAAAACGTTTTCGACGATTACGCCGCGGCCGGCGAATATCTTGTGGCACAAGGATACACCGACAGTGAGCATCTGGGCGCTTTTGGCCGCTCCAACGGCGGGCTTCTTATGGGGGCGACCATAACCCAAAGGCCTGACCTTTTCAAGGCGCTTGTTTGCGGCGTGCCGCTTCTGGATATGGTTCGGTTTCCCGAGTTCCTGATAGCCTACATCTGGACATCCGAGTACGGCGACCCGGCCAATCCCGAGGAGTTCAAGTGGCTATACGCCTATTCTCCATACCATCACGTGAATCCCAAAACGGTGTACCCCGCAATGTACACGTTCACCGCTACATCGGACAGCCGTGTAGACCCATGTCACGCCAGAAAAATGACCGCTCTTTTGCAGGAGGCACAAAAAACTTCGGGCTCAGAAAATCCCATATTGCTCAACGTTGAATCCGACGCCGGGCACGGGGTGGGCAAACCTTTGCACAAAATAGTGGACGAGCAGGCCAACATGTGGGCATTTCTTGCGTGGCAATTGGGGCTTGAAGTTGAATAGACGCAACATATAATCCTTTTGGTCAGGCCGGGTTCTCTTGGGGCCCGGCTTTGACCATCTCCAAGGAAAATCCCCCCAGCATTTGATGGACTTTTATGAGGCTCGCCGATTCCATTACGTTCCACTGCCCTCTGTCGTGGGCTTTTTGTTCTTGCAGCCAGATTAAGAAATCTCTGGCTTTGTCGGGTTCTCCCATCTGTAAGGCAGCCACTGCCACCTCAACCCAAGGAAACTCGTCGCCTGTGTCGCCCCATTCCCAGTTGGGAAAGCGTGAATTGAACACCCGCCAGACGGCATTCGCACGGGGCCCTTCCGGGTCCAACAAGCCGGTGGATATCATGAACACTTGCGACACGGCGTCAGGGTACCATCGGCGGGCCCGAGGATACCTTTTTCCAAGCCACCATACAGACCACGCATAGTCGCCGCTTTTGGGATTGAACAGCTTGTCCTCAATCGCCCCGTTTATCTTGTTTGCCAAAGCTTTGAACCTCTCGGCTTCCTGAGAAAACCCCAACGAGTGAAGGGTTTCAGACCAGTCTGTCAATCCGCGGTAGTTTTCGGCGTTATCCATCAAATACTTGGTTCTTGTATTCGGTTTAACCCGAACCAAACCATCAACATCTGTAAGATCCGTAAGAACCGACGCGATGAGGTCCAAAGATTTCTTTTGGCTGAGAACGAATTCGTCGTCGCGTGTAATCCCGTGATAGTGAGACACCAGCGACAAGAACGTAGAAGCGTAGCTGTCGGCAGAATCATAGTCTTTTGTCGCGACCATCTTCCCGTTTCTTACCCGAAAATCGTAGATAGTACCCTTTGCTCCCCATCTATCCGGCTGATTGATGTTGCTCAAATACCATAGGATGTACTGTTTAGCCCAGGCAGCGTCGTAATCGACCATTACGGACGCAGCCAGATTAGCAAAGTACGGAATTACAGAATCGCTACAGGGTGTCATAAGAATGGCCCCGTTTGGCAACTGACAACTGCCCAGCCATAGGATTTCATCGCGAAGCCAATCAAGGCTCGCGACATTTTCTATGGGGGCAAGACCATCGGATGGGCCGTACCTACTTTTGAGTTCCAATGAACTTGGCGCGAAAACGGCTTTCCCCGCCAACACAAACCCCGCAGTCAGCATTATGGCCACAAGATGGAACCATTTTGGTTTCGAACTTGAAGCCGGTCGAGGCAATGCCAAATCATCCTTTCGCGTTCATTGGATAGGGAAAACTCAAAAGTCCGCATATAGAAATAATACCGTTCCTAGCAGCGATGTTCCTGCCAAAATGGGGTTTGGATAAACTTACCCGGGCAAAGTACAAACCTTTGCCCGGGCTACGCCGGCATTGATTCTGCCTTATGAGTCTGCTATTATATTTCTTGCGTGGGGAGTTGGCTCAGTCGGTTAGAGCGCGTGCCTCACATGCACGAGGTCAGGGGTTCGAGTCCCTTACTCCCCACCACGCATCTCAAAAGATTCTTGGGTTATCGTCATTAATATAAGGCGGCGGAACCCATCGCGCCCCTCACCGATAGGTACCTCAACTTTTCCTTTAGCTCTGAACCCAATTTTGAAGTAGCACCTTTTGGCCCTGGCGTTTTCGTCATCTACCCGCAAATAGATCTCACGAAGGGTCGTAGACCGAAAAAGGCCCCTTAGTAAAGCCGAAATGGCGTCTTGTCCAAACCCCTTGCTCCAGAAACGCGTCTCACCGATAGCTATACGTATTTCAGCCGAATGAAGCCTCCACGAAATGTTGACCAACTGGATTTCACCAATAGAAATACCTTCGTGAAGCTCAATAATAAAAGACCTTCTCAGCAAATGGTGTTTATGTAAATACCAGCTTACGGCCTCCTCCTTGTCTGAAAACTGCTTTCCTGTCCACCTTACGATTTCTTCGTCAGAATCCCACTTAATAAGTTTGTCTATGTCGTTCTCCTCAACCGGCCTAAGCCCTACTCTTGATCCCAAAAAAGCATAGCGTTGTGATAACTCTGAATGTACTTTTGACAAGAAACACGCCTCTCCTACCCCATAAAACCTTTGTTATACAGGACATCTCTAGATATTCAACGTGGTCTGCGCAATACCTCCAGTTTTAGAGATGCAATGTAAGCCAAGAATAGAAGTGTTTAGAAACTAAGCAGAAAGAACCGCGTTTGTGAAAACACGCGGTTCCCGTATTAGACGACGACAATCAGGCTATTTCTTTGGAAAATAAGGGTGAAGCCAAATGTCCCAGCCCGTAACGGCGCAAAGCGCACTGAAGAACACCGTTTACCAATTCGGCGTAAGACCATCCCGCTTTTTGGGCTGTGCGCGGGTAATCAGAAAACCCCGGGGCCATCCCCGGCAAAGGGTTTATTTCTATTACGTTGGGATAACCGTCGCAGTCAAGCCTCAAATCAATCCTGGAAAAGTCCCGGCACCCTAACACTTTGTAGGTATCCAAGGCCATCTGCTTTAAGCCGGCCTCCAGTTCCGGGGAAATATCAGCGGGGCAAATGTAGTACGTACTATCATCCCAATCCGTCTTGAACTGTCTGCTGTACAGTTTGCCGTGC
>CAZXSP010000096.1:0-2802 GCA_964643285.1 uncultured Eubacteriales bacterium
GATTATAGGGAACGAATTGACCCTGGAAGGGAATTATCACCTTACGGTTCTTTGCAAAAACAATCAAGGCTACCGAAACCTTTGCTCAATATTGAGCGAATCTCACCTCAATAGTCTAAGAAAACAGCCGAGGGTGTCCTTAAGTACATTGAAAAAACACACTGATGGGCTAATCGTTCTCACAGGGTGCAGGCGAGGGCTCATTCCTTCGCTTTTACTAAAGAAGAAGTTTCAAGAAGCGAGACAGGTTTTACAAATGTACAGGAATATTTGGGGCAACGATTCGCTTTTCATGGAAATGTCCGAAACACTTCTGCCGGGCTCAAAAGGGCTAAACAGCGCCCTTTCAGAACTGGCGGAAATAAGTGGCTTACGTCTGGCCGCCACGAACAACGTCCATTACGTATCAAAAGATGAGTTCAGGCTTCACGATGTGCTTACTTGTATAAAAACTCTTACCAAACTTGAAGACATTCACCCCGAAAGGCGCTTAAACGCCGAAAACTATCTGAAAAGTTCAGAAGAAATGAAGGCCGATTTTCAAAAATACCCCAATGCCGTAAAGGCGACATTTGATATCGCCCAAAGATGTCAATGCCCCATAGATTTGGGCCAATCTACTTTTCCTTCTTACGATTATCCCAAAGAGTTTTCTTCGTCAAAACATTTCCTTGAACATTTGGTTTTTGAGGGAGCAATCAAAAGGTACGGAACAGTGACCCGCCAAATAAAATCCAGGCTCGATTATGAGCTTTACGTCATAAAGAAGCTGGGGTATGAAGATTATTTTCTTGTGGTGTGGGATCTTGTTAAATTCGCTCAAAGGGAAGGCATACGCCATGCAGGGCGCGGTTCTGCGGCTGACTCTGCGGTGGCTTTTTGTTTGAACATAACCGACGTTGACCCTATAGCGCAAAATCTTTTGTTCGAAAGGTTTATGAGTCTTGAAAGAGGCGAGAAGCCCGACATCGATATCGATTTTGACGCCAGAAGGCGGGACGAAGTTACGTCTTATGTATATCAAAAATATGGCTCGGAACATGTGGCTTCGGTGGCGACGTATAACACTTTTCAAGGGAGATCGGCTATAAGAGATGTAGGCAAAGCCATGGGGTACTCTCCCGAAGAAATCGATGTTTTGGCCAAACGGCTTCCGCATCTTCCCGCGTCTATGGTTTTTGAGGCATTTTCGCGCATTCCGGAGCTGCAAAACCTGGGTATACCCGAGAACAGACTCAAAATTCTATTGGAAATCGCTGAGAAACTGTCGGATTTACCTCGTTTCCTAAGTACGCATTTGGGAGGGGTAGTGATCTCCAAAGATCCCGTGGGTTGGTTAAGCCCTGTGGAGCGTTCCGCCAAAGGCGTTACCATACTTCAGTTTGACAAAGACGACGTCGAAGATCTGGGGCTTTGTAAGATTGATTTGCTGTCTCTTAGAACTTTGGGGGCTATCGAAGATTCACTGGGTTATCTTGAAAAAAAATCTCCCGTAGATTATGACAAAATACCTTTAGACGATAAAGCTACCTTTGAGAAACTTCAAAAGGCCGATACCATAGGGGTTTTTCAGTTGGAAAGCCCCGCCCAAAGGGCGCTTCAAGCTAAACTCGGAGCGGATAACCTGGAAGATGTCGTGGCCAGCGTAGCGTTGATACGTCCCGGCCCCATAAAAGGCAATATGGTTGAACCTTTTATCAGACGGCGCCAAGGGCTTGAGGACATAAGCTACTTGGAACCCAGATTGGAACCGATTTTGAAAAAGACTTACGGCGTAATTTTATTTCAAGAGCAAGTTATAGAAATATCCTCGGTTATAGCGGGCTTTTCTCCCGGTGAAGCCGACAACCTCAGAAGGGTAATGACTCACATGAGATCCGGTCAAGAAATGGATCGAATTGGTGAGATGTTTGTTAAAAAATCTACCGAAAGGGGGGTGCCCCAGAAAGTAGCGCAAGATATATTCGTTTGCATGAGAGGTTACGCAAGTTACGGATTTTGTGAAGCTCACGCCCGGGCATTCGCCACCACCGCCTACAAAACCGCATATCTCTTGGAGCATCATCCGGCCGAATTCTTCGCTTCAATTTTAAACAACGAGCCCATGGGGTTTTATCCAAACTCGACAATATGCATAGAAGCTAAAAAGCACGGGGTGAGTATAAAAGGGCCCTCGGTTAACAACTCTTTCTGCAACGTAGCGGTTGAAGGCGGCAGCATCCGTCTACCTTTTAAAATGATCAAAAATATGAATCGGAAATATATAGATGCCATAGTTAAAGAGCGGGAACAGCACGGTTTTTTTAAGTCCTGCGACGATTTTCACAAAAGGCTTCAGCTGGATTTCGCTACTGTGAAATCGCTCATACTATGCGGGGCCTTCGACGATTTTGGATTGGGCAGAAAAGGGCTTTTGTGGGCGCTTCCCGACAAAATTAAAGATGAGCCCGAGTCCATACAAGAGGAAACCCTTTTGGAAGCTCCCTCGCAAGTAAGCCGGTCCGAATTTACCCTTATCGAAAAAGTTGCCTACGAATACCAAATACTTGGGTTCGGGGTATCGGGGCACCCGTTGGGAATTTGGCGAGAGACTTTAAAACGCCAGGAATTTGTAAGAAGCGACTTGCTTCCCAAAATCGAGCCGGGGGAGTTTTTGAAAGTAGGAGGCGTACCTGTACGCCCACACCGCCCGCCTACAAGAAGCGGCAAGACGGTGGTTTTTTTGTCTTTGGAAGACGAGTGCGGCCTTATAGACATAACGTGTTTCGAGAATGTGTACAAACGCCACGGAAAGTTTCTGTT
>CAZXSP010000096.1:2902-4601 GCA_964643285.1 uncultured Eubacteriales bacterium
CTTTCCTTGGACACTTCCAGCGCGGGAGCAATTTTGAGAGCATCTCCCGTAATAACCCTCACACGGCCTGTAAGACCAAGGGCGGACACATTCTTTTTGATGGTTTCCACTGCCTTGGCACTTTTGTCTACACACACAGCCGAAGACGCTCCTCTGGACAAAAACTCAATAGAGTAACTGCCCGTACCTGCAAACAGATCAAGCACTTTTGCGCCTTCTAGATGGTCAACCAATATATTGGCCACCGCACCGCGGACTATCGCAAGCGGAGGCCGGGTTTTATCACCCGGTACAGATGCAAGCTTTCTGCCGCGAAACTGACCTCCCACGACTCTAATCATATGGCCCACCTCTTACCAAAGCATGACACAATGTTACCAGATGATAACCAATGTTATAATTAGGCTGCAAAGGTAAAATCCTTTTTATTGGAGGACGCCCCGTGACAAAAACCCTTGACATTGGCAAGATTCCGCCGGAAATCCTTAAACAGATAGTGTACAAGCGGGTGGGAAGCAAAAGATCCGAAGTGCTTTTGTACCCTTCAATAGGGGAAGACACTTCGGTTGTGGATATTGGCTCAGAACTTTTGGTGCTGAGCACCGATCCCATTACCGGCGCAACCGAACGTGTCGGTTGGCTTGCGTGTAAAGTAGCTTTAAACGATTTGGGGGCCGCAGGCGCTGAACCTTTGTGCGTAATGGTGACCTTGCTTCTGCCCGAATCTTCAACAGAAAACGATTTGACGCAAATAATGGACGATATTCACCAAGCTTGCGTCCAGGAAAATGTGGCTGTGGCAGG
This sequence comes from uncultured Eubacteriales bacterium, assembly GCA_964643285.1. Classification (GTDB taxonomy): domain Bacteria; phylum Bacillota; class Sulfobacillia; order Fermentithermobacillales; family Fermentithermobacillaceae; genus JAXGZG01. The sequence goes on from CAZXSP010000096.1 coordinate 3,707, forward strand.
CGGACACACAGAAGTTACCCCCGGTCTTACCACACCCATAATCAGCATAACCGCGGTGGGAAAAACCCGGGGCAGGAGGGTTCTCAGCGCTTCCGGAGCCAAAGTAGGCGACGATATAGTCGTAACAAAATGGGCAGGAATGGAAGGTACCGCTATCTTGGCCAAAGATTTTGAGGAGGTTCTTTCGGGTAAGATAAAAAAAGAACTTTTGGCAGAAGCGGCAGGGCTTTTGGATAAAGTGAGCGTCATTCAGGACGGTCATATCGCTTTGGAAAACGGCGCCACCGGGTGTCACGACGCTACTGAAGGAGGTGTTCTGGGGGCCATTTATGAAGTATGCGAAGCTTCTCAAAAAGGCGCTATTGTGGACGCGCGAGCAATCCCCGTGTTGGATTGCACGCGTGAAATAGCCTCTTTTGCCGGAATAGATCCTTTAAGGCTTGTGTCTTCAGGGTGCCTAATAGTAACAACAGGGAATGGCGCAAAGCTTTGTGATGTCTACAGTCGTTTTGGCATTAACGCCTGTGTGGTGGGCAAAATCACCGCAAAAGATCGGTGCCTTCAGGATGGCAGCGAGATGCGTCCTTTGGTTCCGCCAAAATCCGACGAATTATGGCACGCCAGACGATTCTTGGGGAATATGTCGAAATAGCGAGTGTGTGAGGTGAACCGGGCATGTGGATCGTTTGGGTTTTTGTTATTTTCGCGGTCACATTGTGGCTCGGTTATTACTGGTTGTCATCTTTGGCCACCGGCTATTCTCACACAAAACAATCCCTATTTGTATTAGTGGCGCTGGGCTTTTTGTCCGCCTTTGGAGGGCGAAAAATTGTCGGCCAGGTAGCCCCTCAATGGGGTTTGGGTCCAATTATCGGCGGATCTCTGGCCGTGGGGT
>CAZXSP010000097.1:0-4467 GCA_964643285.1 uncultured Eubacteriales bacterium
GATTCGTGGCTCATAACAGATTTAACCGATGATGGTACAGCTTGGTCCATGGGCGCTTACAGCGATTCTGCAGGCTTATTGGGGCTTGAATTACCCGGGCAAGAATTATCAAAAACGCTTGGAAATAACCCCCGGCAGGCGGATATAGGCGAAAAGCACCTGTACATAGAGCCTTTGGTGCACGCGGGGCGTGTGGTCATATTCGGCGGCGGGCATATATCTCAAGAGCTGGTCCCCGTCATCACCCATCTGGGTTTTAAAGTAGTTGTATTCGATGACAGAAAAGAATACGCGGCCCAAGCGAGGTTTCCGGACGCTCAAGTTATTCTGGGCGATTTTTCTTGTTTGAGCGATAATATCACTTTGCGAGAAAAAGATTACGTGATCGTTATGACTAGGGGCCACAGTCACGATTATGAAGTGCAACGCCAAGTACTAAATAGTGTCCCGGTACGGTATTTGGGGGTCATAGGAAGCAGGATGAAAATCGCCAAAACCAGACAAATGCTTCTGGAAGACGGCATAAACGAATCGCAGATTGACCGGATATACACACCCATAGGCATGGAAATTCAGGCCGAAACACCGGCGGAAATAGCCATAAGCATCGCGGGGGAGCTTATATTGGTTCGGGCCCAAGAGCGGAGGTAGAGGTACGATATGAGACTCATAAAAACACAAGACGCAGTAGGGCATGTCCTATGCCACGATATGACCCAAATAATACGCGGAGTGAAAAAGGATGCCATATTTCGTAAAGGGCACATAGTTTCGGAACAGGATATACCTGTGTTGCTTTCAATCGGAAAAGAGCATTTGTACGTTTGGGAAAAAGATGACGATCATTACCACGAAAATGAAGCGGCCGAGATTTTGAAAGATATCTGCCTCAATCGATACATGATCAAAACGCCTGTAAAAGAGGGGAAAGTAGAGATAATAGCGGATTCTCCGGGGCTTTTCAAAACCGATAGGGAAAAACTTTTGGCCATAAATTCCTTAGGTGAAATGATGATAGCCACAAGGCACGACAATTTCGCCGTGGAAAAAGGAGACAAGCTTGCCGGCGCCAGAGTTATACCCCTTATTATCCGCAAATCCATAATGGAAGACGCCAAAAGAATCGCCGGGTCCGAACCGATTTTGTCTATCGTTCCTTTTCGTAAATATCGGGTTGGGGTAGTGATTACAGGCAGCGAAGTTTACCGCGGAAGAATTAAAGATGCTTTCGGCCCGGTTATAAAAGAGAAGATGGATTATTTCGGCGCCGAGATCATCGGTCAACGCATTTCGGACGACAACCCCCAGATGATAGCGGGTTTTATCCGCGAGTTCTTAGATGAAGGGGCAGACATAATCGCTTGCACCGGCGGCATGAGTGTAGACCCAGACGACACTACACCTACAGCCATCAAATCTTTAGGCGGGGAAGTAGTCACTTACGGTGTCCCTGTCTTGCCCGGCGCCATGTTTCTTTTGGCATATACCCCCGCAGGGGTTCCCATAATGGGGCTTCCCGGTTGTGTCATGTACTCAAAGCGCACAATATTTGACCTGGTACTGCCCCGGATAATGGCCGGTGAAAAGGTGACAGCTTCCGATTTGTCCGGGTTTGGGAAAGGCGGGTTGTGTTTGGAGTGTCCGGTCTGCACTTTTCCCAACTGCGGTTTTGGGAAATAAGTTTTCCCGCGTAGAAACGTGTGCTATTACCGGCCTCGCCGTTTTGACGAGACCGGTAATTTCGTGAACTACAAAGTGAGCCCGGAAGTTTTTATCATGTTTTCGAAAGCAGGCCATAGAGTTTCAACGGTTTTTCGGCACTGGTCTAACTCGTCGTTAGCGGATTCGACAAATTCATTGTCTTTTATTGAAGACAAGTTGATCTCGGCGTTCATGGCAGCGCCTTGCAGCCCGCTCCTTAAAAGAATTGCTCCTACCGCTATATCTGTAACCGCGTTAGGGTTACCGTACTGAAAAAGATCAGGCAGAAGTGCCAGGCAATCCACGCATCTTTTCACAGTTTCCAAGGGCGTCAGCGTTGCCTTTTTGAAGGAGTCCTGCATTGCCAGTCTGCGCGCAGCTTTTTCGTTGGAAGTATTTTTGGGCATTTTCATAGCCTTTTCCACCGCTTTGTAGGCATCGGTGTCCTCTTCGACTAAAGCTTTCAACCTATCACAAAGGGCAGAAGCGTTCTTTTGTATTTCTTGAAGCCGATCTCGCCCTTCTGTAAATCTTGGCAGAGTAAGAGTGACGCCCGATACCATTTGGAACAACGCGGCTCCCATGGAACCTGACAACGCCGAGGCTGCGCCGCCTCCCGGCGCCCCGGTGGGGGCTCTGAGGTCTTCTACGAAAGTATCCGGCTTTTGTACTGGGTTCAAAACTTTGTTCCTCCTAATCAAAACTTATCAAATCGAGAATATGCGGTTTGGGGTTCTCGGCAAGCTTCATGCGATCAGAAGCCACTTCCAAAAGCGCGTCCAAAGGTATAAGGCCGATAATCTCGGAACCTTTTATGCTTGTGCCTCTTTTGGCCGCTTCCTCTTCTATAGTTTTGAGAACAAGGCTTATTGACGTGGACTTATAATCCAGCAAATTCATGGTGACCTGGGCTTGGCCCGTTTCTTCTATGTAAATCCCTTTTGCTTGAACGTGCATAAGCCCTCCGGAAGATTCACGGAGCGTCTTGGCGATGGCACGGGCGATCTTCACGTTTGGAGTATTCAAATCCACGTTGTAAGCCACCAAAGGTTGCCTTGCGCCTACAGCAGTCGCTCCGGCGGTGGGATGGAGGCGGCCGGGGCCAAAATCGGGTTTCTTGTCGGGGTTTGTCAGTATGGCTTCCTTCAGGCCTTCATATTCCCCGCGCCTTACGTCTGGCAACTTTATCCTGCTTTCCATGCGTGCCGCTTTAGCGTAAAGATATACTGGGATTTCTAACTCTCGGCCAATCCTTTGGCCAAGCCTAGAAGCCATTTCCACGCATTCCTCCAAGGTTACATCTCGAATGGGGATAAATGGGATAACATCGGTGGCGCCGATTCTGGGATGCTCCCCTTGGTGATTTTCCATGTTGATGAGTTTCTTGGCTTCGGCAGTCACCCTGAAAGCCGCTTCTTCCACGGCTTTTGGTGGTCCTGCGAAGGTTAATACAAACCGGTTATGGCTTTTGTCAGCTGATACGTCCAGTATTTTGCATTGGGTTCCGGAAATACTGTTTACTATTTGGTCAATTATCTCTTGGTTTCTGCCTTCACTAAAGTTAGGCACACACTCCACAATGGGCATCGCCATAGGCGGCAACTCCTTTCAACACTGCGTCAAATCCAATGATACACTGAACCCTAAAAAATGAAAAATCACCGTTGGCTCGAACCGTAACAGAGGTGGTATTATATGGGCGCATGCAAACGGCGGCGAGGGGAGATTCAGCGCAATGGAATGTGGCTTAAAGCATCTGGGCCAAGATGTTTTTGTATACACTAGGGAACTCGTTGATTTTGGCGGCGCCGTCAACGGTACAATGTTGCTGTTACCCGATTCGGCGGTAGTGGTGGACACTTTGTGTTCACCCGGCGATATGCAGTGTTTTAAACAATTGGCAGGTAACAGGGCGGTTACTGTCATATATACCCACGCCGATTGGGATCACTGTCTCGGCACGGGGGCTTTTGCCAATCCATTTGTGATAGCCCACGAGCTCACCTCGAAAAGGCTTTTGGAAGACGGAGACGAGGAACTAAGCCGCGTTAGGGCAGTAAACCCCGCGCTTGTGGAAGGGGCTTCTGTCATTCTTCCTGATTTGACTTTCCAGGATGGCTTCGACAGTGATGCCTTCCAAGTTTTCTCCCTACCGGGTCACACAGAGGATTCTTCGGTTGTGTGGCAAGCCGAAAGAGAGCTTTTGATAGCAGGGGACGCCGTTGAAGATCCGCTGCCTTCGGTTGGAAATCCACAGAAGCTTGGCCAGTGGAGTAAGGCCCTCAGGGAATGGGCCCTAAGGGCATCCACCGTAATACCGGGACACGGCAATCCCCAAGGGCCTGAAATCTGTTTAACAAACGCAAACTATTTGGAGGCCCTCATAAACTCGGTTCGGCGCAGTACAGCATTTGGGTTTCTGACCCCGGATACTGCCCTTGAAACTTTGTCGCGGCCCACAGCCGACCGATTGAGCCAAATGAGCACAAGCGCCCAACGTTTCTATACAGAAGTGCACAAGGAAAACGTCCGAAGGGTGTTGGCGTTCGCCGATTCCAGCAGATAGGCTCAGGTTCTGGCGCAATCGGCCGACAAGCCCCGTTTGGTCGGTACGAATTATACCAAACCTATATTGGCCTAAAGCCCGCCAACTAGTTGTGCTCGGGTGTCATAACATGAAGGAACTTAGCACAAGTGTGCGGAAAATATATGCTAAGCGGAGGAGGGGGAACCGACGGGGGGAGGGCATTTAGCGTGTCCTATACA
>CAZXSP010000098.1:0-4420 GCA_964643285.1 uncultured Eubacteriales bacterium
GGACGGCACGTTCATGGTCCGCGTGCGGGTGGCCGGCGGCGCCTTGAGCCACGGCTTGGGCCCCGGTGCTTATCTGTTCACTTGCCGTGGCGACTTGATCTGTCGCTTCTTGAATTTGCCCAACGATCAATCGGAGGTTTTCCACCATTTGCATCATTGCTTTTCCCAAAAGGTCTCTATCAGAACGCGGTGCGACGTCCATAGAAAGGTCCCCGTTGGCAAGCGATTGCGCCACAAGCATCTGGTCTCTGTTGGCCGCTATCATATTGTTCAGGCTGATAGCAAGGCGATCTTTATCTGAGCGCTGCGTAATCTGAACATCAAGATCGCCTGTGGCGAGCACTCCAACAGCCGCGATTTGCTCTTTTGTGCTTTCCACCATAGCGCTGAAGCTTCCCATCAAATCGCCGATTTCGTCTTTCGTAGTAGCCTTTATCTCGACATCAGTATCCCCTGCAGCGATCTTGTCTGCCACGTAAGTCATTTGGTTTATGGGCCTGCTTATCATGTTGCTGAGAATGAGCCCAATCACTATGGAAAAAACTATCCCGACTCCAATGACAGCGAAAAGGATGAGCAGGGAGGACTTGTAGGCATCAGCTGCGTCGGCTACAGCCGCGTCTGACATGTTGTTATTGTACTCGATCATTTTGTTTAGGGTCTGTTCTGTCTTTCCCCGAAGCGGTGATACTTCGTTTTTGTAATAATCCATGGCATGTTCACACGCTTCAATGACTTCCGGATCATTTGCCGTAAAGCCCCGGTCAAATAAATCATCAACGCCGTGCGTCATAACCATCAAACCATCTATGCTGTTTCGCCAATCTGCCCATTGAGCTGTAAGGGTCTGAAAAAGTGCTTCTTGTTCCGCTTGCCTGGTTTGAGCCTCGTATATGCTCCACGCCTCATCGGTGGTCTTGTAACCCGAATCGATGCGGGCGTATTCAGCCTTAGAATCTTCGGCATCGGTCAAAGGGTTGAGCAGAAAACGAGTGCCCGCAACCACATCCAGTTGGCCTTTGAGAACCTGCGCCAAGGCTTGTGTAGCCACCATGCGTTTGTTGGCTATTTCATCCAATCCGGATTGGACTTTGGACAAGGCTGAAAAACCCACAAGCCCCACGATAACCGCTATTAACGCTAACACAATGAAACCTGTCAATAGTTTGGTCCGTATTTTTAAGTTCTTAAACCAGTTCAAGGCTCTTCTCCTCTTTTCTCTCTAAATCACATTTCCTGTTGTGTTTCGGTTTCGTCTTCCGAAAGCCGGATTGTTTCACTGGTCAAAACTCTGGTAATGTCCAAAAGCAAGACGACTTTGTCTTTGCTTTTGCCAATGCCGAGAATAAAAGAAGTGTCAATCGCTACTCCAAAGGAAGGTGTCGTATCGATATCAACATCCTGTATGTCCAAAACTTCTGACACCTTGTCCACCACAACCCCGACCAGGGTTTCACCCAAATCTACAACAATAATGCAAGTTTCTTCAGTATCTTGGATTCTTTCCATTTCAAATTTCAGTCGGAGGTCGACTACCGGAATTACTTTTCCGCGCAGATTGATGATTCCCCGTACATAGTCCGGCATCTTGGGTACAGCTGTTATTGCCATAAGGCCGATGATCTCTTTCACTCTTAAGATCTCAAGGCCATATTCCTCTTGTCCCAATATGAAGGTTAAATATTTGCTCAACTGCTCTAGGTCTGCCACGGACACATGTTTCACCCCTTTTTTGAAAAACGACATTCGTCATTGTCACACTTTTTATTACCTTGTCACTTGCGCCATTCTGAGAACTCCCGCTGTGTCCAAAATCAAGGCAACTGAGCCATCACCCATGATAGATGCGCCTGACACGGCCGAAATGTGGGAAAAGAGTTCCCCGATAGGTTTTACGACAACCTGTTGCTGACCCAACAAGTCGTCCACTAACAATCCACAGCGGTTCTCGCCATCCGTTATTACAAGAACCAAGGCTTCTGTGGCTTCCTCCTTCCCGTTGGATATGCCAAAAAGCTGATATAAGCGAAACATGGGGAGGATGTCCCCTCTGATGCCGACCATTTCGCCCTTTTGCTTTACGGTGTGCAATTGATTTCTGGTAGGCCTGAAAGACTCTTGAATGGCTATAGAGGGAATTATCATCTTCTGCTGCCCGACAGTTATTACCATTCCGTCGATTACAGCCATGGTCAGGGGCAGATATATATTAAAAGTCGTCCCCAGTTTTGGTTTTGATTGGATTTCCAGCCGCCCTCTGAGCTTTTCCACGCTTTTCTTAACCACGTCCATGCCTACGCCTCTGCCTGAAATCTCTGTAACTTGCTCGTTTGTGGAAAAACCCGGTTTCAAGATGAGTTCGTATATCTCTTTTTCACTCAGCTCAATTCCGGGCTCAACCAGTCCGCGAGAAATGGCTTTTGTCAGCACTTTTTGTTTGTCCAAACCACGTCCGTCGTCTTGGACGCTGATGATCACATTGCCGCCTTTATGAAAAGCTTTAACGTGAAGGTTTCCGTTTTCGCTTTTGCCGAGCCTGGCACGCTCGTGGGGGGGTTCAATTCCGTGATCGACGGAGTTTCTTATCATGTGCACCAGTGGATTTTGCATTTCGTCCACGACTGTTCTATCCAGTTCTGTTTCTTCACCCTCAAAAGTGAAACTAATAGGGGTATTAGATTTCACAGACAGATCGCGGGCAACCCGGGCGAGTTTACGGAAAGTGCCTTCCAAAGAAACCATTCGCAGCCCCATTGCCTGTTCTTGAAGTTCCCTGACTATTTTCCCCAACCGTTGCACGTTTGCCACGAGCTTGGAACCGCTTTTGTCCTGAAACGACGCTTCTTGTTGAACCATTCCGTTTGCTATGACCAGTTCGCCTACAGAATCGATTAAAGCATCAAGCCGTGTTGTGGCAACCCGCAGCACTTCATCCGGTTTCTTTGCAGTTGTGTGTGGGTTTCCTTCGGGTTGGTTTGGGGGCTTGGAAGAACTTGAGGAGCCGGTCATAGTCTGTGCCGCTTGGGAATCAGATCTGCCCTCATCGACGTTTTTTAATCTGTCTATAAGCTCAGAAAAGCCAACCGGTTTCGCGTACTCCTTGCCTGCCATGGCCTCTTTAACAGCCACCAGCATCGTCCGTAGCATGTCGACTGAATCGAATACCACCTGCGAGCGGGGACCGGATAGTTCCACCTGCCCGGCCCGAACACTGTCCATGAGCCATTCGGCGGAATGGGACAATTCTTGAAAATCGGTCAACGAGAGAAAACCGGCTATCCCCTTTATGTTGTGAAAACAGCGAAACACTTCGTCGATATGTTCTCGCGAAAAGGGGTTCTTCTCTAATTCCAGCAATGCTATCTCAGCCAAGGTTAAACATTCTTCGGCCTCGTACACGAAATCGCCCAACTCCGGATTGTCTGCGTCAAAGACAAGACCTTCACTTTGTGGATTATCAGACGGGGAAACTTCCGGCGATGAGTTTGTTCCGCCATCTAAAGCCGACGATTCGTAGATCAAGTCAACAGAGTCACTGAGTACTTTGTAAGCAAGGTCAAAATCTGCGTCTCTATTTAGCACTTCTTCTATTGCCTTCAAAGCCTTTTCGATTGCTTGGCTGCAATCCTGCCCAAAAGCTTCACAGCTGTGGACCCTTTCCAGAAGGTTTTGAATAGCGTTCAAAACATTGTCGTCCCGCTCATCAAGCCCTGCGACCAACGATGACAATACGCCTATCTCGAATTCCAACTCTTCTTGAGTTTGCGCGTCATGGCGAGGCTGCATCTAATCATCTCGCTCCCTAATAGAAACTGCTATCAAAACAGGAGATCGCTGTATACGAGGAATAACGGGAGTGTTAAATAAATAAAACCGCATAAATAATTAAACAAGGTAATTGACGAAATAAAATGACAAGTTTTGAGATGACACAAAGGTTTGTCTGACTTATAATTAACAAGACTTTTTTACAAATGTGGGTGTTAAAGCGGTGAAGAATACGTGAACGGCAGGCAACTGGCGCGGCTACTCATGGCATCATCAGATCCTGTGGTAGACCTTTTGTCCAAAAAGACTTTGTGGGATGTGTGCGCAAAACTCGATGCATCAGCGGTTTTGTGCCTTGCTGATGGCGAAAAAGTCAGCCTCAAAGCAGTCGAGAATATGCCCGAAGAAATCGAAACTGACCGGGACGCCTTTTTTAGCAAAGACTGTTGCAGCAAATGCGCTGCTTGCAGCGGATCTTCCATGAAATCAAAAAATCTCGATTGTTGTATTCTTTCTGACGCCGAATCGGGTTTAAAACATGCGGGCCTTAAATATCACACTTGCGTTCCCATAGTTTTGGGATCAAGCCCCATGGGTGCCCTTAGTGTGTTTTGCGATGACCGTTCCAAACTGCGTGAGGCGGAGCTTACCT
>CAZXSP010000099.1:0-4370 GCA_964643285.1 uncultured Eubacteriales bacterium
TAGCGATTTCCACAGGGTTACCCAGGACATCGTTTACTTTCTGCCTGCTGTTGTTAAGGGTCATAACCTTCAGGGATATCCTTTTATCCCCGGTTTTGGCCTGGCTAACGTTTGGGTTCTGGCCCAGAAGTTTCGGACCGGAATCGGTATCGACATCAGCGCTTTGACCGAGCCTCGTTTTGGCAGCAGGGTTAAAAGCAACGGAGAAAGGGTTAACATAATAGAACCCGGCTTCTTTCAGGGTTCCGGTGTACTTTCCGAAAAGTGTGAGCACCAGCGCCTCTTGAGGCCTTATTACTTTTAGGCCCAGGAAGAAGATGAAACCGGCGATAAGCCACAGCGACGAAGCGATAAGGCTTAAAACACCCACAGCGTTCTTCGCGCTTACCCCCAAAATGAACATGCCGATAGCCAACGGATACGACAAAATAAGTAGGATTAAAACCAACATTCCGGATCTTGCCTTGAGAACCTTTTCTGTCAAAGCTGCCACTCCTTTTGAAGTGCTTGGTATGGATATAATATCATAATGATATCATCTGTTATAGACTGCGAGCCAAATTCTTTTCAGGAAACGGGTAAACAGTCGTTACCAAAAGTGTTTAGCGTAGTGTGCTGGTGCCAATGGTGAATTGGCCCAATGATGGTGCGCACAAAAACCTGGACTTCAATGAAACAGGGGGATGTCCGTGTATGCGGGGAACACCTAGATCTAAACTTTCACGAGTTCTCTTTCGTAGTACGCTCTATGGAGCGCCTCCATGACCGTATCTCCATGTTCGTCTACAAATTCCACGGTATAGACTCCAGGCGCTAGAACGTCCACTACTGTGCCTGTGCAGGAAGTGCTAACGCCACAAGCCTCATCAGAAGTTCTTAGGCGAACCACATCACCTTCTTTAAACACGCGCGTCACCTCCTTTTCTTCTTCGGGAACGTAGCGGTTATGAACTGCGGAGTATTAGATCCATCGTCAGTCTGCCACACGGTTATGAATTCCAGAAACCTTCGGCTAGGATCACCCCCGCGCATGCGGGGAACACGCGGATCATTGTCTTACCTCCCTCTGCGCTTTTCGCACAAGATATCACCGTAGTCCAGGCACAAGCTCAAATCAGTTCTCTTAGGGAAAGAATAGCGAGATGAACAACAAAAAGTTTACGCCGTCCGCCAAACGAGTCCGAACCGTTTGAATTGCAGATTCCATCTTTGCATCAATTCTTGATATTCACAGAAATCGACGAAAATCCTTTAATTTGGATCACTTTCCCAAGCCGCCTGCTAAGCCACGTCTGAGGTCTTGAAAATTCCAGTTTACCTTTGAGAGTTTTGATTGTGATAGCTTGTGCTTCGGTTTGCCTTTGCGCATACTAACGTGCCCTTATGGTCAGGTTTTGCAGTTTCTGGCACCGATGGTTCTAGCCCAAAACAGCAAGCGACTAGATTCCAAACCGATGCCGCCATTCTAGGCAAACACTGACTCGTTAAGAAATGCCGGACGAAGCCCTTCGTTACACTATTCACAAACGCTTTGCCAAATTAAAGTCCGGACCTCCCCTATGTTTTCCTCGCCTACCGTCAGGAACGGAACCCAAGGGTTCGGGAGTAAACACGTTTTTCGAACGCACTAGGCCACACCCAAAACAGTTGCCATGATAGAATGAAAGCCAAGTAGTTCTTGTTCTTACCGACTGGGGTGGCGCCATTGCCAGGCTTTACCGCTGGTTTGGGGGCTGTATTATCAGATACCCGCCGATTATCCATTGCGATATTTTCGCTGTTCTCTCCCTGGATGTTGTCTTTTGCCTTCGAGGGACAAATTCTGTACTCCCTTTCGGCGCAACACGGTATTAGCCCCTACAATTTGGTATTCGGTTCCACAGCCGGACACTTGGCGGGGATGATTTTGTGCGGCTTCTTCGTGACCAATCTTTCCAAAGCCAGGAAAATGATGATTCTATCCTTAACCGTCTGTTCGGTGCTCAGTACAGTCTTTTTCTTGGCGCCGTCAGCCCTGTGGAATATGTCTCTTGTTGTAATGTGCTTCATGTACGGCGTTTGCTTGGCTTCTTGGAGCTTTTACCTGAGGGCTTACACTCCCGCTAAGTTGCGAACCAAGACCATCGCTGATGGGATAATATATTCAAACGTTTTGATGATCGCCTTGAATATGATAGCCATTTACGTGTCGCCGCGTATCGGGCTTTTGCTTACAATATTGATGCTTTTTGCCGCCGCGGTTCTCACTGCCAAATTGCCGGAAATTGAGCCGCTGCCGGCTGCGCCCTACAGGTTTGATGGTTCTCAGAAGATGAACCTGTGGTATCCCCTCACCTTTTTGTGCATTTTTATCGTTGTGATAACTATCAACTCGGGTCTTATGTATCATGTGATAAACCCGGCTTTTGAGCATCTTCAGTGGCTTACCAGCTGGTATTGGGCCGTGCCTTACATCGGGGCCCTATACGTGGTTAAGACGCTGCCTGAGAGGGTCAACCGGACATACGTTCTGTATGTGGCTATTGCCATGATAGGTTTTTCCTTTATCTCCTTCATGATTTTCGAACGTACCGTCCTGAGTTACCTTTTAATAGATACCTTGATGCTTGGCGCTTGCGGAGTATGCGACCTCTTTTGGTGGAGTATATTGGGCGAGATGCTAGATCTTCACGACAATGCGGCCACCATATTCGGGGTAGGGCTCGCGGCCAATATCATGGGCATTCTCCTTGGGGCCCTTCTGGGAAAAGTCGTGACAATACCAAGTATGCAGACTTTCGCGCCATCAGCTCTTGCCCTTGCGGTAGTGTTCGTAATACTTATCATATTGCCCCTGTTGCACAAGCAGCTGTCATCGCTTTTGAAACAACACAGTTTTCTTACAGCTCTTTCGGGTTTGGCCCCGGACCGCCAAGATGACGGCCTCATGAACTTGAGGCAGACCAACATGCTAACCGACCGCGAGGTTCAAATCGCCGGTTTACTGCTAAAGGGCAACACGTACAAAATGATCTCCGAAGAATTGTTTCTGAGCCAGAATACGGTGAAAACCCACATCAAGAATTTGTACTCCAAACTTGGCATCGGAAGCAGAACAGAGCTAATGAAACTCATCCGACTGCAGAAATAGCCCAAACCACTGCTGTTCCGCATATTTTTTCTCTCGTTTTCAGCGCGCTTGATGAATTTCGCCCATTTCGGGTGACGACTTTGGCATGCGGTGCGCCGATTATGGTACGGAAAGACTTCAAAACAAGCGAGGCACAAGCAATTGAAAGCCATATCACAAAACCGATTGTTTCATGGAATCTTGGCAATATTGGGGGTAGCGTTTTTCGCCTGCGTATTGGGCCGGCAAATAGTTAAGCCCTTGGCCTGCCCCCTACCCGTATTTGTGGGTGCAGCCGCTTTGACTCTGATTACCGGAGGATGTTATCTGAAGCAAAATGAGAAATACAAAACGGCCAAACTCATCGTTTCAAACCCGATTTTCACAATTCAACATGCCGTGGTTGACAGTTGGGAAGATCCTGCTCATGCGGTTTTGCCAAAAAATGAGGCAATAGAAGCGACCATTTCGTGCTTTGGAATCCTCCTGGACCGGGAGATTGTGAAATTCAATTTGGATGGCATTTCGCTTCATTCAGTGGAGATAGGCCTGCGCCATATTACTTTGGCATATGGTACAGGAAATCAATCGTCACAGATTAGGATATCGCACCGGGGGATAAGTGAAGGACAAATGCTCTCTATGGCGGAACGGTTTCGTTTTGAAACGGGCCTATCCCCGAGGCTGGAAGGACACACTGAAATATGACTGCCAGGACAAATATGGCTAGTGAAACACCGGCTCTAAACAGCTCTTTAGTCGGCTTTTCGTCAAAAATCAGCGACCCCGCGTTTGCTCGGTACACCAGAAACACTCGGCGGTGGAGAATCACTTTTTCGTGGGGTTTGGCTGTCGTTGCCATTATCGGTTTTACCTTTGCCGGGGCGACCGGCGCCGACAACCTTCAAAATCCAGAAGCCTTCTACTACGGGCTTGCCATCGGCTCCATGTTCTTGTTCATAGGTTTCCTGTCATCTCTGGGCAGAAAAGAGCCAACCTGGGATGGCGTGGTAGTTGACAAAAGTGTCACTTTGAAAAGCAAGAAAAGCGGCGTGATTTACACAGAATATGTAGTTGCAATAAGAGACCTTGGCGGCAACGTTCACAGCTTGGCGTATGAAGACAGCGATGCCAAGTTCAACTACTTCCATGTCGGGGATAGGGTAAGGTACCATGGCGGCCTAAAGACCTTCGAAAAATACGACAAATCTGCCGACACAGTTATTTTCTGCAACGCGTGTTCCACATTGTGTGACATACA
>CAZXSP010000100.1:0-4362 GCA_964643285.1 uncultured Eubacteriales bacterium
ATATTTCAATACTGAAGAATTTGCAAAGCAGCAAGGCATATCTATTCAAATGGCCCCGGTCCTACTATCTACAGAACCATGGACAAAGGTTACACTTGGGAGAGACTTGAGGTTTCGGTATCTGACGGGTATGACAACAACACTCCCCTCTCGCCGGTATTTTTTGGGGCTGAAGGAGTTTACCCCATAGAACACCGGACTGATGACGGCGGTACCGCTACATACTATTTGACCAGCACTGACTACGGCGAAAGTTGGACGGTTGATGAATAATCGACCTGTTTGCACCTGCGCCCTCCAATCTGTCAAATACTTACATTGGTGAGACCTGTTGAGGCGAGTATGGGTCGATTTTGTCCCCTATTGAGAAAAATAGTCTCATTTATGAGACTATCAGGACGGGTATGAGTACATTTTGTCCCCTATTACAAAACTGTTCCCGCAGATAAGACTGTTGGGCGGTCATCAGATCAAAATTAACGGGTCAGAAGGGCTTGGTCGTAGGAAAACTCATTCCCCTGGGCCTCGCGAAACATTTGCAGCAGCTTCTGAACTGTAAGGCGGGTTTTGTCGGTGCCATCTATGTCCAGGATTATCTTACCTTCGTGCAGCATAATGAGTCTGTTGCCCATTTGGATGGCATTTTCCATATTGTGGGTAACCATCGCAGTGGTGATATCATGTTCGGCGATAATTTTGGAGGTTAAGCTGTTAAGCTTCTCGGCAGTCCGAGGGTCTAAAGCAGCAGCATGTTCGTCCAGCAACAAGATTTTCGGCCGAGTCAAAGTAGCCATAAGCAAAGTTAACGCCTGCCTTTGACCGCCGGAAAGAAACTTCACCTTTGTGTCCAGCCTAGCCTCCAGCCCAAGCTGCAATTCCGTAAGAACTTCCCGAAAAGAGCCCCTCAGCCGCGGATTTAGCCCCCACGCCAGCGACACATTTTGGGAACGGTTGTACGCCAAGGATAGGTTCTCTTCGATAGTCATGTTGGGCGAGGTTCCTAAAAGTGGATCCTGAAACACCCGTCCCACAAGCCCTGCCCGTTTGTGTTCCGACAGGGCGGTAACATCGCGGCCGTCTATGCTTATTTGGCCGCAATCCGGCATTAGAGCTCCGGCAATGATGTTCAATAGGGTTGATTTACCGGCGCCGTTGCTGCCTATAACTGTGACAAACTCGCCCCTCAGAATGCTCAAATTCAACCTAGAAAACATCCGCTTTTCGTTAACAGTGTTCCTGCCAAAACATTTGCTGATATTATCTAGCACGAGCATGCTGTTCACCGCCTTGTTCGCCTACCGGAGCTGTAAATATCAGCTTTTTGATGTTAGGTGCCGAGAGGGCAACTATCACCAAAATGGCCGTCATTAGTTTCAAATCTGAAGCGGCGAAGCCGTACCTTAAAGCCACCGATATACACAGGCGGTAGACAATGGACCCGCCTGCGACGCTTACAACTGCCCAGCCAATTCCCCTATCGCCGATAAGCCCTTCACCGATAATCACCGAGGCCAAACCCGCCACAACCGTTCCGATTCCCATTCCCACATCTGCAAACCCCATATACTGACCGGCCAAGGCCCCACAAAGACCGGCAATGGCATTTGAAATCATAAGGCCCAAGACTTTCATATTATCGGTATCCACCCCGAGGCTCCGAATCATCTGGGGGTTGTCTCCCGAGGCGCGAAGCGCAAACCCAAGCCTGGTGCGCAAGAAACAATATATGAAGACCATCACACACACAAGTATCAATCCCAGCACCACAAAGGAAACTCTGGCGGAACCGCCAAAAGTGCCCGCTGCCATGTCGAACAGCGTGGGCCGCTGAAGTAAGGGTATATTCGAGCGGCCCATAATCCTTAAATTGATGGAGTAAAGGGATGACATCGTCAAAATTCCCGACAATAACCCCGTGATCTTTAGTTTGGTGTTCAAAAATCCTGTCATTCCCCCCGCCAAGGCGCCTGCCACCGTAGCGGCTAATACTGAGGCCGCAGGATTTACACCTTCAACTATGAGCCTGGCGCTCACAGCCGCACCCAGGGGAAAACTGCCGTCTACGCTCAAATCAGCGTAATTTAGAATTCGAAAGGTCACATAGACGCCCAAGGCCATAATCCCAAATAACATGCCTTGCTCCACAGACCCTATGACAAAACTGGCATTCACCGCGACTCACCCCTTCTGACTCACACGTTCCCTCAAACACCCACGGCCTTACTCGATGATTGAATCCGCCTTAGCGAGCATTTCATCCGAGATGGTCAAACCCAATTCGGCCGCCGCCTGCTTGTTAATGATTAGTTTTAGATCCCGTGAGCCTTCGATAGATATGTCACCGGGATTTTTGCCCTGCAGTATCTCGTCTGCCACCCCGGCTGTTTGCCTGCCCAACAGGTAGTAATCGATACCAAAGGTCGCAAGACCTCCAAGTTCCACATGAGCGCTTTCAGAACCGAAAACGGGTATACCGGCAGAATTGGCTACTTTGATAACAGCGCTAAGCGCCGCGGCAACCGTGTTGTCCGTAGGCACATAAATGGCGTCCACCTTGCCCACGAGGGACAGAGCCGCCTGGTTCACTTCACTTTTGTTGGTTACCGTGGCCTCCACAAGTTCCAAGCCGAATTCCGGTGCCGCTTCTCTTGCAATGTCTATTTGGACCAAGGAATTGTCCTCGCCGGAATTGTAGATAACACCAAGGGCAGCCGCTTCAGGCAACATCTCTTTGACCAAAGCAATTTGTTCACGAACCGGGTTCATATCGGTTGTGCCGCTGATGTTCCCCCCGGGCTTTTCAAGGGAATCAGCGAGCCCCGCCAAAACAGGGTCGGTGATGGCAGTAATAACAATTGGTATATCGTTAATGACGTTGGCTGCCGCCTGAGCATTAGGGGTGGCAATGGCCAAAATCAGGTCCACTTGATCTTCTTTGAACATTTCCGCTATTGTCCTGCAGGTGTCGGTATCACCTTGGGCGCTCTTAAAGATAAACTCGACATCCTGCCCCTCTTGGTAGCCCAACTCTGAAAGCCCGTCGATGAAGCCTTGTCTGGCGGCATCCAATGCGGGATGTTCATCAATTTGTGAAATACCTATCTTGAAACTTTCCGCAGTATCCGGCCCTTGTTCCCCCGGGCTGCACCCCACCAAAACTAAACCCAGAAGCGACACTGCCAGAAGCAACCTTAAAATTGTTTTTGTCACCGTATTCCCCTCCCAGTTGTCCAAGACTGTTCTTTGATTGGTTGCACCTATAACAAAACCCCGTCCTGTAAGGGACGGGGTTAGCCCGCGGTACCACCCTTTTTGAATTACACTAAGTGCAATCCTCTCGAGTCGAGAGTACGCAAAAATGTTCTTTAGGAAGATTTTTGGATACTCCGTTCCTTTTAACGGCAGAATCTCCGTTCCAGCCTACTAGCCCTTGGGCTTTCGGCCGACTGCTCAGGGGTGTATTCACTGTAGATTCGTCTCTGGCCTCGCACCAACCGCCAGCTCGCTTTGGATTTCACTACAGCTACTTCTCCCCGTCTTCGCCTTTAGCAATATTGATTTCGTCAAATATATCATCTGGAAACGTGTTGTCAACACCCTTAGCTTTACGGCCTAATTACAATCCGGATGGTATTGGCTTATGATAGCATGGTCAACTGCGATTTCCTCATCGGTCAGGCAGAAATAACGTTCACCGCTCGTTTGCATCCACGTAACATCCACGTGATAATAACCGTCATCAAGTTTGACAAGGTTCCATTCGTGATCACCACCGGACGTCCGACCCGCAACCCCTGTACAAAAAAGCCCGGCCCGCTGACAGATATATTGATACGTATTCGCAAAACCCTGGCAAACGCACAAGTGGTTGACAAGTCCTCCGTAGACAGAAGTGTCCAATAAAAAATCCTTCAGTGTTTGTCCTTGTGTGCCAAACGCGTAATCGTATTTCGTTTCCTCACACAATTTTACGGCAATTTGCAGATATTTCTCGTAGTTTGAAAGAGAAAGGTCGATGGCAGACAAAACCGCGTCCGCGGCCGCCTCGATTTCACGAATCTGGCTTCTTACGTCGATAATATCCCCGAACACTTGAAGATCGTCAGTGGTAATGTCACGAAACAAGATGTTTCCGCTGGTTTCTGTGGCAACGATATAGCTGGAAAAGTACTGGGCCAAGATAGGATGGTCAAAACCCACAAACTGCACGATGCCTTGACCGTCTACTGTGGGACCGGAGTTTTCAAAAGTGTAGGCAAAAGGCTCTGTATCGGTATCGTCTTCAATATACGCTTGAAGGTTTTTGTAAAGCCCCAAGTAGACCGCTTGCTGTGAGGGGTCCAACAGACTATAAAAGTACCG
>CAZXSP010000101.1:0-4332 GCA_964643285.1 uncultured Eubacteriales bacterium
TTTTTGATCGGCCATGAACTCTACCACCTTCGACCATATGCTACCATAACGGCGCCACCAAGGCGTCATCTTTCTTTCTAGGTTACGCTGCGGCAAACCTATGTCGCTGGTACCTAGATGGCAGCCGACCTATGTCGCTGGGACCTAGATCGCAGCTGATCTATGTCGCTGGTACCTAGATGGCAGCCGACCTATGTCGCCAGGACCTAGATGGCAGCTGACCTATGTCGCTGGGACCTAGATTGTAGCCAACCTAAGTCGCTGGTACCTAGATGGCAGCCAACCTAAGTCGCTGGTACCTAGATGGCGCCCGACCTATGTCGCTGGTACCTAGATGGCGCCCGACCTATGTCGCTGGTACCTAGATGGCAGCCGACCTATGTCGTAAATACCTAGATGGCGGCCAACCTATGTCGCCGATACCTAGATGCCGGCCGACCTATGTCGCTGATACCTAGATGCCGACCGAATATACCCGCCATCCGTCTTTTTACCCCGTGGGATAACGAATCAGACCGGTAGGTGACAGATATCGTATGTAATAGGGAAGTTTGAAATTTTCCGGGAGGGGGAATAAGGTGGCGGACAGGAAAGTTTATATCGGAAAGCCACAGACCCGCGGCAAGGCATTGACGATAGCCGTGGTGTTCTTGATTTGGATGATATGCGGAAATATTTCTATGCCTGAGTTCGCTTTGTCGGCCTCTAAATATCCCCAGGCGGCAGGCAATATCAACGACTATGTCGGGGTGTTGTCCCAAGACGATCGGGTAAATCTTGAGGCGTTGGTCAACTCAGTCTTGGAACAGACCGGAGCGACTTTCGCGGTGGCTATAGTCGGCGACACCGGCGATGACGACCTTCTTGGATATTCGGTGGGTCTTTACGAAGAATGGGGTTTGGGCCAAAAAGGTGAAGACAAAGGGCTTCTGATTCTTGTTTCCATGGAGGATCGAGGCGTTCGCGCCGAAGTGGGTTACGGCTTGGAACATATTATTACGGATGCGCGGGCAGGCGATTGTCTCGATCAAATGATGCCATATTTCCAAGAAGAACAATACGGAAAGGGAATTTATTCAGGCCTTCTGCACGCGGCCAAATATGTAGCTTCTGCCGAAGGCATAGAATTGCAGCTCGAAGCGGCCTCCAGCGATTACGGCGACACGTTTTACAAGCCGCCACAAAAGATTTCTTGGTTTCTTTTCCCTTTTCTAATAATTCCTTTGGCAATCGGCGGGATTTTCAGTTTTAGAGGCAGGCGGTGTCCCAGGTGCAAATCCAAGCTTACCGTGGTAGACAAAGTGGTTCAGAGAGCAACTTATGATACCGGCGGCCTCGCTCTGAGGGTCTACCAATGCCCGAAATGTGGATACCGTGACCAGAAGACGTACAGAACATCCCGGCTTTCAAGGCCTTCTTCGGGATTCCCTTTGGGGCCCGGGCCATTTTTTGGCGGCGGTTCAGGCCGTACAGGAGGTGGGGTCTCGGGTCCTCGCGGCTTTGGCGGGGGACGTTCCGGCGGCGGCGGAGCCAGTCGTCGGTGGTAACCCAAACAAGAAAACAGAAGTTTTGGTTGATTGAGGAGGAGTGAAATGAAAAAGCAGAATTCTTCTTTGCTTATAGTACTTGCGATTGTTGCGATAGTGGCGTTTTGGGGTGTATCCCAGTATAACTCGCTGGTCGGTGGAAATGAATCTATAGACGGACAGTGGGCCCAAGTTGAGAATCAGCTGCAAAGGCGTTCTGACCTTATACCAAATTTGGTGAACACCGTAAAAGGTTACGCCCAGCACGAAAGCGATCTTTTCAACTCAATCGCCGAAGCAAGGGCAAAATTGGCGGGGAATGCACCCGTTGAAGATAGGGTCGAGGCAGCCAACGAATTTGAATCGGCTTTATCCAGGCTTTTGGTTGTAGTGGAAAGATACCCCGAGCTCAAGGCCGATACAGAGTTTAGAGCTCTCATGGATGAGCTTTCCGGAACCGAGAACAGGCTGTCAGTAGAACGAGGAAGGTTCAACGAGACGGTAAGAACGTTTAACGCGAAGGTAAAACAATTTCCTACAATGGTAATTGCAAGGGTAATGGGCTTTGTGCCGAGAGCGTATTTTGAGATTCCGGATTCGGCAAGGGATGTACCCGAAGTTGATTTCACAAAGTAACGGAATCTCCCATCACCTGGATTTGACATAATATTGGCACGCAAGTAGACTGAAAAGGCCGGTATACGGGGTTTACCCCGTTAGTCGGGCGCAGAAACAGGCGCTTTGACGCCTTCCACCGGCCTTGTTATATTGTTGTAGGTAAGCAGATCGAGTGGTCGCGGGCGCTTATATACCGGCGCCTGAGGAAAGTCCGGGCTCCACAGGGCAGGGTGCTGGGTAACGCCCAGCAAAGGCGACTTTAGGGAAAGTGCCACAGAAATATACCGCCCTGTCTCTTGGGTGTTTTTGACGCTTCTAGGCGTGCCCTGCCAAGAAGCGCCGCAAGGGAGCACTCAAGGCGGACAGGGTAAGGGTGAAATGGTGGTGTAAGAGACCACCGGCAGCCGGGTGACCGGCTGGCCAGGCAAACCCCACCCGGAGCAAGACCAAATAGGAGGGTGATGACGCTGCCCGCCGAGCCCTCGGGTATGGTCGCATGAGAAGAAAGGTAACTTTCTTCCAAGATGGATGGCCACTCTTGACAGAACCCGGCTTACAGGTCTGCTTACCGCCTTTTTGTTGTTCCTCCAAAATGTCCTCATGACCTTAGGATGACCCGTCATATCATCTATCAGGGATGATATTGTGTTTAACGCCGAGAGGTTTGTGGGGTACGGCCCTTTGGGTCTTTTGTTTGTGTCTTTCTTGGAGTCAATTGTGTTTCCCGTACCCCCGGATCTCATACTGATACCCCTTTGCCTCGCGGTTCCCAGACTTTCATTTTGGTACGCAACGCTGGCGACTGTGGCGTCGGTTCTGGGAGGGGTTGTCGGGTATTTCCTTGGTCAAAAGGCGGGTAAAAGCTTTTCGGCGGGAGCTCCCGGTAAACCCAACGACGATGTGGAAAAGCTATTTACCCGTTACGGTGGGTGGGCGGTGGGAATCGCCGCTTTTACGCCTATTCCTTATAAGGTGTTTACATTTGCGGCCGGAGTGTTTAGGACCCCTTTGCACATCTTCTGCATTGCATCATGCCTAGGCAGAGGCGGCAGGTTCTTTTTAGAAGCGGCCGCCGTTTTCTATCTTGGCGACCGCGCCCAAGCGTTTCTGGGCCGAAATTTTGAAATAGCGACCATGACCATAACCGTGGCGCTTTTCGTTTTGGTGATATTGGTGCAAAAATCCCGCAAACGTTAGGCTTTCACCACTGTGTCACTGGTTATGTAGCCCAGGGTTATGCCGTAAGCCAAAGTGGAAGCCAAGGAAAACAAAGTCGTAGCGGTTCCTTGCGCCCAAGGCGCCGAAGCCACGTTCGCTACGGGCAAAACCAACCCCCACAGAAGCCACAACAAAAGCCCGTTTATTATGCCCGCAACCGTGTTATGGCGGGAATGAAAGGCGCGCACTATGGCCGTGAAAAGGATGGCCCATACTGCCCCGAATAAAAGCTGCACCACAAACCCTAGAATCATTCCGCTTGGGGTTCTTGACAGGGCTGTACTGGTGAAAAGATCTGCGAGTCCGGCTAACACATCAATTCGGACTACCCCAGTGCCTCTTCCAAGCAGCAGTATGATGTCACTGGCAACTGTGCCGATGATTCCGCCCCACAAAGCTCGTGTCCATATGTTTCTTGTCAAATTCATCCCTCCATTTCTAGAATTTGCCCACAAATAACATGAGTTATGAAATCAAATGGAGGTTATCGGGGAAGGGCTATTTGCGGATTGCGGCGCCTATATTGACCACTTTCTTGCCAAACTTTTTCCTAAGAGAATCCACCGCTTTGGAAGCGGCGTCCCAATCCTTGTCATTCTCAAGGAACAAAGGCTGCTGGGCCGCGTCGTGTCTCACCAAGTTTGACGCCGCAACGCCCAGAAGCCTTATTGGTTTCTTGGGGGACAGTTTCTCAAGCATCTCTCTGGCGCAGGTAAATATGAGGGGATCTGTGTTTATGGGGGAAGGCAGCGTCTTTGCCCTGGTTAGTGTGGAAAAATCGGAATAGCGCACTTTTATGCCTATGGTCCTGGCGATGAAACCCTCTTGTCTCAGCCTATAACCCACGTTTTGGCTTAATCGGGCCAAGACCACTTTGATGGCATCCATGTTGAGCAGGTCTTTATCGAAAGTAGTTTCTTCGCTTATTGATTTGGGGTCCCTGTCGACTTGCACAGGCGTGGGGTCAATG
>CAZXSP010000102.1:0-4218 GCA_964643285.1 uncultured Eubacteriales bacterium
GTTTTCATTATTATTGCCCCCAAAACCCCGAACGCCCGATCCTTCGCCGATGTATGCACCCATTTTGGGGGGTATCCGGATTTTTAGTCTCAAAAATGAGACTATCCACCGATGCATGCACCCATTTTGGGGGGTATCCGGATTTTCAGTCTCAAAAATGAGACTATCCACCGATGTATGCACCCATTTTGGGGGGTATCCGCCCCGCCCAACACTTTTCCCCGACCACAAACTGAAGGAATCCCGGGGCTGGTGAAGAAATCTAGATACCCGGGCACTAAACTTGGTGCCGGCGCAACCAACTTTCGGAAGGAGAACCGAAATGATTAAAGGTATCTTCGCTCCTATACCGACTCCTTTTGTTGACGAAGAAGTGGCTTACGAAAAATTGGGCGAAAACGTCGCCAAATGGGGGAAGACCGGGCTTTCGGGGCTTGTTGTCTTCGGGTCCAACGGCGAGGCCCCGTACCTTAGCGCTGATGAAAAGGTTGAGGTTTGGGCTTATGTCCGGAAACACCTCCCTGTGGAAAAAATTATGATAGCCGGAACCGGCCAGGAAAGCACCCGGGCGACCATCAGCCTGACAAAAAGGGCGGCCTCCGTGGGGGCCCAGGCGGCGCTGGTGGTCAACCCCAACTTCTATAAAGGTAGCATGAAAGAACCTGCTCTGGACCAGTTTTACCGCGATGTGGCCGACGCGTCGCCCATCCCCATTCTGATTTACAACATGCCGGGCAACACCGGGATCAATATGTCCAGCTCGCTGGTGGCCGGCCTCTCCAACCACCCGAACATCGCGGGCGTCAAGGATTCCGGCGGAAACATAGTCCAAATTTCCGAAATCCTTCGGGATGCTCCCGATGATTTTGCCGTGTTCGCGGGGTCTGCCAGTTTCCTGTTTCCCGCTGCCGTCATGGGAGCCGTGGGAGGGACCCTTGCCACAGCTAACGTGGTGCCGGATTTGTGCGTCAAGCTTCTCGCGCACGCCCAAAAGGGTGAAATAGAGGAAGGCCGAAAACTGCAGAAGAATTTGCTGGCGTTGAACGCCGCAGTGACATCCCGGTTTGGGGTGGCGGGGCTGAAAGCCGCTTTGGACATGATCGGTTATTATGGAGGACTCCCTCGACGGCCCATGCTGCCTTTGGGTGACGAAGCCAAGGCCGAGCTCAAAGGTATTTTGATGGCTTTAGGTGTGGAAGTGGTGGGGTAGGCTGTTATGGTCAAGGCGTTATGTAAACAACCAAACGACCCCACAGTCCCCATAATCCTCAACGGCCCGGGCCGCGTGGGGATGAATTTTGTGCGGTTGCTGTGGGAGAAGTCAGCCTACATAAGGGAAACCACAGGTTTCGAGCCCATACTGATGGCGGTGACCGACCTGGGAAAATCTATATTTTGCCCTCAAGGTTTGTCTTTGGAACAAGTTCGGAAGTGGAAAGATTCGGCCGAACCAGTCGCCAGGGCGTTTTCCTCAGTCCAGTCTTACGTCCGTTCCCCCGGGCGCACGCTCGCGCCACACCGGGGGGTTCAAACTGTCTACTACAACTTGGGTTATCCGGCCATCCTGGAACAAGTTTCGCCGGCTCCCGGAATCGTTGTGGAAGCCACGCCCACTAACCTTTCCACGGGTGAGCCGGGCCTGAGTCACCTCATCCAGGCGCTAAACAGTGGCTTTTCCGCCGTGACCCTGGCAAAAGGCCCCCTAGTTGTGGCTTTTCAGGAGCTTCACGCCCTTGCCCGACAGCATGGCGGTGGTTTGAAGTACAGCGGAGCAGTGGCGGCGGCTTTGCCCACGGTGGATACGGCAATGTATTCAATGGCGGGTGCCGATATCATCGAAATCGAGGGGATTCTGAACGGCACCACCAACTTTATCCTGAATTCCATGGCTCGGGGGATGTCTTACGAGGCGGCCCTGGCACAGGCTCAGGTGATGGGAGTGGCCGAGGCCAACCCAATTTTGGACGTGGAAGGTTTCGATTCCGCCGCAAAGCTGCTGATATTGGCAAATACAGTTTGGGGATGTGGGATGACTTTCGACGATGTGGCGAGGCGGGGGATAACTCATCTTAGCGGCCGCGATGTTTTGGATTGCGCGAAGAAAGGTACCCCTATGCGGCTTGTGGCCAGGGCCGTGGTTAAGACTAGTCAAGCTGACGAGGTTGATTCCGCCAAGGCGGAATCCGGCAAGGTCGATTCGGTCGAACCCGGGCACGTTAAGTCCCAGTCCGCCAAGCCCGATCTCGGCGGAAGTCCAATCCCCACCGGAGCCCCCACCGGAACCCCCGCCGTGAGCCTCACCGTAAAACCCGAGCCCGTCCCGGCCGACCACCCGTTTGCAAACCTTCCCGGGACCCAAAAGGCGGTGCGGTTTGCCTCAGAGCAAATGGGCGATATTGTAGTCTTGGGTGGCGCGTCCGACGTTGTGGGCGCCGCCGCGTCCGCCATAAAAGATTTGATTCACCTGCTAGAGGAAAGGAGACTGAAATAACCAATGGATATGAAACTGCGGGCCCCCAAGGCCAAACTCCTGCTAGGGCCCGGTCCCAGTAATTCCGATCCCAGGGTTTTGCGGGCCATGTCCGAGCCCACCCTGGGCCACCTTGACCCGGATTTCGTCGCGATCATGGACGAAACCACCGAGCTGCTCAAGTACGTTTTCAACACCAAAAACAGCCTTACCATTCCAATTTCGGGTACAGGTTCCGCCGGCATGGAAGCCGCCCTGGTCAACACCGTGGAACCCGGCGACAAAGTCATAATCTGCGTAGCGGGGGTTTTCGGTGAGCGCATGGTAGACGTGGCAGAAAGGGCGGGGGCCACGGTTGTGCGTGTGGACACTCCTTGGGGAGAACCCGTTGACCCCGAGGACGTGGCAAAAGCTATAAGGAGGAATCCCGGCGCGAAACTGCTGGGAATCGTCCACGCCGAAACTTCCACCGGGGTTCTGCAGCCTCTTGATGATATTGCCAGGTTGGCCCGGGAAAACGGGATGCGGATAGTGGTGGATGCGGTGACTTCCTTGGGCGGGATGGACGTCCCCGTGGACCGCCTCAACCTCGATTTTGTGTATTCGGGTACGCAGAAGTGCCTGTCGTGCCCGCCGGGGCTCGCGCCAATTACTGTGAACAGCGCCACCGCCGAGTTCATCAAGAACCGTGAGACCAAGTGCCGCAGCTGGTATTTGGACCTGGGAATGATTCAAAGGTACTGGGGTTCCGAAAGGTTTTACCACCACACCGCCCCAATCAACATGATTTACGCCCTCAACGAATCGCTCCGTATAATAAAGGAAGAAGGGCTCGAGGCCAGGTATCAGCGCCACGCGGATACCCAGCAATTCCTTATCGAGTCCCTGGCACCGTTGGGAATAAAACCCGTGGTTAACCAGCCCTTCAGGCTGCCCAGTTTGACCACGGTTTGGACCCCGGAAGGTGTGGACGAAGCCTCGGTCCGCAAGCGGCTACTGGATGAATACAACATCGAAATAGGTGCCGGGCTGGGAGTCTTCAAAGGGAAGATTTGGCGAATCGGACTCATGGGCACAAATTCGAGGAAATCCAACGTAGTATTCTTCCTGGCTGCCTTAAAGGAGATACTGGGCCTGTAGGCGGGTCGTCGGCGAATTTTCGATATTATTGATGATAAGGAATCAACAAGGCCTCGGTGTCAAGCCGGGGCCTGATACGTCCGCACCCGCGAATTCCATAGTCTTGATCTCAACCGGTCATCCGCCGAACCCACCATTGTGCCCCCCGGGCCCCAACCAATCCGTCCTTGGTGCTCCTCGGGCCCCAAGACCC
Organism: uncultured Eubacteriales bacterium; assembly: GCA_964643285.1. Classification (GTDB taxonomy): domain Bacteria; phylum Bacillota; class Sulfobacillia; order Fermentithermobacillales; family Fermentithermobacillaceae; genus JAXGZG01. The sequence goes on from CAZXSP010000102.1 coordinate 3,804, forward strand.
GTCCTTGGTGCCCCTCAGGCCCCAACCAACCCGTCCATTGTGCCCCTCGGGCCCCAACCAACCGCCTCTTTGTGCCTGCAAGGCCCATACCCACCTAACCCGGCTGCCATCCTGCTCCATCCCCGGCGACTGCCCTATCTAAAGTCTATTACCTTATAATCCCTGGGGAAACAATCCAGAAAAGGCTTATCATGGTAACATGTCTGGTATATAAAGGAACCGCTGGGGGACACTAGTCGATTAAATCGAATCCTTTTTCATCTCAGGTTGGCCCATTTACCCGATTTGATTGTTTCCTTGCAACAGGCTTGCAGGTAACGGGGGAATTGGTCTCGTCGTCAACTGCAAGGAGGTGGCGCAAAAACGAGAGTTCAAAGGAATATCGGTTACACAACTTCCCACATCGGAAAGGTGC
>CAZXSP010000103.1:0-4206 GCA_964643285.1 uncultured Eubacteriales bacterium
CGTGAACAACCGTGTAAAAAGGCTGTAAATCGGCTAAGCTTCCACTTGTAAGCATTGAAAACCGGGCCGACAGGGTAGAAGATAAGTGCAATAGCGAAACACTAGGCGATTTTGGGAGGGTCATGCAAATGGCACAACATAAAGTAACGGTGTATTCTACTCCGGCTTGCCCTTGGTGCACCAGGGCAAAGTCCTATCTTGACGAGATAGGGCAACCTTACGAAAACAAAGATGTCTCGGTTGATATAGAGGCCGCCAGAGCGATGATTAAACTCTCCGGCCAAATGGGAGTGCCGGTTTTGGACATCGACGGCAAAGCGGTTGTCGGTTTTGATAAAAACCGTATAGACGAACTGTTGGGAAAATAGGCGACAGGTTTCAAAGGCGACTATTCCGGGCCCTTTCGAGGGCCTTTCTCTTTTGAAAGGATTTTTCCGATTAAGAGCGAAATGAAGCATGATACGAAATATGGCGTTCGGAGGTGCGTGTTGTGGGTGGCGGGCTGCCCGAGCCCCAGATTGCTCCCAGAGAATCATTTTGGGGAAGACTTCTTGCAAGATTTGTTGGAAGCGACGCAGATAGTTATTTGATTTTCAAAGCCACGTGGGCTTTGGCTTGGCCGGTTTTGTTGGAACAGGCTTTAGCCATGGCAAGCCAAGTGGTTGACGCCGCCATGGTCGGCAGGTTGGGCGAAAATTCTTTGGCGGCGGTAGGTCTCAGCATGCAGCCTTTCTTTTTGATGAACGCCCTTTTTATGGGTTTATCCATAGGGACTACAACGCTTTCCGCAAGGGCGGTGGGCGCCGGTAACAGAGAGGAAGCCAGTAAAGTTACGGGGCAATCTGTAGTAATCGCGCTTGTATTTGGGTTCATCATAAGCCTTATAGGATACCTCAAAGCTGATTGGGTAGTGGCTTTTATGAAAGCAGAGCCGCAGGTTAGAGCTATTGGCGCCGGTTACGTTAGAGCCATGATGCCGGGTATGGTTTTGTTCTTCGTTTTTACCATAGCAACCGGCGCTCTTCGGGGCGCGGGCGATACGCGTACACCCATGCTAATCAATATCGGTTTAAACACGGTTCACATTTTTACAAACTATATCCTGATTTTCGGTCATTTGGGTTCGCCCGCTTTGGGGGCGGTGGGAGCGGGGATATCTACATCTCTGTCAAGAACCCTGGGCGGTATTGCAATCCTCGTTGTCCTCTCGAGACGCGGCGGCAAATTGCTTGTCAATTGGAAAGCAACTTTGACAAAGTTCGATTTCAAGCTTTTCGGCAGAATTCTTAACATCGGCGTGCCTGCTATGCTGGAAAGGGTCATTACGTCGTCGGGTCAGATTAGTTATACAAGGCTCGTCGCGGGCCTGGGTACCACATCGTATGCCGCTCACTCCTTGGCGCTCAATTGCGAATCTTTCTCTTACATGCCCGGCATGGGGTTTGCGACCGCCGCCACCACGCTGGTAGGTCAAAGACTGGGCGCAAAAGACCCGGACGGGGCGGAAAAAAGCGCCATTTTGTCTATTAAAATGGGCGTTTTAACTATGGGCGCTATGGGCGTGTTGTTTTTCTTCTTTCCCGGCATACTGCTGAGGATTTTTACTGAAGATCCGGCCATTATAGCCAAGGGCATTCCCCTTATGCGTATCGTGGCGTTTACCCAAATCCCCGAGGCCATGGGGTTCGTTATTCCGGGTGCTTTGCGCGGCGCGGGCGATACCAAAGTGGCCATGTACGTGACAATTCTGGGTTCTGTAGGTGTACGTTTGGGTCTCACCCACATTCTTATAAATTATTTCAATATGGGATTGAACGCTGCGTGGATAGCTATGTTCTTGGATTGGGTTGTAAGGTCGAGCTTGTACTATGCCCGTCTGAAGCGGGGCCGGTGGAAAGAAATTCAGGTATAGGTGACACAAAAGCTAAAGTGAAGTAAGATGTGGCTAACGGGGAGCCGATAACAATCGGCTGAGAAAGGGCTATTGAGCGCCTGACCCTTGGAACCTGTAGGGGTAATGCCCACGTAGGGAAATTCCGAGTCAGAACGCCCGCACGCCTTTAGTGCGGTTTTTTCTTGCCTTCCCCTGGAAAACGGGAGGAAAGACGAAATGCGAGACAAAAGGTTGGCTGTGACGGTTGAAGGGGCGCTTATGGTCGCCCTGGCTTTTGGGCTGAGTTTTGTGAAGATATTTCAAGCGCCCTATGGCGGGGCCGTGACCCTTGGAAGTATGATACCAATTCTTTTCTTTGCCGCCCGAAGAGGTGCCGGGCCCGGTATTTTGGCCGGAGTGGCCCACGGGTTCTTGCAGCTTATCCAAGAGCCGTTCATTTTCCACCCTGCCCAAGTTATAATGGATTACCCTTTGGCCTTCGGTTTTTTGGGGCTGGCGGGGCTTTTCGGCGAGAAAATCGCCATAGGGGCAAGTGTGGGAGTGGCCGGGAGGTTTTTGAGCCACTTTTTTTCGGGAGTGATTTTTTTTGCGTCCTCGGCGGAAGGTAACCCTTATGTATATTCAGCTCTTTATAACGCCGGGTACTTGGTGCCCGAGTTGATAATATCCTTGGTAATAATACGAGTTGGATTGTTCAATGCCATAAAGGCGGCGCGGGCCGCAAAAGAACAACTGTAGCGGACAAAAGGGGTAGAATCCATGTTTTGGAGTTTGGGAGAGTCTTACGCAGTTGTGGTATCCGGGGGAGAAATCGGGCATCGCGAAAGCGATTTGACCAAGTTGATGATTGCCCTCGACGGCGCTTCGTTAGTTATTGCCGCGGATTCAGGCGCTTCTGTTCTCCATGATAATGGTATTACACCCGACATATTGGTAGGGGATTTTGACTCGTGCGAATCTGATGTTGTGGAAGAGATGGCCTCCGCGGGCGCCAAAATTGTGACTCTCAAGGTCAACAAAGACAAAACGGATACCGAGGTCGCGCTTGATACAGCGATAGATTGCGGGTATTCGCGGGCAGTGATTTTTGCCGCTTTGGGCGGTAAAAGACAAGATCACGCCATGGCTAATCTTATGCTCATAGAGGCATACGCTAAAAAAGGCGTTGATGTCCTGATTGCACACGGTGATACGGTGGTTTGTCCTGTCCACCCGGTTTTAACAGGTGGGAAGAGAAGTGTTTTGGGAAAGCCGGGGGATTGGGTGTCGCTGGTACCCATCACGTCAAAAGTGACTGAGGTGTTTACAGAAGGGCTCAAGTTTCCGCTTTCCAAAGCCTGCCTTTTTCGGGGCAGCACTTATTCCATATCTAATGAGATGACAAAAGAGGAAGCCCGGGTCAAAATCGGCCGGGGCTTCCTTTTGGTTTTTGTCACTATTCGTCGCTCTGGCTAGGATTGTGACCCGGCAGTTCTGACAGGGGCCTGCCCCTGGGGTCGTCTCTTACCGGTTTTCCCAAAGACATTAAATCGCCCAGTGTCACAAGTTCATATCCTGCTGTTTTCAAGTTTTCAAACACCATGGGTAAAGCTTCTGCCGTTTCTTTTGCGGAATCCGATGCGTGAAAAAGTATGATGGCTCCGGGAAACAGCAGCTTTGAAACGCGTTCTACGATGTAAGAAGTGCCCGGGTTCTTCCAGTCCAGGCTGTCCACTGCCCAAATGATCGTTTCGTACCCCAATTCCCTTGCGGTCAGTACTACAAGGTCATCATAGTCGCCGTTGGGCGGGCGGAAATATTTCGGCGAAGTTTGGGTCAGGTTTTCCAAAATATCGTGAGCCGCTGTTATGTTTTGGGTCACCGAGTCTTTGTTTTCCTGGCTCAGGTTGACGTGGTCTTGCCCGTGGCTGGCGATTTCGTGCCCTTGGCCCGCGATTGCCTTGACTGTATCTTTATAGTGGTTTGCCCATGGGCCTGACAAGAAAAACGTGGCTTTTTGATCGTATTGTTTGAGTACATCCAGCACTTTTTGGGGCGACTTGTCCCCCCAAGATATGTCGAAGGTGAGAGCTGCCACTTTTCTTGGGGTGTCAACATAAAAAATGGGCATCTCAGTTCCTGTAGCCATAGTAAGGCTGTACATTTCTATAACCGGTTTTTCCCGAGAGGCTCTAACGCCAACCAAGGCCGCGGATATGCAAAGCATTAAACCCAGGGCGAAGGCTAGTCTTTTCTTAGGTACCATTTGGATTCCCCCTTAAAAACGCCCTAAGAAAAAACATATTGCGCAAACCATCACTTATGCCAAAAGG
>CAZXSP010000104.1:0-4164 GCA_964643285.1 uncultured Eubacteriales bacterium
CTGCTTGTGCTTTTGCCAAAGCTTATTCCCGTAGCAATAGATGCGGTGATGAATATTGTAAATACCATAATTGAAAATTTACCGCTTCTGATTAATGCAGCAATACAAATAATAACGGCTCTTATCACAGGTCTTGCGTCAGCCCTCCCGACGCTCATTCCCACGGCGGTTCAAGCGGTAATCACGATTGTGAAAAGCCTTATCGACAACCTGCCGCTGATTTTAGATGCGGCACTGCAACTGATAGTGGGGCTTGCGGAGGGACTGCTTGCGGCACTTCCGGTTTTGATTGAGGCATTGCCGACAATAATTAACAGCCTAATAGCTTTTCTTATCGGCGCAATTCCTCAGATAATTGAAACCGGCATAGCACTCCTGACATCGCTTGTTGCGGCTCTCCCGACAATAATCGAGGCAATTGTAATCGCTCTGCCACAGATAATAGACGGTATCATAAACGGTGTACTCGGTGCGATTCCGCAGATAATTGAGGCGGGAATAATGCTGCTCGTTTCCTTGATACAGGCTCTGCCGACAATAATACTTACCATAGTGAACGCACTGCCGCAGATCATATCGGGGATTGTAAACGCAGTAATACAGAACATTCCACAAATCATACAGGCAGGCATTACGCTTCTGACCTCGCTTGTCAAAAATCTGCCGACCATTATTAAAGAAATAATAAAAGCGGTACCTCAAATTATTGCGGGACTTGTGTCCTCCTTCGGCAGCGGTGTAACTCAGATGGCGGATGTGGGCAAAAACCTCGTCAGAGGGCTCTGGAACGGCATTCAGTCGCTTGCCACATGGCTTTGGGATAAGGTGTCGGGCTGGGCGAAGGATTTGTGGGGCGGAATAACGGACTTCTTCGGAATAAAATCCCCTTCAAAGAAGTTTGCAGAGCTTGGAAAATATATGTCACAGGGGCTTGGTATCGGGTTTATCGACGAGATGAAAAGCGTGGACAGGGATATAGTAAAATCAATCCCGTCCGACTTTGATATAACCGCAAGAACCCATATAAATTCTGTAACAGATGACCGTTCTCTTTACGCCGCCGCTTATTCGGGACAGAACAACAGCCGAAGTGCCGGAGGTCAGATTGTGGTTCAAGTTCCGCTTTATCTTGACGGCAAGCAAATTACCGCCGCAACGGGAACAATCCAGAGCCTTAATAATAATACTTACAAACGTGCGCTGGGGGTGACATGATGGCAGAGATTAAACTCTATATCTCTGATTATACTCTTGTTTCCACGATAAAAAAGGTTCTATCCTGTTCGGTGAACCAAAAGCTCACCACCGAGCAGACACTTTCCTTTGAGCTTCCCCTTGAGGGAGATATGGAGAATATACATGACGACTACTCCTATATAGCGGAGTTTGAGGGTGAGTTCTATGATGTTGTGCGGGTCAAACGCTCATTCACGGACGGTATGTATCACATCTCATTTGTCTGCGAGCACATCTCCTACCGCCTGACCGACTTTAAAATTGCATACTTTGCCCGCTCGGGAACGGCCCGTGAGATACTATCAATGCTCCTTTCAGGCACAGGCTTTCTTGCAGGTGACGTGCCGCAGACACAGCCGGAGACCTTTTCGATTCCGAGCACCTCAACAGTACGGGCGACAGTTTTTGATATAGCCGCACAGTTCGGCTTTGAAGTCAAGTTCCACGGATATCATGTCTCTTTTTACGAGCACATAGGAAAAAAAGAACAAGTACCGCTTGTAGAGCGCAATGTGGTTTCAATCTCAAAAACAGTGGACTGTGCGAGGAACAATAAATCCTTTTCCTGTGTGCTGCGCTCCCCCGAGGGGTTTTCTTTGGGGGATGAGGTCGGGCTTGAGTTTGCTCGCCTTGGAATTTATGAGGATGTCCGTATCACGGGATTTTCACGTCAGCCTTTTTCCTCAAAGAACGTGAGCGTGTCGGTTGATGCGGACACCCCTCGCCTTGAACATGACGCGGCGCTGCTTGCCGAGGATATGGTCAGTCAAAATAAAGCCTACTACGGAGTTAGGCTTAACGCACAGGAGGGGCTTAGTATCACCCGCCAAGATGAGAAAGCAAGGGTAACCCTTAATGCGAATGAGTTTCGTATGCAGGCGGCAGACGAGGAGGGGGAGCTTCGGGATAAGCTTTACTTTGACCCTGTCACGGGAGACTACAAATTTGTGGGGACGGTGAAAATCGAGGGCGGCGAGATACATATCGGGGACAATTTCAGGGTTGACACCGAGGGCAATGCCTATCTTGCGGGAGACGCCACCATCTACGGCGGCAGATATTATGCCGGAAAACCGGGTGACGGCGAGGGGTTCTCACAAATGACAGCGGGCGGTTTTGAGGTGTACAACGCCGACAGCGCCATTAAACTTCGCTTCGGCTATACCTCGGAGGGCGAGGACTTTCCCTTCATTCAGCTCGGCTCGGGAACCGGTGTCGGCACCGACTACGGACTTGTGAAAAAGTTTTCAGACGGGCTGTGGATTGGCAACTCCGAGCCGTCCGACGAGAGCGGCGACTTTGCAGCAAGGAGCGGCTACAACGGCATTTTCTTTCGTTTTTCGGACAACACCGCCTACATCGTAAACGGCACAACCATGAAAAATATTTATACGGGTGCGGCTATTGCTAAATTTGGGTAATGGATTGTATATGCAATTGATAATATTGGCTTATTGTGGTATAATTGAATCATCGAATGAATAGTAAATTATACGAAATGGTGCAATAGAAAAAGCGCATTCGAGGAGGAGACCTCAAAAGCGCCAATTCGTATAACTCTCATTGAGCTAAACCGCTTATATTTATGCTATGGGAAAGTTATATTTTCACCCTTCCAAAAGCAACGGATGGTTTAATTAGCATTATACAGCAAAATCGTGTAAAAGTCAAGAAAAAACCACCGCGCTAGCGGTTTAGTTCAATCGAAATTTGTCGAGAAGATTATCTATATAACAGGAGGAGCATTATGGAACAAGAATACTCAGCTGAAGAAAAGCAACAAATGATTGAGCATTATAAAAAGTCGCAGGACAGATTATACGTACAAGGAAAAATAATTGTTTTTGTTATAGCAACCTTAAATGTGATCGGAGCTATTGGATCTGCTTTCGTTGATTTCAACATCATTTCGCTTATAATCCAAATTGCATTGTCTATTTCGCTGTTTTGTGGTGTTTCGTGGGTTAGATATTTTTTTGCGGTTGGTGCATGCTTATCTTGTTTTTACACTTTATATTTACTTTTAGTTGGCATCGATTTTTCAACCGCAAACTCAAATAGTGGTAAATATCTGTTAATTGCCTACCTCATTTTTATGTTGATATACTCAATCACTTCGACAATCGTGTTGTTTAAAAGTAAATCGGTATCAGAATTCTTATATGCACAAAAGAATGAGTAACTTCCTATTATGAGGACAATCTCACCCTGATAACTTCCAGTTTGTCAAAAAGATTCAAAAGTAATATTCAAGAGCAACCTTCGGGCTGCTCTTTCTTTATGCCAATTTCGCTGTGAGGAGGTGATGTCAGGTGGCAGTAGCACCATGGAGTTGGACGGCTTCAAACGGCACGGCTTCGGCGGCGCAGACAAAATCGGCACATACGGCTCTAACTTCAAGCGGAAACACCGCCGCTTTTCACCGCTATGTCTGGAATGACCTTGTAAGCAAAGTAAATGAAGTTGCCACAGCACTTAACCTTTCCTGGACGGACACCTACGGAACAATTTCAAACACCCGTATGAATTACGCCTACGAGGATCTAACCGCTGCAAGATTCAACGCTCTCCGGTACAACACAAGGTACAACTCATGGTCGTGGGCAACAAACCCAAGCCTTCCGGGATATGTCGGACGGGATAATTTCATCGGTATCGGCTCGGTCGGAGAAAACAATGCCGATGTTGTGTACGGCAGATATTTTCTTGAACTTACCGAACGGCTGAATGTTGTAATAGGGATTATCAACGGCACGACACCGACCGAGGAGATGGATTTATCGCTCATTTCAAGCCTTTTGCCGGAGGCGGATTTATTCTCGGGAGCATCGACGGCACTTGGAGCGACCAAATCGGGAATTATTATCCCATCAGCAGCTTTGCAGTCCGAAAATCTGCCGAGTCTGACGTTGCATATTCTTGTACCCT
>CAZXSP010000105.1:0-4143 GCA_964643285.1 uncultured Eubacteriales bacterium
TAGCCGAGGCATATCCCGACCTAAAATCCAGCACAAACTATTTGCAGCTGCAGAAAGAATTGTCGGATACAGAAAGCAAAATCGGTTTTTCTCGGCAATTCTACAACGATACAGTGATGAAATATAACACCAAAATCGAAGTTTTCCCCAGCAAAATCGTTGCGGGAATGTTCGGCTTCAACGCCATCGACTACTTCAATTTGCAGGGTGAAGCGGAAGCTCGGCAGCCGGTCCGGGTGAATTTCTGATGGCCAGAACTTTTTTGCGCGGGAGAAACAACCGGCGCCTGGTTGGCCTGTTGTTTGGGTTGTGCCTTGTTTTGAGCATCTCTTCGGGCGTAGGTTTGGCAAGCCGCAGTTTGACCATTGAATCTGTGGCGATTGACGCCCGAGTGCTTCCTGACGCGACCATGGATGTGACAGAAAGCATAACCGTCAAATTCTCAGGCACCTGGAACGGCTTTTTCGTAAAGATTCCCCAAGGACAGATGCCAGTTGAAAATGTGCTTGTCAGCGAGAATGGTGAGGCCTATGCGTTTAATCCCGGCTCCGATTATGGTCCGCCGGGCACTTTTCTCACCCAACAGGAAGGCGGCGACCTTCTTATAGATTGGAGCATTGCCGCCACAAACGAAACCCGTTCTTTTGACGTTTCCTACAAGGTGAGAAATGCGGTGAAAATACACGCGGATACGGCCGAGCTCTACCGAAAATTCGTAGGCAGCGCCAATGAGAATGGAATCAGTAATGTTACGATAACCGTGCATCTGCCGCCGGGCGCCGACAAGTACAAGCAAGGTGAAGATATTCGAATATGGGGTCACGGCCCCCTAAACGGTGAAATAGACTTTGACGGCCCGGACACCGCAATTTTGCACACAAAGGCCCTTAAGCCGTTCACTTTTGTGGAAGGCCGAATCGCCATGCCTACAGCACTATTCCCTTTGGCTTCCCAAGAAAGCATGACGGGAAAAACCGAGCTTCAGAACATTTTGGCGGAAGAAACCCGTTGGGCGAAAGAGGCTAATCGCGGCCGCCTCCTGGCGAAAGCCGAGATTGGCGGCGCGGGGGCAATTGTAGCTGTTTGCTTGGCTTCCATGTGGTTTTTGTGGCTCAAGTTCGGGCGCAAACACAAAACCGTTTTTCAGGGCGACTACTACCGCGAACTGCCGGCGAAATACAGTCCGGCTGAATTGAGCATCCTTTATAGCTTCAACAAAATGCAAGCGCGCGACTTAACTGCCACTATTTTGGATTTGGCGAGGCGCGGATTCCTGCGATTGCACGAAGATGTCGTGGAGGAACGCCGCCTTCTGGGCACAAAAACCGTCAGCACCTTCTTGGTTCAATTTATGCCTCCGCCAAAGCCCGATGATTTGGGTGACCCCGAAGAAGCGGTGTTAAAACCTCACGAACAAAACCTTATGAGCTTTTTGCAAGACACTGTAGGCGGGAACAAAGAAGGTGTTTACCTAACTGATATCGAGAAGTACGCCAAGAAATCGGGCGCTCAGTTCCTGCAGTTTTGGAAAAGTTGGACTGTAAGCGCTTCTGTCGCATCAGAACAACACGGATTTTTCGAATATACCAGCCGTCTGAATACCCTCACGACGCTGGCCGGCGTCGCGCTAATCGTGCTTGGCGGGGTCATTGCGGCAAAGAAAGCAACTTTATTGGGAACCGCCATAGTTTTGTCGGGTTTCATTTTTCTGTTTGTGCCCAAAGCATTCAAAAGACGCTCCGTACAAGGCCAAGAAGATTATGTTCGATGGCAGGCGTTCAGAAGATTCCTCCTGCATTTCTCCGAGATGCAGCGTCACGAAATACCAAGTTTGGTCTTGTGGGAGGAGTATTTGGTTTATGCTGTCACGCTCGGAGTCGCTAAAGAAGTAATTGGACAACTGCAGCTCGTATTCCCCAACCTGCAAGAGGGCGATTATCGGTTTGGGGGCAACTGGTGGATAGCCTACGGCGTACACAGCAGCTTGAACAACCTTAACACTTCTTTGACCGGCATCGGCGCCTCATTGCAGCGCTCTTTGCAGACAGCACAACGCGCCGCAAGCAGGGCGTCGTCCGGTTCCGGCGGCGGTGGCGGTTTTTCGGGCGGCGGTGGCGGCGGAGGCGGAGGTTCAAGCTACGGGGGCCGTTAAACTTGGAAAGTGGTGAGAGACCAATGGACAACAAATGCCGGAGTTGCGGAAAGCCTATCCCGGAAAATGCGAAATTTTGTCGTTATTGCGGTGCAAAACAGGTGACACGGCCGGAACCCAAAAAGATTGTAGTGACCGAAACGGACCTGCCCCACTCTAAGGAGCAGCGGCAGGCAGCGCCGGCAATACCGGCAAAGAGAAAGTCCAAAACATGGCTGGTACTCGCGACTGCGGGGTTAGCCGTAGCGGTTTTACTGGCCATTCGTCTCATTCCCCAAGAACCCTACAGACCGGAAAACGGCAGTTCCGTGGGCACTTCGGGCGATTCATGGAGTTCTGCGGACGGCGACTTCATGGCAACTTCTTTACGGTTTGCCTCCCACCAAACCCCTTTAAGGGACGACATGTCCGGACAATGGCAGGAGCAACACGATGTTGGCCTTGAACAGGAGTGTTACATCGAATTTAGCGACGCGCTTCTGTCTTCGTCTGAAAACGGGAACTCGGTATCCGTCATCCGTTGGGATGGGAGCCGTGTCCCTGCTACGGTTCAAATAAGCCGCAATGTTGTTTCTGTGAAGCCTGTGGGTTCTTACGAACCTGGACAATATTATCTAGTAACGGCGGAGAAAGATTTTCAATCGTCAGCAGGGCGAAAACTGGAACAACCCTTGAGCTTCTGTTTTGTGACAGGAGTTCACGCCGCGTCCTCCCCTTTGGTCTCCCAATGGGTCACGCCTTCTGATTCGCCAAAGGAAATAGTGGCGCCCAACGGCCTGAAAGTAGTGATTCCCGGCGGACTTCTGGAAAAAGATGAGCTTGTGGAAATTGAGGCTCTGGCGGGAGTCCACGACCCCATGCAAAGAATGGGCGCCGAAATTGTAGGGGCCTACGACATCCGTATCGGAGATAACAGATTCTTCGAAAAGACCATCCTCCTGGAAATTCCCGTTGACATGGATAACCTGCCGGGACCCTTGGCTCCGGAATATGCCCTCACAGCCTGTTACTGGGATGATGCCCTGTATTGCTGGGTAGATGCCTATGCGGCCGTGGACGTACAGGGCGGAAAGCTAATAGTTCCGACAAACCATCTTTCAAAATGGGCGGCTGTCGCAACAAGAGCCGACGGTCACATATATAACGAGTATTTTTCGATGTATTACTCCAGCCAGGAGATGCGCGAAACAGAAAGCACAAGCTATGCGGGTTTCGTGGCCAAAGATTACATTGATGCCGTGTTCGATGCCCTAAACGAAGTGAGAGAAAAGTACGAAGAAGCCGGTTTCAGGCAACTGGAAAAATTCGAGGCGAACAGATATGTCCACGGAACGACTTTCTCTCGAGCATATTTCAACGTTTATCTGACGGGCCCTTACGACGACAATGCGACTAGGAACAAGTACACTGGAAACATAACTATCCCCGTAAATCATTTTGGTGAAATCAACTACTTCCAAATTGCTCACGAGTTGTTTCACTCTGTTCAAAATCGCTATTACTACCTGTTCGGAATGACAGAAATGGGGGTTCCTTTCACCACCTCCCCTTCTTTGCAGCTTTTGGCACGGCAGTGGTGGCTGGAGAGTTCCGCAGACTACGCCGCCGGACGCATCGCTTATCCCAACGGCGACAGCCCCCACCCCGACATGGGCGGTATTTTGGCAGCAAAACATCTGGAAAAACCTTTGACATACTCGCCCACAGCGCTTGCTATTTGGGCGCCTGAAGACAGACATTCCTACAACAATGCGTGGCTATTCGAGTTCTTGGTGCAAGAAAAAGGTTTCAATTTTAGAGAGACATTCGAAACCGTGGCCTCATACTGGAATCCCAGCATTTACAGCAACTTGGTGAGCTATGTAAAAAGTAAAGGTTTGGATTTCAACGATGTGTACTGTGATTACGCCGTTTGGTGGTTTTCTCACCCGGGGAGCCCGATGACCGGAGCTAAAATCGACCAAGCTGTAAACAAACGAGTTGTCTTCGAG
>CAZXSP010000106.1:0-4134 GCA_964643285.1 uncultured Eubacteriales bacterium
ACATCTGTAAAGAACGTTCTCCCACGAATTTGGCGAGAGGCCCAAACGCGTATTTGAGCGCCATGATTCCTCCCAGTAACCCCACAGCGGACGAAAGGTCCTGGGACTGGGCAATTTGCCCCTTTTCCCTGGCCATCCGCCGTTTTCTGGGGGTTGCAGGTTCTTTCTTTTCTTGGCCAAAAAGTTGGAGGTCAATATTTGTGCACATCATGGGCTCAAAACCCCCAAAAGACTATTGAGAACGTATTGGACTGATTCAGTAATGCTCCCGGCAAACGCTCCATAGAAGCCTATGGACAAAGACAGAATACCTAAACCCACCATTGTCTTAACGGGCATCCCAACAGCGAAAACGTTCATTTGCGGTACGCTTCTGGACAAGAAACCCAGCCCAATATCCACAACCAAGATGCATACCCACACAGGAGCCGACAAGGTTATGGCGATCCAAAAAACTTTTGATAACGTGTAAATCCCAATGGAGGCCCAAGTCGTTGGCAAAAAAGCAGAGCCTGCCGGTACGGCGTGAAAGGACTGCAGCAGGGCTTCTATGAACAAGCGGTGGCCGTTTAGAGCCAAGAACATCAGTGTTATCACTGTGTTCTTGAACATTCCCATTAGGGGTACTGTGTGCCCGCGTGTCGGGTCCATAATGTTGGCCATGCCGAAGCCCAATTCCATGTCTGCGATTTGACCTGCCAATTCTATGCCGGTAAGCAGCGCACCCGGGATAGCCCCCAAGAATAGCCCCAACACAATCTCGCCTGTTAAAGAACCTACAATGCCGGACATGGTGAGCGGCATAGCCGCCAACGGAACATTTGCCCACAAAGAGTAACCGGCCAGAATGCCCAGAAGTGCTTTGAGTATGACGGGTATTTGGCGCGCTGAAAAAAGAGGCGCCGTTATGATAATACCGGTAGTGCGTAAAAGCACGCAGACAAACGGGAATACCAACACAAACCACTGGCTCACAAAAACACCCCCTCGGGCTCTAGATCAAACTTGTCAATGTGGAAAGAAGCCTGTTGGCGAAATCCACAAGCGTTCTCAGCATCCAGCCGCCGAACAAGAAAAGCGACAAGAACACCGCCAAAATCTTGGGCATAAACGATAGGGTCTGGTCGTGAATTTGAGTGGTGGCTTGGAACACCGAAACCAGAAGCCCCACAGTAATTGACAGGACCAATGGCGGCGCCGTAACCAATAGCACTACGACCAGCGCTTCCCTACCTATGCTTGCAACCTGATCAATGGTCAAAGCCATCCCTCCATCACCGGAAACCGGTTATAAGAGTTTTTGAGATAAGTCCCCAGCCATCTACCAAGACGAACAAAAGAATTTTAAAGGGCAGGGAAATGAGAACCGGCGGAAGCATGAGCATGCCCATGGCCATCAAAGTTGAAGCGACCACCATGTCGATGACCAAGAAGGGCAAATATATCAAGAATCCCATTTCAAAAGCGGTTTTCAGCTCGGAAATGGCAAACGCCGGGGCTATTTGTATCATGGACATTTCCTGAGGCGAATCAGGCGCTTCGCTTGAGGAAGGGTCGAAAAACAAAGCCAAATCTTTTTCCCGTGTTTCTTTCAACATGAATTCTTTAAGTGGGTCGGAAGCCTTGTCGAAAGCTTCTTTGGCCGTGATGTCGCCGTCTAGATAGGGTGTGAGCGCAACTTCATTCACCATAGACCAAGTTGGGGCCATCACAAAAAAGGTAAGAAGCAACGCAAGGCCTATCAGCACTTGATTTGGCGGGGTTTGTTGTGTTCCAAGGCCCGAGCGCAAAAACGAGAAGACCATGACTATTCTTGTAAACGAGGTAGTAAGGATCAAAATTGCGGGAGCCAAGGCAAGCACTGTCAACAAACCTAAAAGGCTTAAGGCCTGGGCCAAACCGCCTTGCGTTTGTTCGGGCAAGGTAATGTTGATATTGGGCACAGGGATGTCGGTCGGGGCGGCATTTGCTATGTATGCCGGATGAAGCAAAAAGAAAGCGGTGAGAAGCACTCCCACTACGAGAAATTTGCCCGTGTTTTTGCCTTTGTACTTCGACAGAAATTCGAGAAAACCACTGCGGTCTTCTTGGGCAGTTACAGAGCAGGTTTCAGGTTCGGACTCCGCTTGCTCCTGTGACTTTAGTAGAGTCACTGAGTGGTCGGTTACACCCAAAAGCAGAAGGTTCTGCTTCCAACGCACAACGCAGAGCGTTCGGTTTCCTCCCAAGGATTGGGAATCCAAAATCGAAAGACTGCCTGCCTTAATTGGGTTGTCCTTATAGCGGCGTTTAACGATAAACACTGAAACCGCCACAAGGAATCCCAAAAAACCGAGAACCTTAAAAACATCAGATGCGAATGATCCTGTTCCCATACTGTATGCCGAAAAAACCGGCGGGCTCCCCCCTTTATATGTCTACCCCGCTTGCTTTTTGGCGAAAAAGCGACTATTTTATGTTTTTGTTCGCTTAACGCGCTATATGTCGACTATTAAATTGTTTTTTTACTGAACTATGAATTCGGAAAAGAACACATTGGTAAAACAATCCGGGCAGGTGCTGTCTATTCGCTGCAGCATGTCGCTTTGAAGGTTACGCAATCCGTCCTCTCCCAAAAGATCAGCGTAGGATTTTGACCGTAAGAGCGCATAGATGTCGGTCTTCAGCTGGCTCATCTTTTCTGTAAGTCCTTCGGCCTGCTCGCGTATTGTTTCAACTTCTACGGAAATTCTGATGAAGCGGCCCGGCTCTACCAAGTTAGTCATGAACTGACCGAAGTTCACTGTTGTGGTCTTTACTACAGGCGTGCCGCCAAATTCGGCGTCGCCGGGGGCTCCGAAAATGGGAAATCCCCAGACTCTTGATGCGGTGAAATAACCGGCTACTCCCATAACTAGGACGATTGCTGCGATCAGTATTAGTTTTTTAGCCATTTCAAGGCACCTCCGATAACCGTTGGTGTCACAGTTTAGTTTGGCTCCGCTAAAGACAAAGAACTGCGCATTACAATGATGTCTACTCGTCTGTTTCGCTGCCGTCCCTCAGAAGTTTCGTTTGTGTCTATGGGGTGATGCTCTGCATAACCCCCCGCCTGAAGCTTGTCCCCATTCAAACCTGATACGGACAAGAGGAACCTGACAACGCTGGTAGCCCTTCCGGTAGACAGTTCCCAGTTGGAAGGGAACCTGTCCGTACTAATCGGCCAATCATCCGTGTGGCCTTCCACCCTAATGCTGTTCGGAATGGTACTCAGAAGTGAACCCACTTTTGTCAGCACGTTTCCGGCTTCGAGCCTAAGGTCGGCGCTGCCCAAATCGAAAAGCACAGAATCGGCAAATCTAAATACGAGGCCCCTTTCTTCTATTACTAAAGACACTTTTTCGGATAAGCCTTCTTCGCTGAGCTCGTGACGAAAAACATTGGCGAGCTTCTCCAACTGGGCCAGTTCAGAAGCCACGAGATCCGGGTCCAATGACGAGCCCTCCGAATCCAAAATTGTAGAGGGCGAACCGTCCAAGATGCCAAAAGCCCCTTGAACTGAACTTATGATCGCTTGGAACCTTGCTTGGTTCATAATGGACATCGAAAACAAAAGAATGAAGAAGGTCATGAGAAGGGTAACCAGATCCGAATACGTGGTTATCCACGGATTGGACCTTTCGCTATCGTCTCTACGAGCGAATCGCCTGGCCATCTTCTACGGCCCCCTTCCTGCGGGAAGCCGGGTCCGAAAGCAATTCCCGTTTTTTTGGAGATACGAAGACCTCCAACTTTTCCCTTATTAACCTGGGGTTATCGCCGGACTGTATAGACAAAACCCCTTCTATAACGGCTTCCTTTACCGTGATTTCCTGTTGGCTTTGATTCTTAAGCTTGTTTGCCAAAGGCAAAAACACCATATTTGCAAGAACCGTTCCGTAAAAGGTAGTTACCAAAGCCACCGCCATTCCCGGGCCGATCTTTTCTGGCGAATCCAAAACCAGAAGCATCTGCACCAATCCTATGAGGGTGCCGATCATACCGAAGGCAGGCGCAAATGATCCCAAGGTCTCAAAAACTGCTTGTCCCGTCCTGTGGCGTTCTGCAATGCAGTACACTTCGGTTTCAAGAATGTTTTTGACTAAATCTTGGGTG
>CAZXSP010000107.1:0-4126 GCA_964643285.1 uncultured Eubacteriales bacterium
CTTTGGTCCCCTGAGGACCCAAGCCGTCGTTTCTATGGGCCTGCGAGGGACATAGGCCGATTATTACTCCGGAAAAGAAAACATCCTTGAGATACTTCGCCGATATGTGGTGCACAACTGGTCCAACTTCTTAGGATACGGGTCGGACAGATCAAAAACATGTCTTGGCACAGACGATGGCAGCAAAGTCCGGACCGATTCCAACCCCAAAGAATCCGAGTTAGCCACCACTAAAGGTAGTCCTTGCCTTTGACAAAGGGCTTCCTTGATGAGATCTCTAGCCTTGGTGTCAGCAACCACCTGCTTTGAGTATTTCTTGGTTTCACTGTAATGTTGTTGACCATTGAACTCCCCGGCCAAGACCCCCGGCGCAAAATAGTCCAATTCCAATGACTCATTTGTCTTAGGGTGCGTCAAAAAGTCCGGCCTAGCGTTGTGTATGAATCCAGGTACGTCCACCAGGTGCTCCAGGACTCGACCGAACAGGAATTCACCTGCAAAAGGGCACATATCGTATTCTTGCTCCAGTTGTTTGGCCATATCCTGCTGTTGTCCGTGCGGAACCCAGCAAACAGGGCGCAGGATATTTGCTTGACTTACAAGGCGTAGCCAGCCAGCCTCGGCCAGCCTCTTACACGTCTTCGCGATGTATTTGCGCCCCGCACCTGTTTTTTGGGCCAGGTGCCTGAGGCTTTGAGGGCGTGTATACGCCACGCTGCAAAAGACCCCTCGGTCGGCGTGACTTAGCCGCGAATCCTCAAATACCATGTTAAAAGCCAAATCCGTTATTTGCAGGGCCATTCACCACCGAAAGTCAAATTTCGATAGGCTGTGGTACTTCCAAACGACATAATACCACATATTACCAGTAACTGGGAACCCCGATTGTGACTTTGCCGGTTTTGACTGTGCACATAGTGGCTGTGCCCGTAGTGACTGTGCCGATTGCCGCTCAGCTTTTTGTCTATGCCCGAATTTCAACGATGATTTTCATGAATTATAGGTTGACAAGTGTAACCTCGCATATATATATTAGGGTTACACTTGTAATCCGAAAGGGGGAAAACCGTGCAACATAAACCGAAAATCACCATGCCCAACAGCGAATGGGCTATCATGGAAAGTCTGTGGGACGAAGCCCCTATGACCGTAACGGATATCTCCAGAATAATGGAACACAAAACTGGGTGGGCAAAAAGTACCACAAAAACCATCATCGGGCGCATGACCCGAAAAGGTCTTTTGCGCTACAAGATGGACGACAAAACCCGAAAATATTACCCCACAATTCTAAGGAGTGAAGCGGTTTTATCGGAAACCGAAAGTTTTCTCACTCGTCTATTCGAAGGTAGTGTGGGAATGATGGTGAACACTCTTGTGGAACACAAGAACATCTCTCCCCAAGAACTCGAGGAACTCCGAGCCATACTAGACAGGATCGATGAGGTGAAATAAATGCTTGAGAGCACCGTGGCATCTTCCACCTTGATTCTGATTGTCATCATGTTCCGAAGTATTTTCAAAGGTAAACTCGATTTGAGGGCGCAGTACGCATTGTGGTTGTTGGTAGCAATAAGACTTGTTCTGCCCTTTCCCCTGCTACATAACCAAATGAGCGTGCTAAACCTGGTCAGCCCAGTGAATGGCCCAACAGAATTTGCCGCAAACCCGGCCCCACCCGCACAACACAATATCGTGGATGAAAATACATCGGGAGGACAAACAACACATGGCAACGCAGCACTTCAGGACAATCCGGTTGCCAACGAAGGCGAAAACTCATCCACGCCCACCACGGATGAGGGCCCCGTAACGGCAAACCGGGGCACACGTGAAAAACTTGTGCGCGGAATTTGGCTTGCAGGCGGTGGAATTCTTGGGCTTTTCTTCGTTGCACAATATTTGTGGCTATACACAAGACTTAGAAAGACCCGAACAAGAATAGAGCCAACAGGGGCCATCTTACCCGTCTATACCTCACCTTTTGTAAAATCACCTTGCCTTTTTGGCCTGAGACCCGCGGTTTATATCCCGCCTGATTGCCTCGGTGAAGACACCTTGAAGTACATTTTGGCTCACGAAGAAACGCACTACAAACATGGAGATCACCTCTGGTCCTGCCTCAGCTGCCTATGTCTGGTCATCCACTGGTTTAACCCAGTTGTTTGGTGGTCTGCCCACCTTTCCAGGACAGACTGCGAACTCGCTTGCGACCAAAGCACACTTGAAGGGTTCGGAGACTCGCATCGAAAAGCCTACGGGGCCGCTTTACTGGATATGCTCCAACGCTTTGGGAATCGCGGGGATTCGTTAATAGGCGCCATTACCATGACATCAAGTTCGTCCGGGATTAAGGAGCGGATAAAAATGATCGCCAAGAGACCCAAAATGCGGCCGACTATGGGCCTGGTCATGATACTTTTCTTAGTGGCCGCCGTGGGATGCACCTTCACCGGCCCCCAACAGGAACCCAATGGTAGCCACGGAGAAATCGGCGACGGCCAACATGAAACAGGCGGCGACCACGCGTCCACCGGCGACATCCACGATTACATGCCGCTACTCATGGCGGGTGAAGCAGTGGGGGCCGACGAATTGCTGCCTTGTCTTGAGAATTTCACTCGTAACACCTGGCAGGAACTGCATGAAACCTACGATTTCGACAGTTCAGGCGAGCAAATGGTAGACCCGTCCGGAAGGGTTTGGTTCAGTGTCCTATGGGTAAACTTGCGTGATTTCGCGGTCAATGAAGACCTAACCCAAACAGGCGACCAAAAACTGCGCGATTACTACATCGGCAAAGCTTATCTTACCTCTGACGGAGCATACTCTGAAGGCCTGTCTGACATAATCATGGCTCAATGGAATCACGACTGCATGACTTATAACGATTGTTTGAACGAATTATTCTCCCAGGAAGAATCGAATCGACTGCGAGATTGCGTTAAATATCACTTAATGTATTGGTATGATGACGCGTTCGGTTTGCTGGGAACCGACTTGCCGGGAGCACTATATCTTAATCCGTATCCCGTAGATTTTCCTTTTGGTTTGGATCTTACCGAAAAAAACCGCGAAACCTTCAGGGCCGAGAGTTTCGGCCAAGTCACTGTAGTCGAAAGCGACGGCTTGCAGGTGACCTACTTGACCCCCGCAAACGGCGTGTACAATATCATTACGCTTAGGGCAAACAGAGCCGGGTTTCAGGCCCTGGGCGTCGCCATGGGTGATACCGAACAATTCCTGACAGCTCACGGACCTGAAGGGCTCAAAACTGTGGACGGGATAAGCTACGATGATGAGGCTTGGTTCGGTCATAACTACGACCGCGTCTACGCTTACACTCCGGAAAACAGCATAAAGAGCGTTGTGTTCATCGTTGAGGACGGATTAGTGTCAGGAATAATAGTGGTGAACGGTCTGGACGGCCCCGCTTATTGAAGAAAGTGTAACTTTGAAGGCCTGGGCTCTGGGCGCTTACCCGCCTTAAGAACCCAGGCTACGCTTTTTCGCACCCCAAACAAGGTTTGGGCCCATCGCCCGTTTTGACGAAATGCATGAACCTTTCCAGAAACTGTGCTTTTTCCTTTTTGCAGGCTCGGGTGAATTCCACGATTCTGGCTATCCGTTCGCGGGTCTCAGCAGACAGACAATGTTCCATTTGACAAGCGTCTTCCTCTGCCACATCCGCGTCCAGACCCAACACCTCGTACAAAAGGGCATACAATAACTCATGCCTATCGTGAACATCCTTAGCCACCGCTTCGCCTTTCCTGGTAAGGTATATATGCCCGTATTTTTCCTGTTCCACCAGACCTTTATCGGACAAAGAGCGAACCGCCGCCACCACAGAGGGCATTTTCACGTCCAAAGCGTTGGCTACATCGGTTACCCTGGCCTTTTTATTTTGGAGTTTGATCATGTACAAGCACTCCAAATAATCTTCCTCCGATTGCGAGTATCTTGTCATAATTCCACCTCCTTGTGCCGGGCTTATGAACCCTTTAGATACCTTTGCCCTTTATCGGAAATAGTGAAGAAATTGACTATTTCCTTCCCGCAATTCTTGGCGTAAGGACATTTGGAGCACACTGTTGGACAATCTGCACCAATTTTATCCTCAACC